>JAFGFX010000164.1 GCA_016930855.1 Sedimentisphaerales bacterium | reverse complement strand
CGCCCCTCCGTGCCGAATCACCCGGATGGCGAATGGTGCTGCCGGAACCGGTCGCTACCGGCGTTAAACCCGCCGATGTCGGGCGTCCGCCGAGGTTATCAAGGGCGTCTAGGCGGTCGGGGCCGGCAAGATCGCGAGCAGGAGCCGGCGGCTGCGGGGGCCGTCGAATTCGCAAAAGTAGATCCCCTGCCAGGTGCCCAGGACCGGTTGGCCGTCCTCGATAATGACCGTGACTGACGAGCCGACCAGGCTGGCCTTGATGTGGGCGTCGGAGTTGCCCTCGGCGTGTTGGAAGCCTGGCTGGCGCTGCGGGATCAGTTCCTCCAGCGCCAGCAGGATGTCGTGGACCACGTCGGGATCGGCGTTTTCGTTGATGGTGATCCCGGCGGTGGTATGGGGCACGAAGGCCAGGAGCGAGCCGGTCGCGATGCCGCTTTGGGCGACGTGGCGGCGGATCTGGTCGGTCACGTCGACGAATTGGTTGCGCTGCTGGGTTCGCACGGTAAGGGTGTGCATCGTTCACCTCGTTCTTTCTTGCCAAGGCCGCCCGGGCGAATTACTATGGCAAAGGCGGCGCGGGCATTGTACCGGCCGGGATCGGCAAAGGCCAGCCTGGCCCGCCGGCGCTGCGTGCCGCCGGTGCGGCAATACGGGGGGAGAATCACTATCCGAAGAAAGCGAGGCCGATGGGCAGTCGTACGAATTTGATCAAGTTGCCCCTGGGGGACCTGGAGCTGGTGGGCTATTCCGTCGCCGGGGAAGAGACCGTCGTGGCGGCGCCGGGCCTGGATGTCTGTTTCGATATCGGCAAGGCGCCGGAACCGCTGCTGAGCGTCAACCATGTGCTGTTGACCCACGGGCACATGGACCACGCCGCGGGCATCGCCTATTACCTCTCCCAGCGGGACTTTCGGGAGATGGCCGCCGGGACGGTCCTGCTGCCCGGCCGGCTGGCGGCGGAACTGGAACAGATGCTGGTCTGCTGGGGCCGTTTCGACGGGACGCAGCCGCCGGGGCGGATCGTGCCCATGGAGCCCGGCCAGGAATACGAGATCCGCCGCAACCTGTTCGCCTTCGCCTTCGCCACCAACCATTGCCAGGGCTCGCTGGGCTATACCGTGATCGAGCGGCGGCAGAAACTAAAGCCCGAATACCTCGAGCTGCCCGGCCCCGAGATCGCCCGCCTGCGTCTGAGCGGCGTACCGGTGACCTACACCATGAACATGCCGCTGGTCAGTTATCTGGGCGACACCACCAGCGGCGATTTCGAGAAGCTCGCCTGCGTGCGGCACAGCAAGATCCTGATCGTGGAGTGCACCTTCTTCGATCAGGATCACCACGAACGGGCGCGGGCCGGCCGCCATTACCATTTCGATCAACTCGCCTCGGTCCTGAAACAGATGAAAAACGAATACATCGTTCTGACCCATCTGAGTCGCCGGACGGAACTTCCCCATGCCCGCCGCCTGGTCGATCAGGCCCTCCCGCCGGAGCTGGCCGGGCGGGTGCATTTCCTGATGGATCGTCCGATCCGCCGCCGGAGAGTCGCGGATCCCTAAGGGCGCGGGATCTAGGTGTAAACGCATAATGATTCGTTATGTCATTCCCGCGAAAGCGGGAATCCAGGATTCTTTTGGCGTCATACATGCCCACGCAAGCGTGGGCATGGCACCCGGCCTACACGCAGGTGTTATCGAGAGCGTTTGATGATTCTTTTTACGTTTACACTTAGCGTACTTGTCCGCCTCCTTTCAAGTCGGCGAAATGTCCGGGCTTACCGGCCTGGCCGGCTGCCGGGCCGACGCGTTTGCTTGACGCGTGGTGAGGCAATCAGCGCGTGGGGCGGTTTCGGAAAATCCCGTCGTCCGATAACCGCATCCCCCTCGACGCCGCGGCGCATAAAAAAAGCCCGTCGATTGCTCGGGCGGGCTTGTCGCCATGTTCCTCCGCAGGGCGAGCCGGCGTTCTCCTACGAATGATCCGGGATCAGCACATCGCGGCGAAGCTGGCCAGGGCCAGCGCCAGGATGCGATACTTGCGATTCATGAATACCCAGAATTGTTCGTAATAGTATTTAGCCATGATTCCTGAATCCGCTTTCTGTCTGATAGAGAGATTCCCGCAAAGTGCATACCACCAGGCGGCCGGCGGAAAGCGGTCCAGAAACAATCTTCTAAATGCCTTGAAATCAGCGGTTTAGGATATTGCCCGATCGGAGGATCTCTCCTGGCGTTTTGATACGGAATGCCGCGATGTTGCTTTTTTGCATCATCCGGCTCGGGCCCATCGGGGCCAATTGATGTAAGTGGGAAAGACATAATTACTTGTGTGCGGTTTGGGTTTTTCAACGCGGTGGTCCAGCGGCGGCGACGGGCGGCGTGGCATCAGGAGGCGCCGCGGCCCGGCGGCATCCGGCGGCCCGCGCTACTGCCGCAGCGGGCGCGGGGGCGTTTCGAGGCGGGTAATTCCCGGTAAATCCCGGGCGGCCTTGGACCGATGAAAACAACGATATTGGCCTTTCTGATGGTAGCCGAAGCAGATGATATGCCGGGATAAAGTCGTCGTCACACTAGAATAGGGGCTAAAAGGGGTTCGGGTCTATGACGTTGCGGATTCGAGTCAGTTCCGGCAAGCTTTCCGCCAGTTTGGATCTATCCTCTCTGGCGGACGGGCCGGTGGAGTACGGGGCCATCGAGAAGGCCCTGGCGGAAAAAAAGGTCTCGATCGGTCCCGAACAAGAATCCCAAATCCGTCACTGGATCGATGCCTATCGTACCTCCGGGCCGCCAGGGGACCAGCCGCCTCTGCTGACCGGGACGCCGCCGGCCCATGGCCAGGACGGCCGCTTCGAATGGTCGGCCCAATGTGATCCGAAAAACAACCAGCAGTTTCTCGACCAGCAGGACCAGTCGGGCCGCGCCAGTTTTTACGGCCGTTCCAGCCTGGTCCTGGTCAAAAAGGGGGACATCCTCGGGACCCTTCATCCGCCGACCCAGGGCGTCGCCGGCAAGGACGTGTACGGCGCGGCGATCGAGCCGCGGCCGGGAAAAGACTGCCCACTCAAGCCGGGCAAGGGCGCGGCGTTTTTACCCGACGGCAAAACACTGGCGGCCGAGATCGACGGCGAATTGAAGTACAACGGCCGGATGCTGTGGGTCGAGCCGGTGCTGTCGATCGCCTCCGATGTGGATTTCTCCACCGGCAACGTGGACTATCCCGGCGATGTATTTATCCGGGGGGACGTCAAGGATCTCTTCGAGGTCCACTCGGGCGCCGATATCGTGGTGGCCGGCACCATCGAGGCGGCCCAGGTCGAATGCAGCGGCTCCCTGTGCGTCATGCGGGGGATCTCCGGCAAGGAGAAGGGATTCATCGTCGTCGACAAGGACCTCTCGGCCAAGTATCTGTCCAACGTGCGGGTCTGGGTCCGCGGCGACACGAGGATCCAGTCGGAGATCGTCAATACGGAGCTGCATTGCGGCGGGCAGGTGATCCTGGAGCGGGGGGCGTTGAACGGCGGCGAGGTGACGGCGGCCGGATCCATCACGGCGCCGTCGCTGGGCAGTCTGGCCGGGGTCCGCACCATCGTCAAGGCGGGCGTGGACCCCTATCTGCTCAGCCAGTTTCAGCAGAAGCAGCAGACCCGAACGGAGTTGACCGCCCTGGTCAATCGGCTCCTGCCCCAGGCCAAGGTCCTGCTGCGGCAGGGCAACGGGCGCGTCAGCAACGAGCTGAGCCGGATCACGCAGGAGATCCAGGAGGCCAAGAACGAGCTGGAGGCGATCGAGCGGGAACACGAAGAGCTGGAACAAAAGCTGAAACAGGTTTCCGACCGCTCGATCGTGATCCGCAAACGGATCTATCCCGGCTGCATCCTCTACATCGGCCAGGCGGTCGAGGCGATCGACCGGGAAATCGAAGGTCCCGTGGAGATCCGCGCCCGCCGGGACCGCAACGGGGCCGTGACGCTGCGTTTCCAATCCCTCTCCGCCGTCGCCAGCCGCTGACTATCGGCGGTCTGAATTTCCCGTCCGGGGCGGTGAGTTTTCCTCCGTGGTGCGCCTCGTCTTCAGGCGGACGATTTCGGGTGGGGAAAATCGGCCCTGGGTTTTCAGGCAGATCTTGACCAGCATGAGCATGACCGGCACTTCGATCAATACCCCGACGACGGTGGCCAGGGCGGCGCCTGAGGACAGGCCGAACAGCATGGTGGCCGTGGCGATCGCGACCTCGAAGTGGTTCGAGGCGCCGATCATGGCCGAGGGCGCCGCGTCGGCGTACGAGAGCCGCAGCGTTTTGGCCAGGCCGTACGTCAGCCAGAAGATGAGATTCGTCTGGATAAACAGGGGGATGGCGATCCAGAGGATGGTCAGGGGATTCGAGACGATCACCTCGCCCTTGAAGGAAAACAGCAGGACCAGCGTCGCCAGCAGGGCGAGAATGGTGATGGGCGTCAGCACGGGCAGAAATTTCCGCTGGAACCACGGCTGCCCCTTGGCGGCCAGGATCCACTTGCGGGATAGATACCCCGCCGCCAGCGGCAAGGCGACGTACAGGGAAATGGAAAGCACCAGCGCCTGCCAGGGGACCGGCAATTTCCCCATGCCCAGCAGGAATCCTCCCAGCGGCCCGTATAGAAACAGCATGGTCAGGGAATTGATGGCCACCATCATGAGCGTGTGGACGTCGTTGCCTTTGGCCAAGTACCCCCAGACCAGGACCATCGCCGTACAGGGCGCGATTCCCAGCAGGATGCAGCCGGCCAGATAACTGCGCCACAGCGGCACCTCCAGCATCTTGCCCCCGTTGTCGGCGACCACCGTGCCCACGCCGTAGGTGCTGCCGACCGGCAGATCTAGACCAAACGGCATCTTGACGCGATCGACCGCCTCGGGCCCGATCAGATGATAAAACAGCGTGGCCAGGAACAACAGCGAGATGGCGTACATGGTGAAGGGCTTGATCGCCCAGTTGACCAGCAGCGTCAGGCCCACCGGCTTGAGATTTTTGCCGGCCCGGAGCACCTCGGCGAAATCGATCTTCACCATGATCGGATACATCATGAAAAACAGGCAGACCGCGATGGGGATCGAGACGACCGGCGCCTGATGAACGTGAATCGCCAGCCCGTCGAGAAATTTCGCCGCGCCGGGCGCCGCCTTGCCCAGGAGGATTCCGGCCAGGATGCAGAGAATCACCCAGACGGTCAGATATTTCTCAAAGACGCTCAGTCCCTTTGATTGGATCATTGCTGTGTTATTGGGCTCCATACTCTTTTCTTCAAAGCCACATGCATGATTTTTTTATCGTGATTGTCAACTCTTTGAGCAAGGCCGACCCGGCAGCGTCGTGCATGGCCTTACAAATACCTATCGGGACTGTACCACCAGCGTGGCAGCCTGTGAGTCGGGATTTTGCTGTCATCATGATAACCGCTTCGCTGGCAGGACTGATTTCCTGGCAAGCGTCGACAGGCTCCTATGTTAAATCCTATTTGAGGGCGGAGACTTTTATACTGATCACGGCATTTTCCGCTAATTCCAAATCGCTTTGTGAAACCTTGGGAGTTTCTACAATAGCATTGGCGGCGGGATCATTCCCCATCACATCGAGAGGGAAAGGCTGTTCACTTTGAATCTGAACTTCCTGAAATCCAGCCTTTTTTATCAGCCGCAGATATTCCTCTTTCATCACGGCCCCGCTCAGGCAGCCAACATAAGCTTCCACGGATTCTTTGATGGCAACAGGAAGTTCCTTGGTCAGCACAATATCCGAAATCATCATGCGCCCGCCCGCCTTGAGCACGCGGTACGTCTCGGCAAAGGCCCTGGTTTTGTCAGGCACAAGATTGATCACGCAATTGGATATAATAACGTCCACCGAGTCCTTTTCGACCGGCATGTTCTCGATGTCTCCCAACCTGAATTCGATGTTTTCAAAACCGCCTTTTCGGGCATTGTCCCGGGCTTTGGCAACCATTTCCGCCGTCATGTCCAGGCCGATGACCTTGCCGGTCGGACCGACTTGCCGAGCGGCGAGAAAACAGTCAATACCCGCCCCGCTGCCCAAATCGAGAACAACTTCACCATGGTTCAACGAAGCGAGCGCTACCGGATTACCGCAGCCCAATCCCAGATTCGCTCCTTCGGGAAGGCAAGACAGTTCATCATTGGTATAACCGATTTTTTTGCTGATGTCCTGGGCCAAGATCCGTTTGCTGCAGCAGGACTGTTTTGGTCCACAACAGGAAGTCTGGATTCCTTTGGCGATACGTGCATAGCTTTTTCGGACATCGTCTTTGATTCTCTCTGGTTTCTCCTCATCGTTCATTATCATTACTCCACTAGGATTGTTTTAACGCATCGGGCAAGGTTTCGATAAACGCCTTTATTTCATCACGAACGCGACGGTAACAATTCAACGCTTCTATTTCTGATTTGGCTTGAAGGGCCAACCGGGGTGGATCATCAAAGCCAATATGAATAATCTTGGCCTTACCCGGAAAGACCGGGCAGTGCTCGTGGGCGTGGCCGCAGACGGTCACGACGTAATCGAAGAAGATATCCGCCAGGGCCTCCAGGGATTTGCTGCGCTGGCCGGAGATGTCCACGCCCGCCTCGGCCATGACCTTGACCGCCCGGGGGTCCAGGCCGTGCGGCGCCAGGCCCGCCGAATAGGGCTCGAGGGTTTCGGGATGCAGCCGCCGCGCCCAGCCCTCGGCCATCTGGCTGCGGCAGGAATTGCCCGTGCAGAGGAACAGGACGCGCAGTTTCGCGTGCGGAGTCCCGCCGGTCATGTGTGATTCTCCGATGTTCTGTTTGTGGGTACCTGGTCTTGTCTTTTCCTGACTTTAGGCAGTATCGCTTGCCCAGGAAGATCAGGGGGCCGGTTATGCCGGCGTGCCGGTAATTTTCAACGCCGCCTCGGCGACCCGAATCCCCACCTTGCGGGCCGATTCCATGCCGAGTTCATCCTTGGTGATGTCGTCATTGTAGGCGTTCCACAGGGTGGCGCCCTGGTGGGCGCGGGGCTTGCCGCCCACGCAGAGGACCTCGTGGCAGAGCATGGCCGTTTGGATCTGCTCGATCACCAGCTCCTGGCCGCCGTTGCGGTAGGCGCCCACGGCCACCACGGCCATCGGCTTGTCGGCCAGCAGCAGCGTAGGGCTGCGCAGGACGGCGCATCGTTCCAGGAATGCCTTACACAGCGAACTCATGCTGCGGAAATACGACGGCGAGCCGATGATCAGGCCGCCCAGCCGGGGATCCCGCAGAACCGGTTCGACAAAGGCGAAATCATCGACCGTCTCGGCGCCTTCGTCCGGCCCGGCGCCGCCGGCCCAGCCTTTGATCTCCATACCGCCCAGGTCCAGCAGTTCCGTCTCGATCCGTCCGTCCACTTTCTCGGCCGCGTGGAGTGCTTCCTGGACCGCCCTCGAGGTCGTCTTGCCCTTGCGGGGGCTGCAACTGACGCCGACAATAAGCACCTTGTCGGCGGAACCTGCCTGCGCCGGCCGTGCCATTTTCGCCGTCTGTACCGCCGCCGCGGCGCCCAGACCGCCCAAAAACATCCGTCGATTCAGGGAGTGTGCCATGGGAGTAGCCCCCTTTTTATT
>JAFGFX010000163.1 GCA_016930855.1 Sedimentisphaerales bacterium | reverse complement strand
GCGAGGTGCGAATCGCACCCTAGATCGCCGCGAGGTGGATTGACCAGTTGACGTCTCATCTCTGAGACTGCTTGGCTGGAGAGAAACACAGCCTTCATTACGGATGAAATTCGGTGCCATGCCCACGCTTGCGTGGGCACGCCTAACACCCTTTATGTCATGCCTGCGAAGGCAGGCATCCAGTAAGTCGGGTGGACAAGTGCGGATAGAATGTGCATCCCCAAGGGATCCCACTCTTTGATTCGCATAAGTACCTGTGTACAAAGAAGTTGTGATTCCATTTGGCTTGGGCCGCCCCCGACCCGGGTATTTAAAGTAAACCGCCCAAATGGCCGATAACTCCTAGAGAGAACCTTCTGGGACCGGACCCGGACCATAGGGAATCTCTGTGGATCAGGTTCTCCAGGAGTCACGCCATGGGTACGATTAGCAGTGGAACGGGATTGATCTCCGGTCTGGACATCGAGAGCCTGATCACGCAGTTGATGGCCATCGAGCAGCGGCCCCGCGACCTGTTGAGCGATCGGATCGAGTCCCTGACCACCCAGCAGACCGCCCTGATGGGCCTGCAGGCCCGCATCATGGCCCTGCAGGTCTCGGCGGCGTCGTTCAACAAGGAATCGATCTTCCGCCAGAAGTCGGTGGTCAGTTCCGACGAATCGGTCCTGACCGCCACGGCCGACCGCTACGCCTCCACCGGCTCGCACCGCTTCCTGGTCAAGCGTCTGGCCACCCAGCACAACATGGTCAGCCGCGGCTATGCCTCCCTGAACAGCAGCCTGGGGACCGGCACCGTCTCGCTCGAACTGGGAGCGGGCCAGCTTTCGCGGGCCACCGAGCTGAGTTTTCTCAACGGCCAGGCCGGCATCCAGCGCGGCACGCTGACGATCACCGACCGCGGCGGCCAGACGGCGCAGATCGACCTGACCAGCGCCCTGACGATGCAGGACGTCCTTGACGCGATCAACGGCAATGCCGCCGTGCAGGTGACCGCTACGGTCTCGGGCGACCGGCTGGTGATCACTGATCAGAGCGGCGGGACCGGCACCCTGACGATCAGCGGCCAGACCGCCGAAAGCCTGGGCATCGCCGGCTCTGCCAGCGCGGCCGATCCCAACCGCATCGTCGGGGGGGACATCCTCTATCTGTCCGAGGACACCCTCCTGCGGATGCTCAACGACCAGAACGGCGTCCGCGGCCTCGATTTCGGCGACGATCTGGTCTTTCAGCGGGACGGCGGGGACCTGTTTTCCGTGGACCTCCGCGACAAGCTCTACGAGATCGTCGGCGCCCCCGCCCAGAGCAACACCCTTGCCTCGCTCAACCACGGCAACGGCGTCCGGACCGGCACCTTCCGCATCACCGACCGGAACGGCGCGGCCGTCGAGATCGACCTATCGGAGCTGACCGACCAATACGGCCCGCGGACCACCGTCGCCCACCTGCGGGATTTCATCCAGGAAAAGGTCCAGGAAAAGAACGACCAGCTGCTCCAGGCCGACCCGAACGCCACGCTGATGAACCTGACCGTCTCCTTTTCCGGCTCCGATCACCTGATCATCACCGACAACAGCCAGCCGCTGGGCACCGAGGCCGTCGGCGAGCGGCTGAGTCACCTGATCGTCGAGGACCTAAACGGCGGTCACGCCGCCGCGGACCTGGGCATCGCCGGCGACCTGGACGGCGCCACCCTGCACGGCAGCCAGGTCTGGTACATGGAATCCGTCGGCGACGTCATCAACGCCGTGAACCACCACTGGGCCAACTGGGACGACTCCCTGGCCGGCAGCGACAAGCGGATCCTCACGGCGGCCCTGGACGCCGCCGGCAACGGTCTAATGCTGACCCAGAACGGCACCGGCGTGATCACCGTCGCCCAGACCGAGGCCGCCGACGACCTGGGCCTGGCCAACACCCACGGCTTTACCGGCTCCTACACCGGCCGCCGGCTGATCAGCGGGCTCAACACCGTCATGCTGCGCAGCATCAAGGGGGGCTCGGCCGGCTTGGACCGCATCGAGATCGGCGGCGCCATCGAGCTGACCGACCGGGCCGGCAACACCGCTGCGCTTAATCTGCTGCAGGCCTTCAGCGTCCAGGACGTCCTCGAGGCGATCAACCAGTCCGGCACCAACATCACCGCCTCGATCAACGCGGCGGGCAACGGCATCCAGCTGACCGATCAGACCGCCGCGGCCGACGTGATCGGCAACTTATCCGTCGGGGGCGACCTGGCCGAGGCCCTGAACCTGTCGGTCTCGGCGGCCGACGGTCTCAGTGGCGTCAACAGCGACAACCTCCAGTTGCAGTACGTCTCGCAGGCCTCCCTGCTGAGCGACCTGCGGGCCGGCCAGGGCATCCGCCGCAGCCAGATCCGCGTCACGGACGGCGACGGCGTCACCCGCACCATCAACCTGGCCCGCGACGAGATCCGCACCCTCCAGGACGTCATCGACGCCTTCGCCAGTTCCGGCACCAACCTGCGGGCGCGGATCAACGACACCGGCGACGGCCTGCTGGTCTATGACGAGCTGAGCACCGGCGCCCTGGGGATCACCATCGAGGACGTCAACGGCAACGCCGCCGCGGACCTGCGGATCGCCGGCTCGGCCGCCGCCGGCTCCCGGCAGATCGACGGGTCGTACGAGGCCCGGTTCGCCCTGGGCGGCGGCGACACCATCCAGGACCTGGTCAGCCGCATCAACGACGCCGGGATCGGCGTTCAGGCCTCCCTGGTCAACGACGGCAGCGCCAGCAATCCCTACCGCATCAGCCTGATCAGCGAGTTCACCGGCCGCAGTTCGACCATCTACCTCGATGCGGGCCGGACCAACCTGACAACCCAGACCCTGACGGCGGCCCAGGACGCCCTGGTCCTCTTCGGCGACGATCCCGAGAGTGCCTTTTTGGTCGCCAGCAGCACCAACACGCTGGACGACACCGTCGAGGGCGTCACCATCGAGCTGCACGCCGCCAGCGCCAGTGCCGTCCAGCTCGACGTGGACGCCGATCTGGAGGGCATCGTCGCCCAGATCACCAATTTCGTCTCCAGCTACAACGCCGTGATGAAGGAGATCGAGGACCTGGACAGTTTCGATCCGGACACCCTCGAGCGCAGCGTCCTCTTTGCGGACCGATCCATCGATCGGGTGCGCTACGTGTTCAACGGCATCGTCAGCCGCACCGTCCCGGGCATGCCGTCCAGTTTCAACCGGCTGGCCAGCGTGGGCATCAGCCTGGTGCCCCTGAGTTTCGAAAGCCAGCTCAACGAGAACAACGAGCGGCGCAACTACGCCGTCGCCCGCGCGCCCCAGCTCGAGTTCGACGAGGCGGCCTTCCGCGAGGCCTACGCGGAGGATCCCGAGCGGGTGATCGAGCTGTTCACCAAGGAGAGCGTCGGCGTCGGCGAGTATCTCGCCGAGCAGTTGGAGACCCTGGCCGGCACCGACGGCAGTTCCCTGCAGAGCCGCCTGGATGCCATGGAGGACCAGAAGGCGGGCTTTGAGGACCGCATCGAGCGTCTGGACGACATGCTGGCCCGCAAGGAGGAGCGTCTCTACAGCCAGTTTTACGCCATGGAGCAGGCCCTGGCCAGCTTGCAGACCCAGCAGACGGCCTTGAGCCAGTTGAGCAGCCTGACCGCCGCGACCAAGACCTAGCCGGCGGGGGCAATGGAATGCGTAATCCCGCCGGACGATTTCGCCGATAGTATTTGTGCATGACAGCCAAGAACGCAACCCCAAACGAGTATCTCAAGACCAAGGTGCTGACCGCCTCCCCGGAGCAGTTGCAGCTGATGCTCTACGACGGGGCGATCCGTTTCTGCGAGCAGGCCCGTTGCGCCATCGAGCAGGGCGAGATCGAGGGCAGCTACAACCTGATCACGCGGGCGGAAAACATCATCATGGAGCTGACCAAGAGCATGCGGGACGAGGTCGCCCCCGAGACCTGCGACAACATGCGGCGGCTGTACCTCTACTGTTACGAGCAGTTGGTGGAGGCGAACACCCGCAAGGACGTCGCCCCGCTGGAGAATGCCCTGCGGATCCTGCGGCATCTGCGGCAGACCTGGGAGCTGCTCATGGAGAAGATCCGCCGCGAGCAGGCCGCCGGCCGGGATTCGTCCGGGCCGTCGGCGTCGGGCCAGGACCCGCCGGCGGGCGCGGGCGAGACCTTGGATCCGTCCTCCCTGCCCGTCGGCGCCACCCTCAACGTCGAGGGCTGACCGGCCTGGGACGCGGCCCGATAGATACCTCACCTCGAATTTCGAGCAGGCTCAGAATGAGCCGTCAACAGGACACATTGAGCCCGCGTCGAATCAGGGTGGCTATGCCATCGGTTGTATCAGTGAAGTGCCCGTCATCTCTTTCGGTGTTTCCAGTCCCATGACCTCCAGTGCCGTCGGGATCACGTCCGCCAGGCGTCCGTTGGTCCGCAGGGAGCGTTTTCGGAACCCCTCGTCGACCAGGATCAGCGGCACCGGGTAGGTGGTATGGGCCGTATGGGGCCCGTGGGTTGTCGGGTCGTACATCTGTTCGAGGTTTCCGTGGTCGGCGGTCACGATCGCCGAGCCGCCCAGTTGCCGGATCCGGTCCAGCAGCCGTCCCACGCATTCGTCCACCGTCTCGGCCGCCTTGAGAGCCGCCGCCATGATGCCGGTGTGTCCGACCATGTCCGGATTGGCGAAATTGACCACCAGCACGTCGTAGGGATTGTCGTCCGTGAGCCGCTTGAGGACCGTCTCGGTGACCTCCCGGGCGCTCATCTCCGGCTGGAGGTCGTAGGTCTTGACGCGGGGCGAGGGCACGATCTGCCGGTCCTCGCCGTCAAAGGGCGGCTCGGTGTAGTCGTTGAAGAAGAAGGTCACGTGGGCGTATTTTTCCGTCTCGGCGCAGCGGAACTGCGTCAGGCTCAGGTTCGAGAGATATTGGCCCGCGATATTCTTCATCTTGGGCGGCTTGGGGAAGGCCACCGGCGCCGGGATGGTGGCGTCGTATTCGGTCAGGCAGACGTAGAGCAAATCGCGCGGGCTGCCGCGATCGAAGCCGGAAAAGGCCGGGTCCACGAAGGCCCGGGTGATCTCGCGGGGCCGGTCGCCCCGGAAATTGAAGAAGATCACGCTGTCCCCGTCCTCGATCAGGGCCCGGGGCTGCTCGTCGGCGTCCACGATCAGCGTCGGTTCGACGAACTCGTCGGTCACCCCCTTGTCGTAGCTGGCCCGCATCGTCTCGGCGGCGCTGGCGGCCTTGTTGCCCTTGCCGAAGGCCAGGCACTGATAGGCCCGCTGGACGCGGTCCCAGCGCTGGTCGCGGTCCATTCCGTAGAACCGCCCCATGACCGAGGCGATCTGTCCGGCGCCGATCCGCTGCATGTTCTGTTCGACCTGCCGGAGGTAGTCGATCCCGCTGTGGGGCGGCGAATCGCGCCCGTCGGTGAAGGCGTGCAGGTAGACCTTTTCGAGCTGGTTCCGCTGGGCCAGTTCCAGCAGGCCGTAGAGATGGCCCAGCAGGGAATGCACGCCGATATCGCTGACCAGTCCCAGCAGGTGCAGCTTGGTGTTGTTTTCCCGGCAGCGGTTGACCGCCCGCAGCAGGACCTCGTTTTGGAAGAATCCGCCCTCGCGGATCTCGCGGGTCAGCCGCATGGATTCCTGATAGACGATCCGGCCGGCCCCGATATTCTGGTGGCCGACCTCGCTGTTGCCCATGGTCCCGTCCGGCAGGCCCACATCCTCGCCGCTGCACGCGATCAGGACGTTGGGGTAGTCCGCCCGGAGCCGGTCATCGACGGGCGTGGCGGCCACCCGGGTGGCGTCGTATTCATATAATTCCGGGTGGGGGTTCCAGCCCCATCCGTCGCGGATGATCAGGGCGAAGGGCTTGACTCGACATGCGACTCGTTTGGCACGGCTGGTCATGGATCTACCTCGAATCTCTTTTGGATGTCTCTATTGAACCTTGAGTGGATAATGAAACATTTCCTAGGTACTGTCATTCCCGCGCAAGCGGGAATCCAGGGCAGTTCGAGGCGTTCCTGGACCCCCGCCTGCGCGGCCGTGACATAATGCATTTTCCATCATCCATTCAAACATCAATAACACTGTGGTTGCCTCTTCTTGATTTCACCGGCGCCGGGTGAAGCCATCAGGACCTCGTCGCCCGGCGACCAGGCCGCAGGGCCGTTCATCACCCTGCCTTTGGCGTGTATGGTAGCGGATCCAACCGCCCAATGCAACACGCAGCAACAAAGCCGGCAAGGTGCGAATCGCACTGATAGATCGCCAGTATGTGTTGCGGTGTTGCCTACGGCGACGTTTTGTTTATCTTGGGGCTCTGCCCCAAACCTCGCCCATTTAACCTCCCCGCTTTGGGCGAGGTGGTGCGAATTGCACTGGTAAATCGCCGCGGTCGCTTGCCGCGAGGTGGCATAGCCACCCCTTGTTCGCCGCGGGCTTGGATGGCAAGTACGAATATTCACGCAGTGCCGCCAAAACCAAGGTATGGCAACTATCCTATTTTGTCATGCCTGTGAAGGCAGGCATCCAGTACTATATCGGCGGCACTCATGGGCGGCGGTACGCCGGACTGTGGAGTGCCTGGTTCGATCAGGATTTCATGAGCAGTTTGCGAGTGCTTTCCATGACCTGATCCAATTTGATCTGCTTCTCCTTAAGCTTCATCTCTGTCCAGGTCTCAGGCTCCATCCAGTAGCTTCCTTTGATGAAGCACCTTTCCGCAAGCTCCCGATCCACATCGCGCAGTGGAACGCTGGCATCGTGTCAGAGTTTCGCTATGGCCCATTCCGTCTTTCGATTCCGCCTCTTTCCGGAGTTGAGTTTCTCGACGTAGGCCTTCGTCTCGTTAAGGGCAGTGTAGAGCGCGTATAGGGCTTTATCTGTCTGCTCGTTTCTTCTCCTCTTTCCCTCTCGGATAAGGCCTATGGCCCTGAGTACGCGGTCGAATACTGCAAAGGTGATTTCTTCTCCTGGCATAGTCTTCTCCTATGATCGAACTCCTCTTGCCGACCACCTCGTTACTCAATCAAACCGTCCGTCAAGCCCACAGGCCACACCCTGCCGCTTGCTCTCTCGCCCAAAGTGGGGAGGCTAAATGGGCGGGGTCAGGGGCAGAGCCCCTGGGGAACGCTACTGGCGCCTGCGTCAGGGTGGCAGCCACAAACGCAGCTTGTGGATGGAGTGGCATCGCCACCCCTTGTTCGCCGCGATCACGGTTGGCCCGTTGACGTCTTATCCTGAGACTGCCCCATTGGCGAGATTCAGGGTGGCAGCCACAAGCGCAGCTTGTGGATGGGGCGGCAAAGCCACCCCTTGTTCGTAGCGATCTGCCGATCGCAGCATGCGATTTTTGCCAAGTGGCAGCGACCAGCGGGAGCGTCAAAAGTGACGGTAGCCCGCGGCGAATTGCCCGTCGCGGCTAGCGACCGCGGCGGTCTGGTGGGGTTCTCCCATTTATTAGGCCCTGTTGCGTTCGATCAACAGTAAAAATCCCCCCCCGGCCCGCGTCGGCGCCGACCGGGGATTCGTATTGGTCCGGCGATAGATTATAATCGGTTTCAGTCGGAAGTGGAGACCGATTTCGGCGATTTTGCCGGGTATCCCCGGGCGGCGGATCATGCGGATGGGAGAGACAAACAGAGGGTGGTTGGCGTCCTGGCGGCGGGTCGGCGCGGCGGCATCTGGCGTCGTTGCCGCCAGGCGTCGTCTCCGATGCCGCATGATGGTGTCCGCGGTGTTTATCGCGGCCGCGACGGCCGCCTGTCTATCGCTATCGACCGGCGTGTGGGCCGAGGGCACCGGCGGCCGGTCATCGGCGATCGGCGCCGAGCGGGCGGTGCTGGCTCATCCGGTCTTCTCGGCAGAGCAGGCCGACCGGCAGATCGCCGAGCGGTATGCGGACGAGTCCTTCGTCGCCTGGATTCGCCAGATGCACCCCTTGAGTGCCCAGGCCCTGCTGGAGGAGGTCTGCGACCGGATCGAGCGGCTCTATTATGTTCCCATCGCCCCGGCGCGACTGCGGCGTGACTGCCTGGCGCGATGGCGGCGGGCGGCGGATCACCCCCTCGTGCGTCGGGCGTTCTCGCTGGAGGCGGCCGGTTCGGGGCAATGGCCCGCGGCGGCGTCGGCCGCGGCGGATCGAGCCGGCCCGTCGGGCGAGGCATCGTCGCTGGCGCCGGGCGACCTGCTGCGGGTCTTGCAGGACTGGTCCGACGAGCAGGGTTTTCCGGCGGCCTGGTCCCAGGTCGAATGGGCGTTCGCGCTGGCCGACAGCCTGGATCCCTACAGCCATCTGGTGCCGCCGGCGCGATACGAGACCTGGCAGAACCGCCAGCGCGGCGAGTATGTCGGCTTGGGATTGGATCTGAATTGCGACGGCGAGTATCCGACCGTGTTCGACGTGTTGCCCGGCGGTCCCGCCGCGCGGGCGGGGATCCGGCCCGGCGACGTCCTGCTGGCCGCCGCCGGCCGATCGTTGCGGCGGCTATCCGATTCTGTTCTCGGGGATCTACTGGGCGGTCCGGCCCGGACGGCCGTGACACTGACCGTGCGGCGGCGTCAGGAGCAGTTTGAGTGCGAGGTTCTCCGGACGCGTCTGGCCCGCGTCTCGGTCCGAAACGTCCATCGATTCGATTCGCATCCGGAGGTGGGGTATCTGCGGATCGCCGAGTTCGCCTCCGGCACCGCCGGTCAGATCCGGCGTGCCTGCCGGGCCCTGCACGCGGCCGGGGCGCGGCGGTTGATCCTGGATCTGCGTTCCAACGGCGGGGGTCTTCTGGATTCGGCGGTGGACTCTGTTCGCCTGTTTGTGCCCCGCGGCACGATCGTCACGCTGCGCAGCGCCGGCGGCATCCGCCGTTACGAGGCCGGCTCTGCGGCCGGCGGGGACGAGCCCGACGATATCCAGGCCGGCGATCCGATGTCCATCAATGTTCTGTCCGCCGATTCGCACCCTTTCGATCGTCTGTCCGGGAATTCTCCATCGGACGATATCCAGGCGGGCGATACGGCCTCTGATGACCTTCGATCCCTCACTTCCCGTGTCTTCAATCGCCCGTGCGGCAGCACGTTTTCGGATGAGGCATTGTCCGTCGATTCCGGGTCTTCCGGTTTGCTGGCGGCGTTGGCCGATGGTTCCCTGGAGTTGCCGCTGGTCCTGCTGGTCGACGGCAACACCGCCAGTGCCGCGGAGATCTTTTGTGCGGCCCTGCAGGAGCACGATCGGGCGGTGATCGTCGGCAGCCCGACGCGGGGCAAGTCCTTCGTGCAGACCCTGCTGCCGCTGCGTCAGGGCCCGGCGGCGTTGTGTCTGACCACCGCGGCCTATTACACGCCCGACCAGCGGCTGCTCTATCCGGCCGGCCTCCATCTGGATCACGAGATTCGCGGCGTTTCGGTTGTGGAATCAGCAGCGGGATCAG
>JAFGFX010000014.1 GCA_016930855.1 Sedimentisphaerales bacterium | reverse complement strand
GATGTTCTACTATGCGTCGGCGTTCAACCAAGACATCGGCGACTGGGATACCTCCCGCGTCACTAACATGGGCGGAATGTTCGGCCATGCGTCGTCGTTCAACGGTTACATCGGCGGCTGGGACACCTCCAGCGTCACTAACATGGGCTGGATGTTCTACTATGCGTCGGCGTTCAACCAAGACATCGGAGGCTGGGATACCTCCAGTGTCACCGACATGAGCGGGATGTTCCAATCTGCGCGGAAATTCAACCAAAACATCGGCGGCTGGGATACCTCCAACGTCACCGGCATGTACGAGATGTTCAGAGAAGCGTCGGCGTTCAACCAGGACATCAGCGACTGGGATACCTCCCACGTCACCGATATGAGCTATATGTTCTACAATGCGTCGACGTTCAACCAGGACCTGTCCGGATGGTGTGTCGAGTTGATTCCTTCCAAACCGACCAGCTTCGATACCGGTGCCACCAGTTGGAATCTGCCTGATTCACGGCCCATCTGGGGAACCTGCCCGTGAGGAATGGCGCCCGGAATTGCCCGAGGGGTTTTCGATTTGTATTGCGGGGATAATCGTCCGACCTCGGCGCGGTCGCTCGCCGCGAGGTGGCAAAGCCACCCCTTGTTCGCCGCGGTCGCTTGCCGCGACCGGCAATTCGCCGCGAGGTGGCATCGCCACCCATAGATCGCCGCGATCTCGGTTGGCCAGTTGACGGTTCATTCTGAACCTGCCTTAGGGGGCGAGAGGAGTAGCATCCATTTCGGAGCAAGTTGCGGACACAGCGAGGTGGAATATATTACATGAATTCGAGAGTATATTTAATCCGTGTAATCCGTGTAATCCGTGGTTCTAATTTCTTGTTGTCGTCTCATACCGAGACTGCCCAGCGGGTAAAAGGGTGGTCTTAGCCGACGCCGAGGCGACCAGGCCCAACTTCCTGCCGGGGCAATTCACTCGTTCCGACAACGCTCGTCAGGTCCGGTAGTGGCAACTACAGATTAGGGCAATTGGCTCAGGAACTTGTCGTTGGAGGGGTGCTTGCGGAGGGCCCGCAGGAGGGTCTCGACGTCCTGGCCCACCGGCAGGCTGTCCAGGTGGCGGCGGAGGCGATAGATCTTCTCCAGCTTGTTCGAGGCGATCAGCAGTTCCTCCTTGCGGGTGCCGGATTGGGCGATGTCGATGGCCGGAAAGATCCGCCGGTTGGCCAGGTCCCGGTCCAGGACCAGTTCCATGTTGCCGGTCCCCTTGAATTCCTGGAAGATCACCTCGTCCATGCGGCTGCCCGTATCGACCAGCGCGGTGGCCAGGATGGTCAGGGAGCCGCCGCCCTCGGCGTTGCGGGCGCTGCCGAAGATCCGCTTGGGCAGTTCCAGCGCCCGGATATCCACCCCGCCGCTCATCGTCCGGCCGCTGGAGCCGACCCAGGAGTTGAAGGACCGCCCCAGCCGCGTGATCGAATCCAGCAGCACCACCACGTCCGTGCCGAATTCGACCAGCCGCTTGACCCGTTCCAGGGCCAGCCGGGCCACGCGGACGTGGCTGTCGATGCCCTTGTCGTTGCAGGAGGCCACCACCTCGCCCTTGACCTTGCGGCGGATGTCCGTGACCTCCTCCGGCCGCTCGTCGATCAGCAGCATCATCAGGTGGATCTCGGGGTGATTGGCGGTGATCCCGTCGGCGATCTGCTGGAGCAGGATGGTCTTGCCGGTCCGGGGCGGCGCGACGATCAGGCCGCGCTGGCCCTTGCCGATCGGCGTGAGCAGGTCCATCACCCGCGTGCCCAGCGGCTCCGGGCCGGTTTCCAACCGGATGTGCTCGCGGGGATCGATCACCGTAAAATCATCAAATTCCTTCCGGTCGAGGTACTCGTCCGGATCGGCGCCGTTGATCTGCAGGACCTCGCGCACCACCGGGTTGGGCCCGCGCCGGCCCTTGGTGCGGACCTCCAGGATCAGCCCCTCGCGCAGGCGCGAGGCGTCCATGAGCTCCCGGCTGATCCAGGGATCCGCCGGCCGGGTCCGGTAGTTATGCTCCGGATCGCGGAGAATGCCGTGCTTTTTGTCCCCGATCTCCAGCACGCCGACGATCTTTTTTTCGGCTTCCAACGATTGATTCACTCTAATCCCTTTACGGTTGGGGGTATGACGAAGCGATATATATAGTATGTTCCGGTCACGACCGCGCCTTGCGGTTGAGCCGGCAGAACTGTCCCATCGCCTCCATCGCCTTCTGGGTCCGCGGCGGGGCGCCGTCCTGCCGGGCGAAGGCGTCCACCAGCTCCAGCAGGTCCGGCGCGACGGGCTTTAGACCGTAGTCATGGGTGACGTTGACGATGGCGGCGTCCAGGCCGTATTCCATCGCCTTGGCCAGATAGGCCCGGCAGACGCCGATGGAGCGGGCCGGCAGGTCCCGCACGCAGTTCGAGATCCCCAGCGAGGTGTGCACCCCGGCCATCTCCGGATCCTGCATGATCCGGCGGATCGCCTCGAAGGCGCGATAGGTGTAGCCCGGCGTGTTCGGGGTCATGGGCATGTCGATCGCCAGGGGAAACACGGTCGAGTCGAAGAGGATGTCGTCCGGGGCGAACCCGTGGTGCTCGACGGCGCGGTGATAGATCCGGCGGGCCATGGCGTGCAGGTCGTCCGCCGCGTAGGCCCCGTCCGAGCCGGAGCTCTTTTCGTCCACCAGCAGGCCGATGAACTTGAACGGATGGCGGGCCCGCAACGGCAGCATCTCGTCCATGGTGTAGGTCTTGATCGAGTTGATCAGCGGCCAGGCCGTCTCTGACGGTGCCGAGCGGTACCATTCGTCCAGGCCGGCCTTCAGGACATCGTCGCTGCTGCTGTCCACGCAGACCGGCACCCCCCGGCCGTGCCGGAGCACCAGCCGGACATACTGCCGCATCAGGTCCACCGCCAGTTGGGGATCGTCCTCGCCGAAGGCGTCGACGTTGACCGCCAGGTAATCGGCCCGGTGACGGACCTGGCCGTGGATCAGCGAGAGGATGTATTCCAGGGCCCCGCTGGGCTGCTCGTAGGCCTGCGGTCCTTTTTCCCGCAGTTCCCGCATGGCCGCGCCGGTGCGGGGAATGCTGGCGTGCAGGCTTTCACCGATCTGGATCAGGTCGACTTTTTTCATGTGATCCCTCCCGAGCAGATAGTTCACGATTGAGCTGGTGTTCGCCAGCCGGCTGTCCCGCTTGGCGTGGATTCGGGTCTGCAGGGCCTGCAGGCCGGCGGCCCCCTCGCTGGCGGCGGCCTCCCAGATCAATTCGCCCACGCAGCGGCGCTCGGCGTTGCTGCCGCAGGTGCCGTCCGGATTGGCGTCACCGCAGGGGGGATTGTCCAGGCCCTTTTCGCATTTGCCCAGGCTGCAGATGCCGAAGTTCTCCACCAAGTAGCAGTCGCCGCACTGCTGGCAGTCGAACAGCAGCCGCTTGACGGGGGTCTCGAAGCCGGCGAAGAACAGCTTGTACAATCGGCCGTCGCCCTGCTGCATCCCGCGGTGGCGGCCGAAGCCCGCCGCCAGGGAATCGTGCAGCCCCTGGCCGGGTTCCAGGAAGGCATCGTGCATGAAGTCGAAGGTCCGCTTGGACCAGCTCGCCGGCGGCTGGGAGGCCGGCCGGCTCTGCCCCGATCCGTCGTAGAGGTAATAGCCCCGCTCGATTCCGAAATCCAGGTTTTCCGCATAGGCCCGCCAGTTGGGCCCGATCTCTTCGGCCCGCTGGGCGATCTCCACCAGCATGTCGAACTGCAGCAGGCCGCCCAGGTCCACGCCGGCCGCGCCCAGGTCGCGGTACATGGCGACCTGCTGCGCCGCCCGGGCGATGTGCTCGGCGGGCGATTCCCGCTGCAAGCGGGCGAACAGGTCCTGGGTGACCACGCAGCCCGGCAGCTTGCCCTCGACCATCAACCGGGGCGCCGGCGTCAGGGTGCTCAGCAGGTACACGTTGCCGAAGACCGGCGGCCCGAGGTGTTCCTGGTCGAGATAGCGGAACAGCTCCTCGCTCTTACGCCAGTCCCAGCCCATCTGGGTGATCAGGAAGTCGGCGCCGGCGCGGAGTTTTTTCCGCATCTTGTAGTACTGCTGCCGCAGCGAGGCCTCGGTGTACTTGAAGGGCGAGACCGCCGCGCCGACGAAAAAATTGGCCACTGCGTCGAAATGGCCCGGCCGCGCCTGCTGAAAGGCCTGCTGGTTCATCTCCTGGATCAGATCGATCAGCCCGATCGAATCGACCTCGAAGACGCCCTCGCTTTCGGCGGGCTTGTCGCCGGTCAGTGCCAGGACCGATTGAATGGACAGCTTCTGCAGGCCGAGCAGGTAGCTCTTGACGGCGTCCACGTTGTGATCCTTGGCCGTCACGTGGCAGACGACGTCCAGATCCGCCCAGAGGTCCTCCCGGTCCAGCAGGCAATAGATGTCCGCCGGCGAGAGCGACGCCACGCCGCTGGGACTTTGGGGCAGGGTGATTCCGCCCAGCACCATATCCGCGGGGATCTGGTTTTTCTTTTCCGGGTACTCCCGCAGAAACGCCTCGATGTTCTCCAGCCGCTGACCGGGCAGGGGGACAAATTCGGCCAGGAGGATGAAACGATCCTTCCGGCAGGTCAATGATCGCAAGGTCATACGTGTCGAGTTCATGTCTCACCTGTATCTACTCAGTGATGTCCTGCGCGTTGGCCGCAGGGAGCCGCCGTCATCGGGCCATTCGCAATCGGCTGGACAGGCGCCCCGAAATCAGCGTACCGGACGAATCCCCACGGTCCTTTCCCGCGAAGCGATGGAAGGAAAGCCCATCCACTGTAGCGGATAGCCCCGGCAAATGCAACAATCCCGCCGCCAAAGCCCCAGGATTCTTTTCGCCGG
>JAFGFX010000162.1 GCA_016930855.1 Sedimentisphaerales bacterium | reverse complement strand
GGCCGGGACAATCTGGATGTGAATCCGAACTTCGTGCAGGACGACGGGGAATTTCACTTGCGGTGGTATTCCCCGGCGCGGGGGACCGGCCCGAACGGGTTGGACCTGGGCGCGTACGTGCCCGGCGGGGTGTCGCTTTCGCTGAGGACGGAGGGGACCGACGCGGTCATCACGGTGGCCGGACCGGGCATCAGCCAGTATCGCTACGCGCTGGACGATCTCAACGGCGCCTGGAGCGAGGTCCGGGCGGTCGCCGAACCGATTTATTTGACCAATCTGACCGCCGGCCAGAGCTACACGGTCTATGCGATCGGCAAGAACTCCGCCGATATCTGGCAGGACACCCAGGACGCCGCGGCGCTTACCTGGACGGCCCAGGCCGACGATTCGCGTTTGGTCATCAACGAGGTCATGGCGGTCAACACGACGACCGTCGAGCTGGACGGGGGATATCCGGACTGGATCGAATTGTACAACGGCGGGACCGTGCCGCTGGCCCTGGACGGCTACCGGATCACCGACGAACCGGCTCAGCCGGATCAATACGTATTTTCCGGCGGGCTGGTGCTGGACCCGAACCAGTATCTGGTCCTGGTCGCCGATCCCAATACGGAAAGGCCGGGGCACCTGGGCTTCGCCCTCGACGGCGACGGCGAGGCCGTCTATCTCTATGACAGTGACGGCATCCTGGCCGATGCGGTCTGGTTCGGCCAGCAGGTGCCGGATGCCTCGATCGGCCGGGTCAACGGAGGGCCCTGGCTGCTGACGAGCCCGACGCCGGGACAGGCCAACCGGGCCTGCTCGCTGGCCGATCCGCAGGCGTTGAAGATCAACGAGTGGCTGGCCAACGGCCGGGTGTCGTTCGAAGACGACTTTATCGAGTTGCTGAATCCCGCGGTCGAGCCGGTCAATGTCAGCGAGCTCTGCCTGACGGACAATCCCATCAGCCAGCCCCAAAAGCACCGGCTGGGCCCGCTGAGCTTCCTGGGCGCCGGCCGGCTCGGCGCCTGGACGGCGGATGACCAGGACCTCCCCGGGCACGTGGAATTCCGGCTGAGCGCCGATCAGGGATTGATCGGGCTGTACCGGCCGGACGGGACCGCCATCGATATCATGATCTACGGACCCCAGACCACGGATATCGCGCAGGGGCGCGATACGACCGATACGACGATGGTGAATTTCTATCCGCTGCCGACGCCGGGATTGCCCAACCAGAACGTCGATGGGCAGGCCACGCTCATTTCCCTGATCCCCGCCGGCGCCGAGGTGCAGTACCGGGTTCCTACCGATCCCAATGAGCAGGAAAGCTGGATGGCGCCCGGGTATACTCCCTCGCCGAGCTGGTCGAGCCAGGCGACGCCGCTGGGTTTCGGGGACGTATTTCTCGCCGGTCGGCCGACGCTGACCGCCTACAACGACTGCTGCTACGACCTGAGCAACCAATACATCGGCGATAACGTCACGACCTTCGGGATTGGTTCGGGCTACAGCGGTTCCACGTCGGGAGAGTTGATCGATCATGGAAGCGGCCAGGGCAGCGGCATCACTGTCTCCTTCAGCCAAAGCGGCGGCGTGGTCTGGCAGCCATCCGCCAGTTCCGGGGGTAGCGATACCGCCGCCGGCACGGACGCCTACGCCCTGTTTGGCGGGATCGCGGACATGACCGGGGTGATTTATTACGGCAGCACCGGCTGGTGGGTGGAAATGACCTTCACCGGGCTGGATCCCTTCCAGCGGTATCGGTTCGCCACGAGTGCCAACCGGGGCGGCGCCTCGGATTATGAAACCCGGTTCACCTGCTATACGCTGCTGGACGCGGACGGATTCACCAACGCCAGCAGCAGCGGCGTGCTGGTCAATTCCGCCGCGTCGGTGTCCTTCAGTACCGGCCGCAACACGCAAAACGGCTATGTCGCCCAGTGGACCGGTATCCAGCCGGGTGCGGACGGCGATTTCACCGTCCGGGCCGAGGCCCACGGCAGTCCCTACGACGACCGCCGGGCGTATTCCTTCGACGTGTTTTTACTGGAGGCCGCCCAGACGGATACGACCCTTCGGGACGCCATGGCGGGCGTCAATGCCTCCCTGTGGACGCGGACGAACTTTACGCTGGGGGAGAATCCCGACAATCTAAGCTCCCTGCAGTTGAAGATGCGGTACGAAGACGGCTTCGTGGCCTACCTGAACGGCCAGGAGGTCGCCCGCAGCAATGTCACCGGCAGCCCGCAATGGAATTCCTCTGCCGACGGCGACCGCCCGAACGCCCTGGCGGCCGACTTCGAGTTGTGGGACATCAGCGATCACCTCTCGGCCCTGCAGCAGGGCAACAACGTTTTGGCCATCCAGGTGCTCAACGACCGGGCGGCCGATCCGAATTTCTTGTACCTGCCGGAATTGATCGCCGTGCGCGATCCCAACCAGGGCGGGATTTCCTATGACGACGCCCTGGCCCTGTTGGGCGGATTGCGGATTACCGAGATCATGTACCACCCGCCGGACGCGCCGCAGGGCGATCCCGACGCCGAGTTCATCGAGTTGCGAAACATCGGCGATGCGACCCTGAATCTGACGGGTGTGCGCTTCACGGACGGCATCGACTACACGTTTCCCGCCCGGCTTCTGGAACCGGCCCATTACGTGGTGCTGGTCAAGGATCCGGTCGCCTTCGCCGGTCGGTACGGATCCGTCCCCGAGGTGGCCGGCACCTATCAGGGCAGCCTGAGCAACGGGGGCGAACGGATCGTGCTGAGCCTGGCCGACCCGCTGGCCGCGGCGATCCTGCGCTTCAGCTACAACGATTCCTGGTATCCCACCACCGACGGCGGCGGCTACGCTCTGGAAATCCGCGACGCGGCCGGCCCGGCGGCAGCCTGGGATGAACGAGACAGTTGGAACGCCGGGCCTGTCCTGGGCGGCACGCCGGGAACGGGCGCACCTTAATCCGGAAAGGTTCTCAGCGGAACACGTTGCTGGCCAAGGCGGAAATGCCGCCATCCACAAATTGCACTTGTGGCTGCCACCCTGAATCTCACCAACAATGCAGTCTCAGAGATGAGACGTCGCCTGGCCTATCAAGCTCGCGTCGATCAGGGGGTGGCCTTGCCACCTCGCGGCAAGCGGTTCTCATCCAGGCGCAGGGACCAACGGGAGCGTCGAAAGTGACGGTAGCCCGCGGCGATCTATGAGTGCGATACGCACCTCGCCCAAGGGGGGAGGTTAAATGGGCGGGGTTTGGGGCAGAGCCCCAAGATCAACTAAACGTCGCCGCAGGCGACACCGCAAAAGGCTTCTAGCGGGCGAACGCCTCTTTTTTACCGTAGGCCATGTAGTAGATCATGGGCACGACCACGATGGTAAAGAGGGTGCAGACCAGCAGGCCGAAGATCAGCGCCCAGGCCAAGCCGGAGAAGATCGGATCCAGCGTGATCGGCCAGGCGGCCAGCATCGCCGTCAGCGAGGTCAGGACGATGGGCGTGGTCCGCAGCGCCCCCGCCTTGATGAGCGAGGCGACCAGCGGCTGGCCTTCCTTCTTGCGGGCCTCGACGAACTCGATCAGGAGGATCGAGTTCCGTGTTGCGATGCCCGACAGGGCGATCATGCCGATCATCGCCGTGGCGGTAAAGTAGATCGGATGGGCATAGCCGCCGATCGTCTCGCCCGAGACGAGGTTGAGCAGCCAGAAGCCCGGCAGGATCCCGATGATCGAGAGCGGCAGGGCCACCAGCTGGATGGCCGGCAGCAGGTAGCTCTGCGTCTGGTACAGCAGCAGGATGTAGATTCCCAGGATGGCCACGGCGAAGGCCGCCCCCAGGTCGCGAAACGCCCGCAGGGTGATGTCCCATTCCCCCTCGCCGGCCCATTCGATGCGGAACTCGTTCAGGGCCGGATCGTCCTTGACGCGGCCCGATAGTTCCAGCACCGCCTCCGGCGGCGGCGTGCCGGCCGTCTCGCCGAAGACGTACGCCACCGGCTTCAGATTCTTGTGATAGATCGGCTGGTCGATGGTCCCTTCGACGAACCGGCCCAGTTCGCCCAGCCTCACCATGGCGCCGGTGGAGCCCCGCAGGACGAACTGCTCGAGGTACGCCTGCCGGCTGCGGTCCGCGCGGGGCAGTTGCAGGCGGATCCGGACCGGCTGGACCTGGTCGGCCAGCCGCAGGGAACCGGCGTCCTCGCCCAGCACGGCGGCGGACAGGACCGCGGCGATCTGCCGGGCCGGGATGCCGTGCAGTGTGGCCTTGACCCGGTCCACCTCGAAGGTCAGCTTCTTCTGCGGCGCGACGCTGATATCGTCCACGTCGACCACGTCGGGGTGCTCGGCCATGTGGCGGCGGATGGCACCCGCGGCGTCGATCAACTTTCCATACGGCGTATCCGGCCGGCCGTACACCTCGGCGACCACCGTGGAGATCACCGGCGGGCCCGGCGGCGACTCCACGATCTTGCAGTTGGCGCCGTGGCGGGCGGCGATCGCCTGGATGTCGTTCCGCAGGCGCAGCACGATCGCGTGGCTCTGCTGGATTCGCTGCTTCTTCTCCAGCATGTTGAACCGGACGTCCGCCACGTGGTCGCCCCGGCGCAGGTAGTAATGCCGGATCAGGCCGTTGAAGTCCACGGGACTGGCCGTCCCCACCGTGCGGGTCACGTCGGTGGCCTCCGGCACCCGCACGAGGTACTCGGCGATCGCCCGGGCGGCCGCCTCGGTCTCCTCCAGCGTGGTCCCCTCCGGCATGTCGATCACGACCTGGAACTCGTTCTTGTTGTCCAGCGGCAGCATCTTGAGCGGCACCCGCCGCGAGAGCACCAGCCAGCCGCAGAACGCCATCATCAACAGCAGGACCAGCAGGATCAGGTAGCGCACGGGTCGATGGCGAAACACCGGCCGCATCACCGCCCGGTAGGTCTTGTACAGCCAGCCTTCCTCCAGGACGAATTGCCGGCCGGCGCGGTCGTGGCCGCCGCGCTTGAGGATGTGATAGGACAGCCACGGCGTGATGGTAAAGGCCACCAGCAGGCTCATCAGCATCGCCACCGGCACGTTGACCGCCATGGGGGCCATGTAGGGCCCCATCATCCCGGTGATGAAGGACAGCGGCAGAAAGGACACGATCACCGCGAACGTCGCCAGGATGATCGGCGGGCGGACCTCGTTGATCGCCGTCAAGACGGCCTGGAAGGGCTTCTGCTTGCCCATGGCGAAGTGCCGGTGGATGTTTTCCACGTCCACGATCGGGTCGTCCACCACCAGACCCAGCGAGAGGATCAGGGCGAACAGCGTCACCCGGTTGATGGTGTAGCCGGTCAGGTAATTGATCAGCAGCGTGAAGCTGAAGCAGACCGGAATGGCGATGGCGATGACAATCGCCTCCCGCCAGCCGAGGGTGTAGGCCAGCACCGCCACCACGATCAGGATGGCGACGACCAGCGCCTCGACCAGGTCGTTCACCTTGTCATTGGCGGTCTTGCCGAAATCCCGCGTGACCCGCAGGTGGACGTCCTCCGGGAGGTTCTCGGCGGCGAAGGCGGCGGCCTCGGCCTGGACCTGCCGCGAGACCCAGACGGCGTTGGCGCCCTTGCGCTTGGCGACGGCGACCGTGACGGCCGGATAGTCCTGGTATCGTTCCCCGCCGGCCACGCCAGCCGCCCCGGCCGGATCCCCTTCGGTAGCGGCGCTGGGACCAAAGGCGATGCGGCTGTAGACGTCCGCCTCCGCCGGCCCGTCGGTCACATCGGCGACCTCCTTGAGGTACACCGGCCGGCTGCCGGCGACGGCCACGACCAGGTCGCCCACCTCCTCGGCCGTGCGCAGGTAGCGGCCCGCCTGAAATTCCAGCGCCTGATTCTCTCGAACCATCTGCCCGGCGGGCCGCGACACGTTGGCGCCCTGCAGGGCCTGCACCACGTCGGCGAAATCCACGTTCCGGCCGGCCAGCCGCGACGGGGACAGGAGAACCTTGATCTGGCGGGCCCGGCCGCCGACCACGTAGGTCCGGCCGGTGTTTTTCACCGCCTGCAGGCGGATCTCCAGCTCCTCGGCCATCCGCCGCAGCTCGTAATCGCCGTAGCGGTCGCTGTACAGCGTCAGGTTCACGATCGGCACGTCGTCGATCTCGACCGGCTTGATGACCCAGCCGGCCACGCCCGGCGGCACCTGATCGATGTTGGCCGTGATCTTGTTGTGCAGCTTGACCCAGCTGGCCTCGCGGTCCTCGCCCACGAAGAACCGCACCGTGACGACCGCCTGCGAGGGAAAGCTCATCGAATAGACGTATTCCACCCCGTCGATCTGGTAGAGCAGCTTCTCCAGGCGGGTGGCGACCTGGCGCTCGACCTCCGCGGCGGTCGCGCCCGGCATGGAGATGAACACGTCCGCCACCGGCACGACGATCTGCGGGTCCTCCTCCCGCGGGGTGATCCAGAGGGAAAACCCGCCCACCAGCAGGCTGATCAGGATCAGCAGGATCGAGAAGCTCCCCTGCAGGAACGTCTGCACGATCCGGTTCATCCAGTTGTGTGCAATGACGTGGTTCGGTTCGTTCATGGAATCACCACCTGCTCGCCTTCGGCCAGTCCCGAAAGAACCTCCACCTGCGTTCCGTGTAGCGGTCCCAGCGTCACGAATCGCTTTTGGGCGCAGCCCTGGTGGTCCACCACCTCGACCAGTTCCAGCTGCCCGACGCGGCGCAGGGCCCGCCGCGGCACGACGAGGGCCTCATACCGGCCGGTGGGGATCCGCAAACGGGCGAACATCCCGCTGATCAGGCCGGGGGCCTCGCCCAGGGCGACCTTGACCCGC
>JAFGFX010000161.1 GCA_016930855.1 Sedimentisphaerales bacterium | reverse complement strand
AGGGGAACGAAAAGGGCAGCGCATACGTCCAGGTCGTCTCGTCCCCGTGCCAGTTCTGGGCCGTCCCGCCGGCGACGAACAGGCTTTCGTCCAGGATCGTCACGAGATAATCGTCCGGACCGGTCGGTTCGAACAGGACCGAAGGGGCGTTCGTCAGGTTGTGCCAGCCGGTATAGGGCGGCTCCCGCGATTCGTCCAGGACCACCTCGGCGATCAGTTCGTCGCCCCAGATACTGAAATCCTCAACGAACCAACTCGACGGCAGGCCGGTATCGGCAATCAGATCCAGGTATCCGCCCTGGCCCTCGCCGAAGGGGCCGAATTCCAGTTGCAGTTGTCCCCGCTCGGTGTCCTGCTCGTCCCGAACGGCGTAGGTTTCGATGGTGGTCGTCGGCTCGGTAATCGGCGTGTCCGTCGTCAGGCTGTCCCGCAGCTTGCCCAGGACCATCTGGACCTGATCGAACGTCCGGCGGTCGCCGGTTTCGATGTACAGCAGATCGTTCTGCTGGTCGTCTTCCTCGGCGAGTATGTAGGCGACCGCCTCGAAATAGGCGTCGATTCCCGCGATAAGGTCCTGGCGGGCCTGGGCCAGGATCGCCGTACCGTCGGCCGGGTGGCCGGGCGTGGGCAGGACCTTGAGCAGGCCGGGATAGCGCCCCAGCAGGTCGTCGTTGACCGACAGGTTGTCCTGGTAGAGATGCTCCACGAGCGGATCGTTCGGATCGACGAAGATATCGTAGGCCGATTCGGCCTCCAGGACCCCTTTGGCCCCCGCCACGAGGGCCCGAAATACCAGCACGTCTCCATAATCCACCTCCAGGTCATCGCCCAGGCCGGTTTCCGCCGGCGTCAGGTAGATCACGAACGGATCGCCCGGCGATTCGCTGATTAGGTCCAGCTCCGCCAGGATCGCCGCCAGCTCCGGCAGGGTGAATTCCTCCAGCATGGTTTGGAGCTCGTCGGCGTCTGGCGCCGTCGGCGGGATCTCGTATTCGCCCTGTTCGTTCAGGGCGATGGCACCGCTCATCTCGAAGGGGAAGAACCGGTCCCCTTCCACGGTCGCGCCGAACGCCTCGGCCAGTTCCCACGCGCTGTCGAGGGCGCCGCCGTCGTCGCGCACGAGCAGCATGTACGTCCGCGCCAGGGCATGCAGAAAGTGCAGTTGGCGGTCGGTCGCGCAGTCGCCGCACTGCGGATCTTCGAGTCCCTGTGAATAGATCTCGTGGGCGGTCCGCAGACCGGTGAGCGTTCGATCGAACATGCTCTGCCGGCCGGCCTGGATGTAGTCGTCGGCCGTGTATGCCCGCACCGTCGCGTTGACGGTCAGCAGCACGCCTACTGCCAAGGCGATTACCGTTTTGCCTGCCATGATTCGTCCTTTCGGGGTGAGGGATTTGCCGTATTCGTCGGCAGTGGTTGCAGCATCTCGTCCAGACGGACGGACCGGCCCGAGTGCATCCGGCCGCCGGCCCGCAGGATATACCGTCCGGTGATCTCGAACCGGCGGTCGGCCAGATTCCATAGGGCCTGATTCGTCTGGAGGAACCGGTCGTCGCCCCAGCGTAGGACTACGCGGCCCTGCAGGGATACCTGCCCGGACCAGGGACGCATCCAGGCCCGGGCGGATTCGATACTCAGTGACGCTGCTGTCCCGTCGTAACAGTGCACCCGGAAGTTGTGGATGCGGATCTCGGTGGTGTTGTGCACGTCGAGCGGATCGGTGGGCGCGCCATCGGCCCATCCATCCAGTAAGATCTCGGCGGACCGCTGCGAGAAAGCCCTGGCCGGTTGTTGATCGGAAGGCGTTTCGGTGGGGTCTACTGGCTGCCAGGTCCTCCAGAGATCGCCCAGGCCGATCCGCTCGGGATCGAACAGGTCCAGGGAAAAATCGCGAATCGTCACGACCTTGTGCAAGCCCGTCCGGAAGGGCCCCGCCGTGCCGTTTTCCACCGAGACGTCACCGCAGGCCAGCGAAAAGAGCCGCCGGTAGTCCTTTTCCGGGTCCCAGCAGTCCAGCCGCAGGCGTCCGGAAGCACCGAGGCGCACGTCCGGCGGACCGGAACCCGGCGCCGTCGAGAAAGCGGGTGTTTCCGGCGGCGGGTTATCCGGGGAATGGATCGCGGTTGCCCAGAAGCCGGCCGCGGCGAGCCAGAATAACAGGATAAATTTTACCCATTTATTCCAGTCTCTACGGGCGGCCGGGCCCGCAAGATCATTGTTGGCGTTCGTGAGATACACTCCTTTGGTGATTCTGATGGTTGCTTCCCGGAACGATTCTTTCTGATGGGAAAATCACTCCGGGAACAACCCTATTTTGGGGTGATTTGCCCGGGATGTCAAGGGAATCTTTTCCGCCGGCCATGCCATTTGGGATCTTGCTTTTTGCGGGGCCGCGACCTATGGTATCTATAGGAACAGGTGTCTTTCGCCTTGGCATGATGACTCGGGAGGCCTTATGCCCCAACGATTTACCAATCGAATCCTGCGGCTGATCACCCGGCGCGACTATCAGCCCCAAAAAATGCGGCCGCTGGCCCGGGCGCTGAACGTGGAGGACACGGACTATGATGCCTTCCGGTCGGCTCTGGAGAAACTCCGCCAGGAAGGCCGGATCGTCCTGGGGCCCCGCGGCGTTGTCACCCTGCCGGAGATGACGGACCGGATCGTCGGGACCTACGAGGCCACCCGGCACGGCTACGGCTTCGTTCGTCCGGACACGCCCGCCGTCCAGGGCGATCTCTACATCCCCATCGGCCAGGGCCGGGATGCCGTCACGGGCGACCGCGTGGTCGCCCGCGTGCTTCGGCGCCGCGGCGGCGCCGGTGCCACGCGGCTGTCCGGCTCGATCGTGGAGATCCTCTCCCGCGGCCAGAGCGAATGCACCGGCAGCCTGTTTCAGGAGGCCGGCCAGTGGTTTGTCCAGCCGGACGGCCGGTCGCTGACCGAGCGGATCAGCGTCGGCGATCCCGGCGCCAAGCAAGCCCGCGCCGGCGACAAGGTGCTCGTGGAGATCCTCAGTTACCCCACCCCCAAGTACTATGCCCAGGGCGTGATCCTGGAGACGCTGGGGCGGGCCGGCCTGGCCCGCACGGAGCTGCTCAGCGTCATCCGCCGCTATCAACTGCCGGACGTCTTCGATCGCCGGGTCCGCGGCGAGGCCCGCCGCGTGACCGGTTCCTACGACCCGGAGGACCTGATCCGCCGGCTTCTCCGCCAGGACATCCGCAACCAGACCGTCATCACCATCGATCCGACCGATGCCCGCGATTTCGACGACGCCATCAGCCTGCGCCGGCTGGCCGGCGGCCACTGGCTGCTGGGCGTGCATATCGCCGACGTCGGCTATTTCGTCCTGCCGGAATCGCCGCTGGATGCCGAGGCCCGCCGGCGGGGCAACAGCGTGTATCTGCCCCAGCACGTGATCCCCATGCTGCCGGAGGTGCTCAGCAACGGCCTGTGCTCCCTGCAGGAAGGCCAGGACCGCTTGGTCAAAAGCGTCTACATCGAGCTGGACGATTTGGGCCAGGTCCAGCGCACGGAATTTGCCAACAGCGTCATGCGCTCGACCTGCCGGCTGACCTACGACCAGGTCGACGAGATCCTGGCCGGCCGGCCCGGCCCGGTCGCCCGCCGCGTGGTCAATCTCCTGGGCAAGCTGGAGCGGCTGGCCCGCATCCTGCAGAAGCGGCGCCGCCGCAATGGCATGCTGACGCTCGAGCTGCCCAAGTGCGAATTGAGCTTCGACGACCAGGGCCAGGCCGTCGACGCCCGGCCGGAGAGCACGAGCTTTTCCCATACCATGATCGAGATGTTCATGGTCGAGGCCAACGAGGCCGTCGCCCGCCTGCTCGACGGCCTGCGGGTGCCGTTTCTGCGGCGGATCCACCCGGAGCCGGACGCCCTGGCGGCGGGCGAAACCGCCCGGATCGTCAAGATCTGCGGCTATATGATCCCCAAGAACATCAACCGCCAGGGCCTCCAGGATCTGCTCGACCGGGTCCGGGGCAAGCCGGAGTCCTTCCTGATCAACCTCGCGGTCCTGAAAAGCCTCCAGCCGGCCGAGTACAGCCCCGCCCCTATCGGCCATTACGCCCTGGCCAGCCGCTTTTACTGTCATTTCACCAGCCCGATCCGGCGTTTTCCGGACCTGACGATCCATCGCCTGCTGGAGGCCTACCTGACGGGTCGCCTGACGGCCCAGACGATCCGGGATTTTCCCGATTACGAGCTATTGGATGAGCTGGGCCAGAATTGCACCCGCACCGAGCGGCAGGCGGAGCAGGCCGAGCGGGAGATGAGCGATTTTCACATCTGCCAGATGCTCTCCCATCGGGTCGGCCAGACCTTCGCCGGCGTGGTGACCTCGATCGTCCCCTTCGGCGTGTTCGTCCAGTTGGAACAATACCTGATCGAGACCCTGCTGCGGGTGGAGGATATCGCCCGCTGGCAGTCGGCCCAGGCGGGCCCGGCGGGCAAATCCAAGCACCGCGCGAGCCATCCCCATCGGGGACGGCGCTTGGGGCGGGGCGGATCCCATCAATCGTTTGCCGAATGGTGCCCCTTTCGCCTGGGCCAGGAGATCCAGATCCGGCTGGTCAGCGTCAATGTGCCCACCCGCCAATTCGAAATCGTCCCGGCCTGATTTGCCGGGGGCGGTTGTTCGGTAATGATATCCGGATCGTAATGCATGGCTTCGTCGAAGAGTCCTGGGTGCTTATGGTGGATACATCCAGGCGCTGTCTTGGAAAGACGGAATTTACCCAGAGGAAAAGGTGAGT
>JAFGFX010000160.1 GCA_016930855.1 Sedimentisphaerales bacterium | reverse complement strand
GTACGCGTCCGGCGCCAGGGCCTTTTGGGCGCTGCCGAAGAACGATTCGGCCCCCAGCTTGGCGATGGTGATCGTCTCTTCGGCCAGGTACTTCTGTAGCTGCGCAACCAGATCGAAGCGGCTCGCATCGACCAGGTTCACCTTGCCATGGAGTCGGATCGTCTGGTAGTCGCTATTGTATAATCCGAAGCCGCTGGCTACGTATTCGGTGCCGTAGATGCCTCCGCCCACGCGGCCCAGTCTCGGGTTCGGCTTGCAGACGACGCCCTCGCCGAAGGCGCCCCAGTCGTGGGCCACGCCCCTGGCGGTGAACCGGCCCTCAAAGTCGCCGTTGCGGATAAGCTCGTCCCGGGCCGACCGCGAGGCGGCGGCCGGCGGCGCCGGCAAGACCGCCTCACTCTGGCCGGCGGCCTCGAAGGATGCCAGTATGCCCCCCAGACATAGCAGGATTACCGGATGCAGCAGGAGCGTCTTTTTTGTCATGGTCTTTGTCCTGATTGGTCATGTTGCGATTCGGCCGCGAGCCGGCGAGTTTGCCGGGCGCCGGTTGCGGCCTGCGCGTTATTCCACCAGATCGCCGATGACCAGTATGGCGCCGGCGTACCAGGCGGTATCGTCAAATCGCGCGGGATCGTCGATGTTCTCCTTGCGTCGGCTCAGGATCTCGGCCTTGTCCGGCTGGTCGGGATGGATTTCCAGCGACACGGTGTGGATCCCATCGGATAGTCCCTCGGCAACCGGCAGGGTGGCCAGGCGGTGATAGGTGCAATAGGCGTCAAAGCGGGGCCGGATGCGCGGTTCCTCGTCGTCCAGTTGAACGACGACCTGCCCGCAGTCGGGCCCGACCAGATCATATATCTTCAGATGGGTGCCCCGAAAGCGCAGGCGAATGGTCTGGCCCGGTTCATTGGCGAGGTACATCTCCGGCAGGCGACCGGAAAAACGTTTGGCCAGCGGGTGCTCGGCGGAGTTGAGTTTCCGCCAGCCCGTGCTGAGTTCGGCCCGGGACAGCGGGATCATCTTGGCCGCCTGCCAGTGATCCGGCCGCAGCGGCGCTGTCAGGACATGGGGACCTGGTGTCCCCGCCGTGCGGATCCGCTCCATCGAGCGGACCGCCGCCTCCCGGTAGAGTTCGTGGCCGGTGTCCGGGTAGGGGTGGACACCGTCCGGTGAGAACGGGATCGCTCCGGCAGGCGGATCGTTTTGGCCCTCGGGCGGCCTCGGCGCCCTGAAGATCACCTTGCCCTGCTGGACCAGCCGGGCAACCTGCCAGCCCATGTGTATGGAGGGGATCCGGTAGTGCTCGGCCAACTCCTCCATCGCCGCGGCGGCACGGGGGTATTTCCCCTCCTGCAACTCGGGCAGCATGTTCTCGGTGAGGGTATAGACAAAGCAGATGTCGGTGTTCGGATCGGCCTGCCAGGTCTGACGGACGATCCCCTCCATCGCCTTGTGGATCCGTTCCGGGGCGGCGCCGCCGTCATTGACGGCAAATTCCACGAACAGCAGGTCCGGATGGTACCGCAATACGTCGTGCTCCAGGCGAAACACCCCCAGGTCCGAGCCGGTCCCCCCGATCGCTGCGTTGATCTGGGAGACCTTGGCTTGGGGATACTGCCGCCGAAACCACTCCAGCGTCTTCGGCCGCCAGCCGTCCTGGGCGGTGATGCTGCCGCCCAGATAGGCGATCCGGACCGCAGCGCCGCCTTGCAGCGAGCCAAACACGTTCGCCAGGCCGCCGCGGACGTGGCATTCCGCCTCGCCGGGGGACGATGCCGCCATCGCCGGATCCGCGGCCCGGGCCGCCGCTGTACCGGCCGTCAGAAACACTGCGGCCAGAAGCACCGCCGCCAGGGGCCCAACGCGATATCGAAGGTGAAATTGCCGGTTTCTCATGGTGTGTTCTCCTTGGAAGCCTTGGCCACCATTCTAGCGGCCTGGAGGATGAGCAGGCAACGAATTTTGCCGGCCTTGGATATAAGTACATATTATAAAATGAGTTATGTATTTTCACGGCCGGAAAAAATGCGTAAAAGCCTGTAACGTTTGTCGCCCGAAAGCGTATAATGAAATTGATGGGAACCTTGAAGGGAGAGTCTCTGTGTTAAGAAAGAGAATCGGATTCACCCTGGTGGAACTGCTGATCGTCATCGCCATCATCTCGTTGTTGGTCACACTGATGGCGCCGGCGCTGGGACGGATGCGGGAGGCGGCCCGCAGTTCCGCCTGCCAGGGGAACCTGCACGCCATCGGCGTGGGATTTCGCCTCTACCTGGAGCGCAGCGGCGACCGGATGCCCGTCGCCGCGCAACTGCCCAGCGCGGAGCCCGAACTGCCCGCCATCTGCGAGGTGCTCGAAAAGGATGTGCCGGCTCCCGAGTCCTTCCGCTGTCCGGCCGACGCCGAGGAAAAGTACTTTAAGGACGAGGGGACCAGCTACGAGTATCCCGCCTTTCTGCGCGGCCTGCAGGTGGACGACAGCTATCTGGGCAAACGCTGGGGCGAGACCATGACGCCGGTCCTGTATGATTTCGAACCGTTCCACAACGAACCGGACAAGCCCGGTGCCATGAATTTTCTCTTCGCCGATGGGCACGTGGGCTCATTGTACCTGAAATGAAACGAGGCAAGACAATGTCAAAAAAAGGCAAGTTCGCCGCGGGAATCATCGCTGCAGCGGCTTTGCTGGCGGTTCTGGGCGTGACAATCTGGGCGGTGAGGCGAGATTCCCGGCCGGCGCTGCCGGATCTCAAGGACGCCTCCGTGCAGGAAAAGGCCGAGTTTCTGGCCTCGGACGATTTTGGCAAGCTTGAAGTCGAGCGGAAACAGCAATACCTCGAGACGCTGCGGCCCGATCAGGAGAGCCGCGACCAGCCGCGCCTGCTGGCCGAGCCGGACCTCACCGACGAGCAGCGCGATCAGTTGATCAAGAACCTGATGCCGGTGATCAAACCGTGGGTTGAGCAGCGGGCGGCCGAGTACGAGGCCCTCACGCCGGCGGAGCAGACGGCCCGGCTCGATCAGATCATCGACCGCATGGAGGAGCAGCGGCGCAGCAACCCCCAGCAATACCGGGAACGGATGCGCCGGCTCACGCCCGAACGCGTAAATATGTTCCTGGAGCACACCGATCCCAAGACGCGGGTAAAGATCGCCCAGTTTCGCACGAACCTGGAGAAGCGGATGAAGGAGCGGGGGGTCCCCATCGATTGGTGAGCGAGCCGACCACCCCTTGTCCTGTCCCGACCAACTGGCTTAATTCAACATCACGGAAAGCCTTCGTTCGGTTAAGGACATAGGCACGTGGCGCTATTCGAGCTTTGTTGGCGCAGCCGGCGGATCATCCCGTTATCAGGAAACGACTGCGGCAGCGCCATAACGTTCGATGGCGGCCGGAGCCGTGGCACCTGCATTTCTTTGCGAAACGCCCATACGATTGCCCTTGGCCCTTCATTTTGGCCTTTTCCCCTTTGATCGATTTTCGTTATAATGGTTCTCACTGCCGGTGGAGATTCGCCGGTGGGAACGGATGGTCTTGATCGGCCCGATTTCATTCGACCGGTCGTTAAAACGTGGCGCAGGAAGTACCCGCGTTCGCGGCGCAGGACATAATAATAACATGACATAAGGAATGCTTCGACGTGTTGATTCGTTACGCTTTAATTGTCGGTATGGGTTTTTCTGGATCTTTGCTCTTCGGTGCGTCGATAACGGAATCGAAGCGGCGACTGCCCGTGGCGTATGACGTGGATGTGGTCGTGGTGGGATCAAGCTCGGCGGGCGTGGCCGCCGCCGTGGCCGCCAGCCGGGAGGGGGCGTCGGTGTTCCTGGCGGCGCCGCGGACGTATCTGGGCGAGGATCTCTGCGCCACCTATCGGTTGTGGCTGGAAGCCGGCGAGGAGGCCGGCGACGAACTGGCCAAGCGGATATTCTCATCCTCCGGCCAAAAGGATGCGCTGCCGAAGGGGCTGCCGTTTCGTTACCAAACCGATGTGCCTTCGGCGGACCGGCACAAGGATACGGCAACTGCCTCCCTGCTGGCGGACGGCCGCTGGTTCAGCGCCGCCCAGCAGAGCGTGCAGTACGACGGCGACGTGACCATCACGCTGGACTTGCAGCGCAAGCAATCGATCGCGGCGGTGCACGTGCTGGTCTATCAGCGGCCGGAGGATTTCGCGATGGCCCGGGTGCAGGTTTGGGCCGGCGATGACGGCCGAGACTGGAACGAGGGACAGTTGCTCGTCAACGAGAGGCAAAACGACGGCGGCTTCGAGCAGACGGCCCTCGACATCGCCGGCGCCGTTACGTGGGAGGCGCGGTATCTGAAGCTTCAGGTCCAAAAGGCTTCGTCGGCCGGCCGGGTGCTGCTCGGCGAGATTATCATCGAGGCTCCCCCCAGCGACCCGGAGCAACCCCGTCCGGAGCTCGTCGGTCCGCTCATGGTTACACCCATGCAGGTCAAGCGGGCCCTAGATGAGGCCCTGCTGGAGGCGGAGGTGAAATTTCTGTTCGGCTGTTATCCGACCGATATCCTGCTCGATGACCAGGGGAATCTGTCGGGGATCGTCGTGGCGGATGTCTCGGGACGCCAGGCCGTCAGGGCGAAGGTAATTATAGACGCCACCGAGCGGGCGACGGCGGCCCGTCTGGCGGGCGCGGCCTTTCGTCCCTATCCGCCGGGCGAGCAGGAGTTTCGGCGGGTGGTGATCCAGGACGGCCCCGAAATCCGGGAACATGAGACCGTGCGGAAACTGCCGGTCTCCTATCGGCGGGACGGCCGCGAGTTTGCGGTGCTGGAATACACGTTTTCGATCCCGATGGCGGACGGTTCCTTTGCCGCCTTCGCCCGCGCCGAACAGATCGCCCGGGATCGCACCTGGAGCCTTCGACAAGCGGATTCCTCCGAGGTCCTCTTCCAGGTGCCGCCGGACCCGCTGATCGCCCGCCAGCGGATGGACGGTCCCTGGGCGGGCGCCGACAAAATCGATCTGGACGTCTTTCGACCGGCCAGTTTTTCGCGGATGTATGTGCTCGGTGGCTGCGCGGACATCTCCCGGCCGGCGGCCGAACTCCTGCTGCGGCCGGCGACCTTTATGGCGGTCGGCACCCGCCTGGGCCGCTCGGCCGCCCAAGAAGCCAAGACCATCCCGCCGGCGGGAATCCTCCACGTGGCGGGCCCGCCGGTAGGGCCCAACACCCAGCCGGCTGATGTAGGCGAGCTGCTGGACAATCTCCGCCCGCAGCAGCCGGCGGCGGAGACCATCGCCTGCGGCCCGCGGTCACTGCCGGTCGCTGACCAACATTACGATGTGATCGTTGTCGGCGGCGGAACGGCCGGGGCCCCGGCGGCCATCGGCGCCGCCCGCCAGGGGGCCAAGACGCTGCTGGTGGAGTACCTCCACGGCCTGGGCGGCGTGGGCACGCTGGGATTGATCAGCAGCTATTACTACGGCAACCGCGTCGGGTTCACCGCCGAGCTGGACCAGGCCCTGGCCGAATGGTCGGGATCAAGCACCGCTGGGCGGACCTGGAACGTCGAGCATAAAATGGAATGGTATCGCCGCGCCGCGCGGCAGGCGGGGGCGGACATCTGGTTCGGCTGCCTGGGCATCGGGGCGGTGGTGGATTCCCGGCAGGTCCGGGGCGTGGTGATCGCCACGCCTCTGGGCCGGCAGGTTGTGCTGGCCCACACGGTGATCGACGCCACCGGCAGCGCGGCCGTCGCGGCGGCAGCCGGGGCCACCTGCCGCACTATCGGGGCCGAGCATATCGCGGTGCAGGGAACGGGACTGCCGCCGCGGGAGCTGGGAGCCGGCTACACGAATACCGATTACACCTTCGTGGATGAGACGGACTCGATCGATATCTGGCGGGCGTTCGTGCTGGGCCGCCAGAAATTTCCCGGTGCCTACGACCTGGGGCAGTTGATCGACACCCGCGAGAGACGCCGCATCGTGGGTGATTTCACCATCTCGCCGCTGGACATCTGGAACCGGCGGACCTACCCGGATACCATCTCCATCCATATCAGCAATTTCGACACGCACGGATTCACGGTCCATCCGGTCTTCATGATCCGCCCGCCGGACCGCGAGACGCTGGCGGCCCACGTACCCTTCCGGGCACTGCTGCCGGCCGGGTGGGACGGCATCCTCGTGACCGGTCTGGGCGTCAGCGCCCACCGCGACGCCATGCCGGTGATTCGCATGCAGGCCTGCGTTCAGAACCAGGGCTACGCCGCCGGTCTGGCGGCGGCCCTGGCGGCGCAGGACAACTACCCGACCCGTGCCATCGATATCAAACGGCTTCAGAGAATGCTGGTCGACAAGGGCAATCTGCCGGAAAGCGTGCTGACGGACAGGGATGCGTTTGCCCTGACGCTGGAGAAAATCCAGCAGGCCGTCCTGAGCGTAGTGCCCCGCTACGATCAGATCGAGGTGTTGCTGGCCGAGCCCCAAAAGTCACTGCCGCTGCTGCGGCAGGCCTATCGAGAGACGAACGACCCCAACGCCCGGCGGGTGTACGCCCATATCCTGGGTATGTTCGCCGACGATACAGGGCTCGATACGCTGATCGAGATCGTGGATGGCCGCGGCTGGGACCAGGGCTGGAACTATCGCGGCATGGGGCAGTTCGGGGCGAGCCTGAGCGAACTGGACAGTCTGATCATCGCGCTGGGCCGCACCGCCAACCGGCGGGCGCTGCCGCCGATCCTGCGCAAGACGGAGCAGTTGACCAGCCGGCACGAATTTTCCCACCACCGGGCGGTGGCCCTGGCGCTGGAGTCGCTCGGCGATGCGGCCGCGGCCGAGTGCCTGGCGGGCCTGCTGCAAAAGCCGAACATGACCGGCTACGCCTATCTGGACATCGAATCGGTCCGGCAGCGGCAGCCGGCCAGCTCCACCGACAATACGACCCGCACGAATTCCCTGCGTGAGCTGGTGCTCGCCCGGGCCTTGTATCGTTGTGGAGATTTTCAGGCAATGGGCCAAGGGATTCTGGAGCAGTACGCCCGGGACCTGCGGGGTCATTATGCCCGGCACGCCCGGGCAATTCTCAAGGAAAGGTAAGGTGGCAACATGAAGTTGTTAGCTCACACGGCAAAAAAAGAGGGGATTGCGAGAGGCGGGATTTGGCCGTTGGTTTTCTTGGTCCTGGGTCTGATACTCTCTCTGGGCTTGGAGGTTTTGGCCCAATGGCAGCCGGTCGAAGGCAAGATCATGACCCGCTGGGCCCGGGACGTATCGCCCCAGAAGGTCTGGCCGGAGTATCCCCGCCCGATGATGGTCCGCGGCCAGTGGCAGAACCTCAACGGCCTGTGGGACTATGCCATCTGCCCGCGGGACCAGGATCGGCCCGGCCAGTTCGACGGCCAAATCCTGGTCCCCTTCGCCGTCGAGTCGGCGCTGTCGGGTGTGCAAAAGACCGTAGGGCCCGACCAGCGCCTCTGGTATCGCCGCACCTTTACGGTGCCGTCGGACTGGAGGCAAAAGCAGCGGATTCTGCTGCATTTTGAGGCGGTGGATTGGGACGCTGCCGTCTGGATCAACGGCAAGAAGGTTGGCGCGCACCAGGGCGGCTACGATCCGTTCCATTTCGATATCACGGACCAGCTGACCGCCTCCGGCGATCAGGAGCTGGTTGTTTCAGTCTGGGACCCGACCGACGCCGGCACGCAGCCGCGGGGCAAGCAGGTGCGCCGGCCCCGGGGGATCTGGTACACCTCGGTCACCGGCATCTGGCAGACCGTCTGGCTGGAGCCGGTGCCTTTGCGGCGGCTCGAGGGGCTGAAACTGACGCCGGACCTGGACCGATCCCGCCTGATCGTGACGCTGGATCCGAAGTTCCTGTCCCGTTCGAATGCCGTGGATGTCGTGGTCTTGGACCAGGGCCAACCGGTCGCCAAGGGGACCGGATTGCGGACGGTGGAGGTGGAGATCCCCAACGCCCGGTGCTGGAGCCCGGAAGATCCATTTCTCTACGACGTGACCATCACCCTGCGACGATTCAACGATCCCCAGCAGGTGGATGACCAGGTGACCAGCTACTTCGGCATGCGGAAGATCGAGGTCAAGAAGGATGCCGACGGTCTCAACCGGCTCTGGCTGAACAATAAGGTTCTCTTCCAGTACGGACCGCTGGATCAGGGCTGGTGGCCGGACGGGCTCTACACGGCCCCGACCGACGAGGCGCTGCGCTACGATCTGGAGATACTCAAGAAGCTCGGCTGCAACATGCTGCGCAAGCACGTGAAGGTGGAGCCGCGCCGCCTGTATTACTGGTGCGACAAGCTGGGGCTGCTCGTCTGGCAGGATATGCCCAGCGGGGACCGCTATATCCGCAGCAACGATCCGGACCTGAAGCGTTCACCCGAGTCGGCCCGGCAGTTCGAGCTGGAATTGCAGCGTATTATTGAGGCCCTGGCCAGTCATCCGAGTATCGTGATGTGGGTGCCGTTCAACGAGGGCTGGGGCCAGTACGACACGGCCCGGGTCGTCGATCTCATCAAGCAATGGGATCCCACCCGGCTGGTGGACAACGCCAGCGGCTGGGCGGATCGCCGGGTGGGCGACGTGCACGATGTCCACCGCTACCCCGGCCCGGGCATGCCGGCGCCGGAGGAGGACCGGGCCGCCGTGTTGGGCGAATTCGGCGGCCTGGGGCTGCCGCTGGCCGGCCATACCTGGCAGGAGGAGCGAAACTGGGGGTACCGCAGCTTTTCCAACCAAGAGGAGCTGACACGCGCCTATGTGCAGTTGATCGCCAAGCTGCGGAACCTGATCTCCGCGGGCCTCTCGGCGGCCGTATATACCCAGACGACCGACGTGGAGATCGAGGTGAACGGCTGGATGACCTACGATCGGGCGGTGATCAAGCTGGATCCCGCCCAGGCCGCCAAGGCCAACCTCGCCTTGTACCTGCCGCCGCCGATCGTTCAGACCGTCGTGGCCAGCTCCCAGGCCGAGGGGCAACCTTGGCGCTATACCACCGAGACGCCGCCGGAAAGTTGGTACCAGGCCGATTTCGACGACAGCGGCTGGCAGCAAGGGCAGGGCGGTTTCGGCACCACGTCAACGCCGGGCGCCGTCGTGCGCACCGAGTGGAACTCGAATGACATCTGGATTCGACGGACCTTTAACCTGGGGCCGATTCAGAAGGATGATGATATCCAGTTGTCGATCCATCACGACGAGGATGCCGAGGTCTATATCAACGGCCAGCGCGTCGCCGAGCTGGGGGACTACACCACCGATTACATCAACGTGCCGCTGGATGCCCAGGCCCGCGGGGCCCTGCGGGCCGGTGCCAACGTGATGGCCGTCCATTGCCGCCAGAGCCGGGGCGGTCAGTACATCGATGTGGGACTGGTCAAGATAACGGAACGGCGCTAAGCCGGCGCGGGGGCCAGATGAGGATGTGATGCCATGATGGACGGCAAACATAGCCGGCGGGACTTTCTGCGGCTTACCGGCTGGGCGGCGGCGTCCGGGGCAACGGCACTGTCCGGATCGGGTCAAGCGAGCAAAACCCGCCGGCCGAACGTCATCTTGTACGTGGTGGACGATCAGGGAACCGACGACGCCGGCTGCTACGGCAATTTCGTGATCCGCACGCCCGGCCTGGATGCCCTGGCCCAAGAGGGCACCCGCTTTACCCATGCCTTCTGCACGAGTGCCTCCTGCAGCGCCAGCCGCTCGGTGATCCTCAGCGGCTGGCACAATCATGCCAACGGCCAGTACGGCCACCAGCACAGCTACCATCATTTTTCCTCCTTCGACCAGGTGCGGTCCCTGCCGGTGCTGCTGGCCCGGTCCGGGTATCGCACGGCCCGATCCGGCAAGTACCACGTCGCCCCGGAAGAGGTCTATGCCTTTGACCAGGTCATCCCCGGCGGCGCGCCGGACCAGAGGGCCGAGGCCTGCCGGCCGTTGATCGAGGCGCAGGACAATGGGCCTTTCTTCCTCTACTTTTGCACCAACGAACCGCACCGGCCCTTCCGCCGCGAGGGTTCGGACCGGATCGATCCGGCCGATGTGATCGTGCCGGCGTACCTGCCCGACAGCCCGGAATGCCGCGAGGAACTGGCCCGATATTATATGTCCGTCCAGCGCGCCGATCGGGGGCTGGCGGCGCTGATGCGGATCCTCAAGGACACCGGTCGCTGGGACGACACGCTGGTAATCTATATCTCCGACAACGGCATCGCCTTTCCCGGGGCCAAGACCACGCTCTACGAACCCGGCATGCGCCTGCCCTGCGTGGTGCGCGATCCGTTCGCCGCGAAGAGACCAGTCGTCACCGACGCCATGATCAGTTGGGCCGACATCACCCCGACGATTCTCGACTTCGCCGGCGCCGTGCCGGAGGATTACGTCTTCCACGGCCGCTCCTTCCGAGCGGTCCTGGAACAGGAGCACCCGGCCGGCTGGGACGAGGTCTACGCCTCCCACACCTTCCACGAGATCACCATGTATTACCCCATGCGGGTCGTCCGCACCCGCCGCCACAAGCTCATCTGGAACATCGCCTGGGGCCTGGAATATCCGTTCGCCTCCGACCTGCATGATTCGGCCACCTGGCAGGCCGTCCGGCGGCGCGGCGAGATCCATTACGGCCGGCGAACGGTCGATGCCTATCTCCACCGGCCGCAGTTCGAATTGTACGATCTGCAGGCCGATCCCCACGAAATCAACAACCTGGCGAGCGACCCGGCACACGCCGGGATCTTGGGCGCATTGCAGGACAAGCTCAAGGCCTTCCAGAAACGCACCCAGGACCCCTGGATCCTCAAATGGCAGCACGAGTAACCTTCCGGAGGGAGCATCGATGGATACAGCCGCTTGGTCGCGTCGCGAATTCCTCAGAACCCTGGGCGTTGCCGCGGCGGGTTGTTGCCTGAATCCGCTGGCCAGGGCCCAAACCACTTCATCTCAACGAGCATCCGAAAAACGCCCCAATATCATCTTGATCATGGTCGATGACATGGGCTTCTCCGATCTCGGCTGCTACGGCGCTTCTGTGATTCAGACCCCCCATATCGACGGCCTGGCCGCGCGGGGCCTGCGGTTTTCCCAGTTTTACAACGCCGCCCGCTGCTGCCCGACGCGGGCGTCTCTCTTGACCGGCCTGTATCCCCACCAGGCGGGCATGGGTGGCATGGTCAAGAAATCCAGCCAATCCGGCCCTTATCAGGGATACCTCAATCGCCGCTGCATCACCATCGCCGAGGTGCTTCGGGCCGCCGGATATGCCACGTTCATGTCCGGCAAATGGCACGTCGGCGAGGAGAGACCCTATTGGCCCACCGACCGCGGCTTCGATCACTACTTCGGCCTGATCAACGGTGCTGCCAATTATTGGGACATCACCAAGACCAAGACCAAGACCAAGACCAAG
>JAFGFX010000159.1 GCA_016930855.1 Sedimentisphaerales bacterium | reverse complement strand
GGCGGACTGGCCGATGGAGAAATACTCGCCGCCGGCCTGACGGGCGCCGGCCAGCCACTCCATGGTGATCAGGCCGTTGGCGATGGCGAAGGGAAAGATCAGGGCGGCCGCGATCAGCATCACCATGGCGATGCGGCGGTTGCGCCGGCGCCAGAGACGCTGGCCCAGGACCAGCAGCACCGCAAACAGCGCCACCGGCAGGGCGATCCGCGCGGTCCGGGGCAAACGCTCCCAGCCCAGGCCGGGACAGAGCAGCAGGAAGGTGCTCAGAACGCAAAGCCAGCCGCCCAGGTGCAGCAGGACCTGGGAGCCGGTGATCCGGCGGCTGTCCAGGACCCAGAACTCCTCCCGCTGGCGCAGCCGGTCGTACCGGTCGGCCAGGCAATCGTATTCCCGCCCGCTGATGATCCGATCCTGCCGCCAGCGGGCCAGGTCCTGGATGTGCCGATCCACGCCGTGGGCCAGGATCGCCCGCAGCATGGGCGGATTGGCCACCACCGGCTCGCCCTGAAAAAACCGCTCCAGGTCCAGCAGGAACTCCCGGGCCGACGGGTAGCGATCGGCCGGGTCCTTCTCCAGGGCCGCCAGGCAGATGGCCTGCAAGGGGCCGGGGATCTGGGCCCGCAGGGTCCGCGGCAGTATCGGATCGCGGCTCTGGATCGCCCGGCAGACCTCCGCGACGCTGGCGCCGCCGAAGGGACGCTGATCGGTCAGCAGCTCGTAGAGGACCACGCCCATGGCGAAGACGTCCATGCCGCAGCCGGCCGGCAGACCCTGGATCTGCTCGGGGGCCATATAGGCCGGCGTGCCCTGGACGGGCGCGGGCAAAATTCCCTCGTCCAGGAGGCGGTCCTGCTGCTCGGCGATGCCCAGATCCACCAGCTTGGTGTGCCCCTGGCGGTCCACCAGGATATTCTGGGGCTTGAGGTCCCGGTGGACGATTCCTTCCCGGTGCATCTGGGCCAGTGCGTCCAGGCAGCAGCGAAACGGTTCCAGCCTCTGCCGCCAGGGCAGGTGCCCGGTTGCCTCGGTGATGGCGATCCCGTCGACGTATTCCATCACCATGAACGGCCGGTCCGGATGATCCTCCAGATGGTAGATCTGGGCCACGTGCGGGTGGTGAATCCGGGCCAGGATCCGCGCCTCCCGGAAGGCCTCTGCCAGCCGCTGCTTCTGGGCGGATTTTAGAGGGCATTTGATCGCCACGCGTTTCTGGAGCCGCAGATCCCGGGCCTCGAAGACCGCGCCGCAACTGCCCTGTCCGATTAATGAGAGGATCTCGTAGCGTCCCTCGACCTGGGCCCTAAGCTGCTCCAGGACGTCGCGGACGTCGGGCCGGCCGAGGGCCTCCCGCAGGCGGCCCGCCAGGGTCTCCTCGGCCGAAAGCTCCTCCAGGCGCTGCCGGCAGGAGCGGCAAGACGAGAGGTGATCCTCGATGCGCCGCGCCTGCGTATCGTCCAGCCGCCGGCGGATAAAGGACTCCAGATCTTGGGGACCGGGACAATCCTGGTTCATATTCGACTCTACCAGCAGTTCTCCAGGGTGGGCAGGAGATTTCGGATGCGTCCCAGCATGCGGCTTTTGTGCTGATAGACGCTGTCCACCGAGATATGCAGATGCTGCGCCACCCGCTTGGCCGGCCACTGCTCGATCACATACAGGTAAAACGATTCGAAGGCCTCGCTCGGCACCTGGCGGCGGACCTCGACGAGGGCCTGGCGCAACAGGACCCGGTCGCATTCCTCGCTCCAGAGATCCCGCCACTTATCATCACTGACGGCCGAGGCGCCGGCCGTGGCGGCTACAGCCGTCGGATCGGATTGACACGACTCGCGACGCTGCCGCTGGCGGCGTATATCAAGGACCTTGTGGCGGGCGATCCCGCAGAGCCAGTGACGCAAGCGCCCCCTGGACCGCTCATAGCGCCGCTGGCGATAGGCCTCGACGAAGGCGGCGATCGTCTCCTGGGCGGCATCCTCGGCGTCCGCCGGCTGGAGGCCCAGACGCCGGGCCACCGACAGGATCAGCGGCCGGTAGCGCCGGTCGAACTCCTGCCAGGATTCCTGATCCCGCGGATCGCACAATCCGGCCAGCAAGGTCGTGCTGGTCCGGGTCAAATACGAGTTGTCCGCCTGCATCAAAGGCCAGCCGCTACGGAAAACGAAAAATTACGCTCAGCACAGATCCACACCGTATAATAATAAGGAGGCGATTTGGGGCTTTCAAGCAGCAACTCGTTGTAATTGTGCAACTTATAAAACCGGGTGGCCGAAATCTTGGGCGACCGCGACCAACCGACCAGTAAGTCATTTACTCACAATAGGTTGCGGAAGAATCCCTGTCCGGAGACCGCCGGAGAGGATGCCTTGAGGAGATCCCATTTTTGCGGATTGGCAATATCCCGGCCCGGTCCGGAAGATCGCCCTTTTTTGGCTGTCAGCAAATCCGGATCCCGGCGAATATAGGGATGGACATACCCGCTATGGTATGAACAATAGCGCGCGGACCGAGTCGAAGGATTCAGGCATTCCGAGGTAATCTAGAGGGCGCTGCGGACGGCAGGCCGGCCGGTCAAGACGGCGTAAACGGCCTTCCGTTCGGCCAAACGTCTCTATAGGTATCTGCCGGACAGATCATAAAACGCCGGCGAGAAACACGGGCTAACGAAATGCGGATTGTATTTTTACGTCCTCCCCGCTTTGTCTGGCCGTTCAACAACGAGACCTCGGCCTTCTGGCAGCCGCTGGGGCTCCTGACGGTGGCGGCGGCCGCCATCCGGAGGTTCCCGCAGGCCGATGTCCAGGTCTGGGACGCGCCGGCCGAGAAGTGCGGCTGGAAGACCCTCTGTCGCCGCCTGGCCGAGACCCGCATCGACGTGCTCGGCATCGGCGAGGAGGCGGTCTCCGCCCACGAGGCGCTGCGGGCGGCCCGCTGGATCAAGCAGGTCCAGCCAGATTGCCGCGTGGTCGCCGGGGGGATGTTTTTCCCCTATGTCCTCGACGAGGTCCTCCAGCCGGATCTGGCCGACGTGGTGGTCCGGGGCGAGGGGGAAAACACCTTTGCAGAATGGCTGGAGCACGTCTCGAATCCGGCCGTCTGGCCGGGTATCCGCGGCCTGGCCTTTCGCGATGAGAACGGCCGGATCGTCCAGACGCCGCCGCGGGACCTGATCGAGGACCTGGATACCCTGCCGTTTGCCGCCTACGACCGGATCGACTGGAACCAGTACGGTCGCCGCTCCCGCAACCACCCCGGCCTGGTCAGTATCGAGCATTCCCGCGGCTGCATCGATGACTGCTCCTTCTGCATCCTGTGGAGTCACATGGGCCGCAGCGTGTCCGGCAACGGGCGGGTTGTCCCCTGCTGGCGGACGAAAAGCCCCGAACGCAGCTTCGACGAGGTGGCCCGGCTGGTCCGCGATCACCGGCGCCGCACCTTCGGCTGGGTCGATCCCACCTTCAATGGCCGGCCGGAATGGTCCGACGGCTTCGCCGAATACATGCTGGCCTCCAGGCTGGTCGGGCCTGGCGGGCCCCGGACGATCCACACGGCCTGGCTGCGGGCCGACGGCGTCCTGCGCGACGAGAAACTGGGCATCCTGGAAAAGCTCGTCCGGTCGGGCCTGCGGCAGGTGATGATCGGCATCGAACGGGACGATACGGCCGGTATGGCCCTCCTCGGTAAAAGCAACAACGATCTGGAGGTCTGCCGGGCCGCGTTGGCCGTCTTCCGGGAAAAATACCCCCAGGTCTATACCATCGGCACGATGATCTTCGGCCTGCCGGCCGACACCGCCGGGGACCTCAAGCGGCTGGTGACCCGCCAGTACGAGCTGGGCGTCGATTATTCCTTTATGATCCCCTTTACGCCCAATCCCGGAACCGCTCTAACGGAGTCGGTGGTCCGCGAGGGACTGCTCGTCGGCCGCGATCGGGCGGCGTACAACTTCCACACGCCCGTCTGCCGCACCCGGACGCTTTCCTGCAGGCAGTTGGAGGCCCTCTATTACCGGCTGATGCTGCGGCCCGATCCCCGGCGGCTCATCCGGAGCCTGAGGATCCTGCTGGCCAACCGCGACCGCCGCAAGCGGCGGGTGCATTTATCCCTGTTGCGCCACGGGACCCGGCTGGCCCTGCGCAGCCTGGCCCATCGCTTTTCGTCAATCCACAATGCAACCCCCACCCTCTTTTCAAGGAGACCGAGATGGTACGACAAGTAAATCCCCGAAGCGCACCGCCCTGGAAGGCACTGCTGGCTTTGACCATCGCCGCCGGCGGACTGCTCTGGCATCTGCTGGCCTGCACCGAAAGCCCCATGGCCTTCTCCCCCGACTCGCGAAACCTGGCCTTCGTCACCATGGATCCCTACGATCCCGACAATATCGCCAAAACCGGCACCCACACCTTTCGCCTGATGATGCTGACCGACGCCAAGACGCTCAAGACCATCGAAATGACCACCACCGCCCTGCTGACCGGCCCGGCCTTCAGCCCGGACGGCAAGAGCCTCTGCTACCTCAGGATCCCCCTGCTCGACGCCGCCCAGCAGGAACGTCTAAAAGAGCAAGCCCAGCAGCGCCGCGAACAATGGGAGAAACTGGCCGATCCGTTCAGCCCGGAATCGTTGGTCACGGCGCCTGACGCGACCGGCGAGGCCGGCGAGGCGGAGAAACTGGAATTTTCCGGCCTCTTCGGGTCCGGCCAGGAGGCAATCGCCGAAGCCGTAACCAAGCTGGCGACCGGCCCCTACCTGCCGGCTACTCTAGTCCTGCGGGACGCCCAGACCCTGGAGATCACGGGCCGGTATTCGCTGCGCCTCGCCGTTGACGAGAATTGGGACAAGAATCTGTTTTTCGTCTACCTGCAGACGGCCCCCCGCTTCAGCGCCGATTCCCGGACCGTTTACGTGGGCCTGCCCCATGCCGTCTCCATCGTGGATTTGGCGGAAAAACGCCTGCGCTGGCTGGCCTGGACCGGGACCAAGTTCGACGACACGGGCATGGGCATTGCGACATTGGCCCTCTCGCCGGACGGAAAGACGCTGGCGGTGCTTTCCCAGCACGAGGCCACCACGGTGGGCCTGTATTCGACCGACGGCCTAAAGCAACAAGGTCAAACGTTTCCGCAGGGTGTCTCCGCCAGCGGCCTCTGCTGGCGGGACAACCAGACGCTGGTCATGCTCTATACGCCGGACAAGGAGCAGCCAACCGCCCATTACGGCCTGTTGAGCTGGGATACCAAGACCGGCCAGACCGCTACGCAGGACCTGGAACTGCCCGATTGCCCCACCGAGGACGCCGCCTTGACCGGGGAACTGGCCCTGTCGGGCGACGGCCGATTCATGGTGATCGGCCTGGGCGAGAGTATGTATTTCCTGGACCGCCAGGGCAAGGTCCTCGCCCACCGGAACGCCGGCGCGAAGGCCGGCTTCGTCCAGCCGACTTTTGCCCCCGACGGCCGCGCCGTCGCCTGCAAATTCATCACCGAGGGCGAAGGGGACATGACGCGGACCCAGGCGATCGTCTTTTTCTCGGCCCAGGGCGATGAGCTCTCGCGGCACACCATCGAGCCCAGCTTGCCCATTGAGCCCCAGAAGAAAGAAGCGGGTGCCCAACCTGCCGGTGATTCGCCGGAAAACAAATAATCACGGATAACGTGATCTCCATACGCGGCAGGGGGCGGGAGATCACAATCCGTCGAACCAGTAGATGAACGGAATATCCGAACTCGTTTCCCATCTGTGCGGCCGGGGTCGCTGCTTCGTGATCGACGGCCAGGCGCTGGGGGTCTGCCAGCGCTGCCTGGGCCTGTACGTGGCGGCCGCCCTGACGGGCGGGTACCTGCTGGCCGGCCGGATCTGGCGGCGGGGCCTGCCCAGCCGGCCGGTGGCCTGGGTGCATATCGCGCTGCTGCTGGTCGCCCTGGCCGGCGGTGTGCATTGGCTGGATCTCGGCCCGCGCTGGCGGCTGCTCTGCGGCCTGTGGACCGGACACGTCATCACCTTCTGGCTGGTCGCGGGCGGCTTTCACCTGCTGGCCCTGAGACGCCGGCCCGGCCGCCTGGCCCCCTGGCGGCCGGATGAGGAACTTACGGCCGTAGCGGCCGCCGGGATGCTCGTCCCGCTGGCGGCGGGCTTCTACCGATTGGGCGGCCTGGGCCCGCGGGTCTGGAATATCGGGACCCTGCTGGGGATCGTGGTCCTGCTGGCGGCCTTTATTTTGGCCATTGGATCATTGACAGTGCACCTGCGGGGCCGTATCCTGAATGGCCGGAGAATTTCGGAGCCTCCCTGAGAGCGGCCGGGCAAACCGGAGCCATTCGGCGCGGGGTGTCGTGGCCAGACGAAACAGCAGGCCGAATGCAGTTACGTGGGACGGCGATGGCGTTTTGTCGCTACAGGTATATCCATCGCCCCGAAAAGGAGTAGTGCCGTGCCGGGATGGTTTGAACGGAAATGGAAGGATCTGATGGAACGCCGCAAGCATGAAGTGGTCTTTTACACCTATCCCAAGTTCATCTTCTGCTGGCCGTTGATCGTGATGGGCTACGCCCTCTGGTTTCTGGACCGCTGGCAGGTTGTCCATCCCGAAATTCTCGCCTGGATCTGGGGCATCACCCTGCTGATCGTCCTGGTCACGGTGGGATTCGATCTCAACCGGAACATGACCATCTTCTGGGTGGTGTTGCTGGTGGCCTTTTGGCTGCTGGTGGTCTGGCTGCGGGACGCCAAGAGCATCACGATCTTCTCCCGCATCTACCGGCTCTTCGCCGACCTGGACCCGGTCTATTCCCGCAGCCTGGCCCTAATGATCAGCATCACCCTCTCGCTGCTCGCCTTGATCATGTGGGCCTGGACGCGGATCAACTCCAAGTGGCGGATCACCCACAACGAATTCGAACACTATCAGTTCGGCAAGATGGACGATTCCCTGGCCCGCGGCGCCAAGCGGGTGCGGGTCAGCTACCCGGACTTCTTCGAGCTGCTGCTGTGCCTGGCCGGCGATCTGATCATCTACGACTCGGTGGGCCGGCGGGAGCTGCGCTGCATTCCCCACGTCCCCATGCTGCCCTACGTCAAACGGCGGATCAACCGCCTCCTGGAGACCACCGCCGTATCCGCCTCGGAAATGGACGACGAGGCCGAGTCCGCCGCCGAGACCGACGACGACAACCACGGTATCTAATCGTCTGGCCGGTCTGAAACGGGCGGCACGTACAAGCCGGAGGACCGGAGGGAATTATTCGCCCTCATGCCGTAACGAAGAACCAACCACCATGATCCAATCCATCCATCAGACAGGCCGTCGGCCCTTCCGCATCGGCGCGGTGCGATATTATAATACCCTCCCCCTGATCTACGGACTCGATGCCCATCCGGAGGTGGAATTGACGCGCCTGGCGCCCGCCGAGCTGGCCGAGGCCCTGGAACAAAACCGCTTCAACGTGGGACTGGTGCCCAGCATCGACTTTCAGCACACCGAGGGCGACTGGCTGATCCTGCCCGTCGGCGCGATCGTCTCGCAGGGCGAGGTCCTGACGGTCCGGGTCTTTTCCCGCCGGCCGCCCGCCCAGGTCCGCACGCTGGCGGCCGATACCGAATCGCACACCTCGGTGGCCCTGGCCCGGGTTCTCTGGCGGCTCTGCTTCGACATTCAACTGGAGATCCGGCCGCTGTCGGGACCGCCGGATGAGCAGGAGGCCGTTCTCCTGATCGGCGACAAGGTGATCGCCCAACTGGACCGCTGGAGTTGGGAGTTCGACCTGGGGGCGGCCTGGACCGACAAGACGCACCTGCCCTTCGTGTACGCCTTCTGGGCGCTGCCGGCCGACGCCGGCGTCGACCGGGACCGGCTGGTAGAGATCCTTGGCCAAGCCCGACGCCAAGGCCAGGAACATCTCGAGACGATCATCGCCGGTGACGCCAGCCGCCACGGATTCTCCGTCGAGCTGGCCCGGCGCTATTTCGAACACCACATTCAACACGACCTGGGGGCCACCCAGATCGAGGGCCTGCAACGGTTTTACCGTCATGCCCGCGACCTGGGCATCGTCGGCCGCAACCGCCCGCTGGCCTTCTATCCGGCCGAGGGCAGCCGCGCCGTCAAACAGCACCTCACCTGACGCCCCGCGCCGAACGATGTACCCCTGCGCAAAACAGCCGATCAGGTTTATGCGTTGACTTGGCCGGCAGACCAAGCCCCATCGCCCGCGAATCCCGGCGGGCAAGCGATTCATTTCTTCCGTTCGGCCAACTTATCGGCAAAGGGCAGGACGTCCGGCACCACCCGGATCGGCGTGGTGCACTTCCAGGAAATACCCCCGGGCATCGGATAGGTCAGCTCCACAAAGAATGCCGTCCAGCCTTTGGAGGGTTTTTCCACCTGGCCGCTGTACATGCCGGCGGCCTGGACCGCCAGTTCGGTTTTCTTCCACGCCGGCCCGATGGTCTCCAGGCGGAAATCGCGGGCTTCCCGGTTGGTCGCCTGCCAGAGACACACCTGCGAGGGTTTCTCCTGGGTATGGATCATAATCTGGTTGTCCCGGATGACCCAGGCGAACCGCGGCCGCGGGGTGCCGCTCAGGACGGATTGATAAAACGCCAGCACGCTGTCCCAGGCGTCCGAACCGCCCAGCGAATGATCCGTGTTCGGCACGTAGCGCAGGTATTTCTCGCCCGGCAGGTCCGCGAAGTAGAACTGCGCCGAATCGGGCAGGAAAAACTGGTCGCCCGCACTGTTGACCAGATACTTCGGCAGGCCGAGCCGGTCCCGGTAGGCGAAAGGATCAACGATATCCGTCAGGCGAACGCCCTCGGCGGTGCCCATCCTCTCAAAGATCTCCTTGTCCTGGTAGTCCCGGATCGCCGGACTGTAGAATCCGTACGCCGCGAAATGGTGGTCCATCTGCTCGTCCATGTTCAACACGTCGATTACTCCCGGTATGATCGCCGTGACCCGCTGGTCCACCGCCGCTGTCAACCAGCTCGTCCAACCCCGCTTGGACATGCCCGAGACCACAAAGTTTTCGATGTGAATCCGGCCGTCGCTGACCTGCTTGATGTGCGCCTGGACCGTATCCATGGCCCGCACGGCGCTTTTGGCCATCGGCAGCAGCAGCGGCCAGGTCGCGTCGGCCGTCCGGACGTAGCGATCGAAGCTGTAGGCCACGATCGCATCCTCATAGCGGTCCCGCCCGTCGTCGGCGAAGCGCAGCGGCTGGTTCGGCACCGTCCGCAGGTCCACCACCACCGTCTGGGTATGCCGCGCCAGGCGGACCAGCATTGTATCCGCCGCCTGGGGCGCCGGCTGGCCGTTTACCCCCCCCGTGATCCACAGCAGGGCCGTATCGGACGCTGCCGCATCCGGCCGGATGATCGTCAGCCAGTGCCGCCAGATCAACCGGTTCACCTCGTTTTCGCTGCGCCAGGCCTGGGAGGTCAGATCGATCACGTCGGCGGTATAGCCGTCCTTTTGGATGGTCTTTTCCAGCCGGAAGCCGTAATGCGGATCCGGCCGGTTGACGTAGTCGTCCAGCGGCGTGCCGCCGGCCGGGAAAACCCCACCCAAAAACCATCCCCCTGCAATCAGAAGCCATAGAATTCTCTTCATGATGACGTCACCCCTTTCGAAAAGTTCATAAGACCATTTCCCATTAGGAGGATTATACCACGGCGCCATGACGCGATCCAGTCGGCCAAATTGCCCCCCGCGCGACGAATAGCGTTGTCGCCTGCGGCGATTTTTTCAGATCGCCGCGGGCTGTCGGACGTTTTGACGCTCCCGCTGGTCGCTACAACTTGGCGAGGTGCGAATTGCCCGTCGCGGCGAGCGACCTCACCCCCAAGCTCGAAGACTCGCTTGGCGGTGCCACCCCATCAAGAAATTGAAACCACGGATTACACGGATTAAATATACTCTCGGATTCCAGTAATATATGTCCCCTTGCTATGTCCGTAATATGCTCCATAATGGATGCTACTCGCCTAGCCAACCGGGCAGTCTCAAGATGAGACGTCAACTGGCCAATCCACCTCGCGGCGATCTATGGGTGCGATTCGCACCCGCGGCGATCTATGGGTGCGATTCGCACCCGCGGCGATCTGAAAATTTTTGATCCCTTCCGCCGACGTTTATCCGTATCATGACGGCAAAGCGACGATGGGAGAGATGGACATGATTCCGGCCAACCGTCTGACCAGCCGCCAGGCGCTCGAACTGTATCAGTCCGGCCATCTGGCCGATCTGGCCGGCCGCGCCGACGAGCGGTGCCGGCAGTGCTGCCCGGCCGGGATCCGCACCTACGTGATCGAGCGGAACATCAACTATACCAATGTCTGTGTCTGCCGCTGTCGTTTCTGTGCCTTCAGCGTGTCCGGCCGCCATCCGGAGGCCTACGTGCTCACCGAAGAGCAAATCGCCGCCAAGATCGAGCCATTGCTGGCCCTGGGCGGCACCCAGATCCTCCTCCAGGGCGGCCTGCATCCCGACCTGCCCTTCGGCTGGTACGAGGACCTGCTGGGGCAGTTGAAACAGCGCTATCCGCGGCTGCACCTGCACGCCTTTTCCCCGCCGGAGATCCTCCATCTGGCCGAACGGTTCGAGATGCCTCTCGAGCGGGTCATCGGCCGCCTCCGGGACGCGGGTCTCGACAGCCTGCCCGGCGGCGGCGCCGAGATCCTCGTCGACCGCGTCCGGCGGATCGTCTCGCCGGCCAAATGCACGGCCGACGCCTGGCTGGATGTCATGCGCCGGGCCCACCGGCTCGGTCTGAGTACTACGGCCACCATGATGTACGGCCACGCGGAGACGCCGGCCGAACGAATCAGGCACCTCCAGCGGCTGCGGGACCTCCAGGATGAATCGCTGGACCGCCGCGGGCGTGATCCGAATAGCGGCGTTTTGACCGCCTTTACCTGCTGGCCCTACCAGCCGGCCCATACCCGGCTGGCCGGCCGGATCGGTCTAACCTGGCCTGTCGGCCCCTACGAGCAATTGAAGATGACGGCGCTAAGCCGGCTGTTCCTGGACAATATCGCCAACCACCAGGCCTCCTGGGTCACCCAGGGGCCCAAAATCGGCCAGATCAGCCTACTGGCCGGCTGCAACGATCTCGGATCGCTGATGATGGAGGAAAACGTCGTCTCGGCCGCCGGAACGACCTATCGGCTGCGGCTGGAGCAACTGCGCGGCCTGATCGAGACCCTGGGATTTCGGCCCGTCCAGCGGGATTATTTTTATCGGCAAATAGACGCTTAATCCCAGCCGGTGTCCCCATTCCGATCCCCCTGCCCCATCCCGGCATGTGTGGATAATTGCCGCATTACGCCTGTCGGATTCAAGTATTTCCACCGCTCGCGCCGATAGAACTATAGCGCCCATGGTACTTTCATGCCTAATCACCCGTAATTTCCGGGAGGCTCCGATGACGGAATTTGGTCTCATCAAGGAAGCAGCCGAGCAAGTCCTTTCCATACCTACACTTAGGGGAACTCCCGACCGCTATCTCATCGACCGGGCCTTCCGCATCCTGCGTCATTGCGGCAGTATCGCCCAGCTGAACGAGGTCCGCTGCTTTCAGATCGATCACGAGTGCCTCAATATCGCCGCCCTGTTTCGGGACGCCGGCTTTGCCCGGTACGCCAACCAGGAGGACAGGATGGCGCGGATGGTCCTGGCGGACCTGACCGACGCCGACATGCGGGATTTCTCCGCCCAGCTGGTGCAGGAAAAGCTGGCCGACCTGCTCAATCCGCGGCAGATGGAGCGGGTATGCAGCATCATCATGGAAAGCGGCAGCCGCAAGACCCGTCTAATCGAGGCCATGGTCCTCTCGGACGCCCGCAACCTGGAGGACATGGGCGCAGTGGGGATCTTCAACGAGCTGCGGCGCTACGTGGTCCACGGCCGCGGCGTCTCGGAGGCCCTGACCAGCTGGCGGCGCAAGATCGATTACGACTACTGGTCGGCGCGGCTGCGGGAGGGGTTCCGGTTCGACGGCGTGCGGCGGCTGGCACAGCAGCGGATGCAGATCGCCCTGCAATTCATGAGTGCCCTGGAGAAGGAGAACCGCGCCGGCGACCTGGAGGATCTGCTGCTGGAGCAGAACCTCGAACCGGAGGCCCAGACCATACCGGCCGATCCGATGCACCGCATTGAGGCCTTACCCCTGAAAAGTGGACGGCGGCTAAAGGTCAAAACCTGATCCCATGCTGATTCTGCATGCCCGTGCCCTGCTGACGGAAGGCTCCCGCCAGCCGCAAGATTCAGCGGTCGCCGTGCAAAACGGTCTGATTGCCGCCGTGGGGCCGTGTGCCACCCTGCGGCGGGACCATCCCGACAGTGAAATCCTGGATCTGACCGACTGCGCCCTGCTGGCTGGCCTGGTCAACGCCCATACCCATCTGGAACTATCCGGCCTGAAAGGCAAGGTGCCCTACGAGGGGGATTTTGTCGACTGGCTCAGCCGGCTGGGGCAGGCCCGACGGCAATACGCCGGCGATTTGGGGCCCGCCATCGCCGAGGCCTGCCGCCAGAGCGCCGCGGCCGGCGTGACCTGCGTGGGGGATATCTGTTTCCGGCATCGCGCCTGGCCTTTTCTGGCCGCCCAACCGATCCGCAAGACCTGCTATGCCGAGCTGTTCGGCATGACGGGAGACCTGGAGACGCCCCGCCGCTACCTGGAGCACTGTATCCGCCAGACCGAGACGGGCGAGCTGCTGCGTCTGGGCCTTTCCCCCCACGCCCCCTATTCGGCCGGTATCGAGGTGTACCGCCTGGCGGCGGACCTGGCCGCCAGGTACGGATTGCCGCTGGCCAGCCATCTGGCGGAAACGGCCGAGGAGGTTGAGTACCTGCTAACCGGCGGCGGGCCCTGGCCGGGGTATCTGGCCCGCATCCATCACGAGGACGGCAGCTTCGTCTGCCCGCGGCAGCGGCCGGTGACGTATTTCCTGGGGATGGATCTGCCCGCCGTGCCGTTCTGCCTGGCCCATGTGAATTATATCAGCGATCCGGAACTGGAGGCGCTAGCCCGAACCGGTCACGCCGTGGCGTTCTGCCCGCGGTCCCACGCCTTTTTCGGCCATCCGGAGCACCCCTTTGCCCGGATGCTGGAGCTGGGGATCCCCGTCAGCCTGGGCACGGACTCCCTGGCGAGCAACGATTCGCTGAGCATCCTGGACGAGATGCGGTTTCTGCGGCGAAGGTATCCCAAGCTGGAGACACAGACGATCCTGCGGATGGCCACCATAAACGGCGCCCGGGCCGTCGGCTGGGGTGATCGGACCGGGGCGATACGGGTCGGCCTGGAGGCGGACCTGACGGCAATCCCCCTACAGGAGATGAACCGGGACCCGCTGGCGGACATCCTCTCGTCCGACCAACAGCCGAAATTGACCATGGTGCGGGGACAGATCGTCCATCGCCGCCCTTGATGGAATCCGGCGGGCCGCGGCCCAATCGGCAAGTCGTCTTTGATCAGCGCAGCGACCCTGCCTGCCTCTGCCCTTCTTATTGCTCCTGGAGTGTAAAGATTAGCGTGGGATCCAGCGGAAATCGTCCGAACCGCTTTCCGTAGATCGCCAGGCCGCCGGCTAGCGCCGGATCGGCCTCGAACCGGAGGATCAATCGGCCCGACTGCTTGGCAGCGGTGCAGATATCCAGGGGAATCGCCGCCGTGATCAGGTAGCCGTACGATCCGGCCTCGGTCAGGGTTCGGTCCCGCTTCTGGCTGAGCCACGAGAGGATCCCGCGGTGATCGGCCGGGTCGTCCGGCAGGTCGAAGCGGCCGATGGTGCGGCCGTTGGCCAGGATCCGGACCGAGCCGGGCGTCGTGGTCTCGTCGGTCATGGGATAGGCGTTGGGATTCAGGCTGGGATCGTGGGTGCCCTTGCCGCGCATGAAGTCGCCTTCCTGCTTTTGGGAGTCCTTCTGGTCCTTGCCGAACAACTGCTTGGCGGACAGCTCCGCCCGGACCGAGGCCGCCTGGATCCGGGCTGGATCCAGGTCCTTCGGCCAGGGGATCTCATACTCGAAGAATCCCGAGCCGGCGCCGTTGACCTTCAGGCCGCCCAGAACGTTCCATTGGCCCAGCGACCAGTCGGCCCGGGCAAAGCTGTCGGGGGCAAAGCGGATGAGCCGCAATAGCCGATCATCCTGTTTGACGGTGCGCTCGCGCCTGTCCGTGTCGTCGGTGGCCAGAAAGGTCGTGAAGTTCCGATGCAGCACCGTGCCGGCGGCGTCCTCGACTTGCAGGGCCAGCACTACTAGCGTCTCTTCCTGAGGCATGGTCACCCGCACGGGGGGCAGCTCCTGGCACATCCAGGGGCGGTAGGCCACGGTCTGGCGCTGGACGCCCAGGAATTGCCGGCGCCCCAGTTCGTCCCAGCCGTACATCATGAAATTCAGATGGAGCTGCGGCCCGAAATCCTGATTCGTTAAAAAGGAGGCATACAGCGGGACCTCAATTTCCGCCTGGGGTTTGACCTGCCGGCAGAGTTCGTCGCCGACGGTGACATAGACCGCGCCGTGCAGATCGCGCAGGCTCATCTGCTCGACCAGCTCCTCCAGGCCGGTGTATTTCTCCGAGCGGTCGTAGCGGTAATAGCCGTTCCATTCGTTGATCACGTCGTGGTGCTCGGTGTAGAGCCAGCCGCAAACCTTGGGATGACGGCGGAACTCGTTGATCATGATGTGGTAGTCCCAGCTCCAGTCGACGTCGCCGGTGCTGCCCTTGTAGCCCCAGACGTTGCCGCATTCGCTGTTGAGCATGGGCTCGTCGCCCTGGGTCCGCCCGCCGATGAAGTTCCATTTGGAGCCGGCGAACGTGTCGCGGCAGATCTGGTCCAACTGCTCCCGCCAGGCGTAGCCGGGCAGGTAGGCGTGCCAGGTGTTCAGGTCGGTAGCGACATGGTCATTATTGCAGGGGGAGTTGTCCTCGACCAGCCGGGTCGGATCGAGCTGCTTGGTCAGCTTGTACATGGAGGCCACCCACTCCTGCGTCTCGGGCAGATAGCGGCGCCGGCCGTTGCGGTCGGTGAACAGACCCCAGGTCTCGTTGAAGTTGACCCAGCAGAAGATCGCCGGGTGGTTGTAATCGCGATGGATCATCCGCCGCAGGGCGTACTCACTTTCGGTGCGCATCTTTTCCTCCGGCGGACCCCAGCTGTTGGGCACGTCGGCCATGATCAGCAGGCCCAGCCGGTCGGCCCAGTAGAGCTTGCGCGGCACCTCCACCTTGATATGGATGCGGTTGCAGTTCAGGCCGATCCGGCGGCTCCGCAGGATCTCGTCGCGCATGAAGGCGTCGGAGGGATAGGCATAAAAGCCCTCCGGATGATAGGCCTGGTCGAGCGTCATCTGCAGATAGAGGGGCTTGTTGTTCAGGGCGACGTAGGGAATCTCGGTGCCGGGCAGCCGCGTCACGGAGATCTTGCGCATGCCGAAGTAGGTGGAGACCCGATCCGGAGCGGCCGGGCCGGCCAGCAGGCTGACCTCCACCTCGTAGAGGAAGGGATCCTCTAGGGTCCACAAACGGGGCCGAGGGACGGGGAGGGTAAAATCAATCTGTTTGGCTCCCGGATCCACGGCGCGGGTAACGACCGGGTTCGCCAGGTCGCCGGTGTTGAACTTCAGGCGGAGCTGGCAGTCCTTCGGCGCGGGCTGGTCCAATTCGACCTGCACCCTAACCCGCTCGGCGTCGATATCGGGACTGAAATGGATCGTCTCCAGGGCCACCGATGGGCGGGCCTCCAGGTACACGGTCTGCCAGATGCCGGCGGCGCGGCCGTAGCCCTGCTTGCCTTCGAGCTTGAAGGGATGCGGGCTGTCGTCCACGCGGAGAACCAGTCTCTGCGGCTGGCCGAACCGCACCTGCGGCGTCAGGTCGAAGGCAAACGGCGTATAACCGCCCTGGTGCTCGCCCAGCGGTTTGCCGTCCAGCCAGGCGGTCGTGTGCCAGTCGCAGGCTCCGATCACCAGGAACACCCGCTGGCCCCGCCAGTCGGCCGGCACCCGCAGGGGGCGCGCATACCAGCCGATGTCCGCCTCGTCGGCCACGCCGGACAGCGCCGAGCCCCAGGGAAAGGGCACGGTGATCGCCAGCGGATAGTCCGACTCCGCCTGGAACCACTCTTTCTCCAGCCCTTGGTTGTCCGCATCGAACCGGAACTGCCAGGAGCCGTTGAGATTGAGCCACGGGGACCGCTGGAAGTCCGGGCGGGGATGCTCGGCCAGGGGGATGGACTCCGCCGCCAGCGCCGCGGCGGCCCACGTCATACAAAAGAATATTCCCCCAAAAAAGAGGATCAGCGAGTTCTTCCGCGCTACGTCCATTTTCGGTTCCTTTCCCAATTCATATCCACGGATTTACTTCTGCGATCATGCCCGCCGACGGGCGTCATCCGGGCAGCTCCAGGCATGCATAGGTATACGGCGCGATCCGGAGACTCAGCGTTCCATCCCGGCAGGGGACGCTCGATTCCTGGGGCGCGATGAGCCGGGGATCTTCGAGGGTATTTTCCCGCCAGGGCACATCCGCCGCCAGGCGCAGGACGCGGACCGTGCCGGCACCTTGGCGGCCGAGGATCTGGACAGTTAAATCAACCGGCTGGTCGGTTCCCTTGTGCACCACCGAGATCAGCAGCCGGCCGTCCGGGGATACCGCCGCCAGGGCGTCCAGGAGGCGGTAGTCCTGGCTCGAGGTGACCCTCTTCAGATCCGGCAGGACCAGCGGTGCCGCCCGGCGGGGACAATCCAGATCCGTCCGGACCGGCCGGGCGCCGCCAAAGACGCTGAACATCGTCTGGGCGTAATGGCAGGGATTGGCCCAGACCTGCTGGCGCTGCTTGCGCAGGCCCCCGCCGTGATTGACCGTCGCCGACTGGGTCACCATCTCGACGAACGGCGCCAGACGGACGGCGGCATGATAGATCAATATGTCGTAGAGGGCCTCGGCGTGGGTCGCCGGATTGACCAGATTCTCCCGCGTGAGCCGTCGCTGGCCGCCGGCGGCGGTCTGCGCCCGGTGGGCGAACAGTTGCAGTTCCGTGACGGCCAGGCGGGGATTGTCGATACCGGCCTTCTTCATGGCGGCTTCCAGGTCGGACCATTTTCGCTCCAGAACATCCGGAACCGCCATGAAATCGCGGTAGACGTCCAGCGGGTCCGTCTCGGCCCCCACATCGCCGCCGATCAGGGGATGATCGGTGGTCCGCTGGAGGATGTCCGCCGTCCGGCCGATGAGGGTGTTGTTCCAGTGATCGCCCCAGAACACCGGGGCGCCGCAGGCGTAAAGCGTAATCCGCGGATCGGCCGCCAGCATCGACCGGGCAAACTGCCGGTAGCGGTCCGCGTAGCCCTCGGCGGTGGTCCAGTAGTACTGCCAGTCGCCCCAGAGCTCATTGCCCACCTCCCAGTAGCGAATGCCGTAGGGTTCGGGATGGCCGTTTTGGGCCCGCAGTTTACCCATGGGGGTATCGACCGAGCCGTTGCAGTACTCGATCCAGTCGGCCGCCTCCTGGGGCGTGCCGCTGCCGGCGTTGACGCAGATGAGAGGATCGCAGCCGACCGCCCGGCAGAAGGCCACGAACTCGTCCGTCCCGAAAAGGTTGTTCTCCTGCTCGCCCCAGGCGTAATTCGGCAGGGTCGGCCTCTGCTGGAGCGGGCCCACGCCGTCGCGCCAGTGATAGCCGCTGACGAAATTGCCACCCGGCCAGCGCAGCAGCGGCAGGTGCGACTCCCGCAGAAAACGCACGACGTCCGGATCGGCCCGGTTGATGTGGTCGGCCGGATACAGCAGGATCCGCTCCAGCAGCAGATCGCCGGACTGATCGGCCAGGACGGCGAACCGATAGGCCTGATCGGCCGGCAGATCCGCCGGTACGGTCAGTCGCCCCTGGAATTTTCGCCACTGGGTTGACAGGCCGGTCAGGTCCACCCGGCTGCAGATCGTCTCGCCGGTCGGATCGGAGAGCACCACGCTCATCCGCTGGATCTCCGGCGACCGCGCCCACAGCTCGAATTCATAGTCGCGTATGCGGTGCAGGGGCAGCCAGGTCCACTGGGCGATGCCCTGGCCGGGAGCGGTGATGGCGATCCGCTGGGCCCGCTGGCCGTCGGGTCCGACATCGGCGCTGGTCCGGACGGCGCCGATCCGGGTCCACCAGCAGGCCAGCGCGTTGTTCCAGGAATCGACCAGGCCGTCGATCTGGGCGGCGGGCCATCCCCAGCGGGGCGCGCTGCCGCGGATCCGGCGGATGATCTCCCTGCGATCCGAAAGAAACATGACGATCCCGTCCGGCGACATCTGCCCGTCGCGGAAGGGATACTCGGATAGTGTCGGATTCATCAGGATCTGGGCATCCATCCCCTGCGTGATATTGTAGAACAGGTGCTCGCAGAACTTGCCGGTAATGTATCGCGGGATCGGATGGGCCGACGGCTCGGCGGGGTAGACGACCAGGCCGGCGGGAATCGCCTCGGCGGACCCCGCGGCGGGATCGTTTGTAAGTGAAGCTTGGGCCTTGACTTGCGAAACAGAGAGTCCAAAGACGACAGCCAGACACGCCGCCAACAGTAGGATCGATGTTGACCTGCTCATTTTCCCCTCTCGATAGGTGTTCCAATACATGACAGATTTCCGTTTCGGGCACAACTGGGCATACTATATAATCCAAGCGACAATCCGTGTAAACTCAATTATGGCACGGACAACGGGCAATGGAGGCACTGTTTTGGGAATTGCAGCCGTTCGATCGGGCGCGGTGAACAGACGACCGAACGCCGGGCAGGCACGGCGCATTGAGCCATCGGGAAGTAAGGAGCAGGCACAATGGGCAGGCAGATCCATCGACGGGAGTTTTTGCGGGAGAGCGGATGGGCCTTACTTTCACTGACGTCGTTGGGTGCATCGGCAGCATCCAGGGCGGAAGGTGAAAAAAGCCTTACGCGGCCCAATGTGATTCTCATCATGACGGACGACCAGGGGTACGGGGATTTCGGCGTGACGGGGAATCCGGTGATCCGAACGCCGCATCTCGACGCCATGGCCCGCCACAGCGGGCAGATGACCAACTTCTACGTCAGCCCGGTGTGCTCGCCGACGCGGGCGTGTTTGATGACGGGTCGTTACAATTACCGCACGCGCTGCATCGACACCTACCTGGGCCGCTCGAGGATGGACCCCCAGGAAGTGACGATCGCCGAGGTGCTCCGGCAGGCAGGCTACGCCACGGGGATCTTCGGCAAATGGCACCTGGGGGACAATTATCCGATGCGGGCCATGGACCAGGGCTTCGAGCAGTCCCTCGTACTTCGCGGCGGCGGGATCGGTCAACCGTCGGACCCGCCCGGCAGTGAGGGCAAATACACCGACGCGATCCTCTTTGAAAATGGCAACGCGATCCAGACGAAGGGCTATTGTACGGATGTGTATTTTGATAACGCGCTGGCGTGGATCAAGCAATGCCGGCAGCAGCAGCGGAATTTTTTCGCCTACATACCGACGAACGCCCCGCACGCCCCCTTCCACGACGTCCCGGAAGCGCCGCTGGAATATTACCAGGGCCGAAATTTGAATAACGACCAGTTTCCGCAAACGAAGGGCCATCCGCTGCCGCCGCGCTGCGATACGGACAACCGGGCGCGGATCTTCGCCATGATCACCAACATCGACGACAATGTCGGCAGGCTATTCCGGCAGCTCGATGCCCTGGGAATCACCGAGAACACGCTGGTCCTCTTCCTGGTGGACAACGGCCCGAACGGCCGGCGCTACGTGACCGGCATGCGGGGAATGAAGTCGGAGGTCTATGAAGGCGGGATCCGCTCGCCACTGTTCGCCCACTGGCCGGGCACGCTGCCGGCCGGCCGGAGGTCCGACCGGGTGGCGGCCCATATCGATCTGTTCCGGACCATCCTGGATGCCTGCGGCGTTTTGGTGCCCGAGGGATTGTCCCTGGACGGCCGAAGCATCCTGCCCCTGCTCAAGGGCGAGCCGACAGCGTGGCCGGACCGGACGATCTTCATCCAGTCGCACCGGGGGGACCGGCCCGTCAGGTATCATAATTTTGCGGCCCGGTCGCAACAATGGAAACTGCTGCATGCCAGCGGGTTCGGCAAGGAATCGTTTACGGGGGACCCGAAATTCGAGCTCTATAACATGGAAACCGATCCGCTGGAGACCCGCGATCTGAGCCGCCAACGGCCGGACATCGTCGAGCGGATGCGCCGTCAGTACGACGCCTGGTTTGACGATGTAAGTCGTACCCGCCCGGACAACTACGCGCCGCCGCGGATCCATATCGGCACGCCGCGGGAGAATCCGGTCGTCCTGACCCGCCAGGACTGGCATCATGTAAAGGGGCGGCCCTGGGCGGCCGATTCGAACGGCTATTGGCAACTTCACGCGGCGCGCTCGGGCCCCTATGACATCCGGATGCGTTTTCCCGCCGTCAGTCAGGCGGCCGAAGCAACCCTGGAGATAGGCGACCGGAACATTGTTCGATCGGTATCGCAAAACGCGACGGAATGTTTGTTTGCCGACATCCAAATTCATCCGGGCGACGTACGCCTGATGGCCACGCTGTCGGCCGGGAATACATCCAGGGGCCCCTGGCAGGTGGACGTGATCGGCAAATAGGCGCATAGGCATCGTCACGGATTGCTACAAGCGTGGAAACTACGGGATTTTACGGATCTAAGTAGTAAGAGCAACAGCAGCCGCAGTGGGGCCATTGTTATTCAGGCAGAATCCAGAGAAAATTCGATTGAGCAGACGGGCAAATTGGGGCAATCGGTGGGGGTAATTTGATCATATGGGTTTCCAGGCGATATCCTGAAGGATCAAGCCCCGTCATTCATTCATTCAATCGTTCAATCAGACAGACAGACAATCAGACAGACATAGATCCCACCTTGATCCTACACGCCTCTAGCCCGGCGCTGCCCCCCATCCCCCGGAAAAATAACTCCCTCTCTCCCGGGTCCAGGCGGATTTCCCCGACAGACTCACCCAATCAGAACGTACTTGTCAGGATATTGTATTTCCACTGAACAACGCGGGCCACCGACCGAAATCCCCTTTTTTGAGGTGCCGGCGAACCAGCCCGCCCACCGATCTACCATTTCGAGTATACCGTATGTACGGCCTCTATGTCTATCGTGGTAAATACGGGTTTTGCCGACATCTCCCGGCCCCGCCGCGGCGAATATTTCTTGCCGGGTGTTTTGCCCACCCGGCAAAGGGCGAGTCAAGACGACGGGACTCGCAGAACAGCGGGAACGCCGCCGCGGCCGGCGCAAAACCGGCGTCTAGGCATTGATGGCCTTTCGGACCAAATCCACGACATTCTTGGCGTCCATCTTGCGCATGATATTCCGGCGGTGATCCTCGATGGTCCGGATGGAGCGGTGCATAATCTGGGCGATCCCCCGGTTGGAGCGGCCATCCAGGATATGTTCCAAAATCTGTGCTTCGGTCCGGGTGAGCGCTTCGCCCTTCCGACGGCTGTCGTTATCGGGCGACCGCAGCATGGAGGAAATCAAATGAAGCAGGGGATGGATGTCGAGGGGTTTTTCGATAAAATCGTTGGCGCCGTATTGCAGGGCCTTGACCGCCATGGGAACATCGCCATAGACGGTGATCATGATGATCGGCAATCCGGGGCGATCCTTTCTAATCTCCTGGAGCAGCTCCAAGCCGTTTTTGTCCGGCAATTTCACATCGCAAATCAACACGGAGCAATGGTCCGTCGAAAGCGATTCCAGGCACTCCGCCGCATTCGAGAAGACCAGGGTCCTATAGCCTTCCCGTTCGAGATGACTCCGCAACACCTTGCGAATGTCATTGTCGTCATCCACGATGAAAATATGTTTCTTCTGCGCGCTGCTCAAGAGCTCCATCCCTTATCAACGTATCGTCACACCATCCGACGCGTGCATTTCCTGATACCTTTAAGCGCACATAAGCACACCATCGGAAGAAGTTTTATTTTCGCCCACGAAGAAACACACAGGGCTATCTTCTACATGAAATCATCTCCGATGGCAATCGTGGTAACTACGGATATTTGTCGACATCCGAATGTTTCGGGCCGCCCAACCGGCGGCGGCGATCCCTGTAATTCCGTTTATGATAATTATGGCTCT
>JAFGFX010000158.1 GCA_016930855.1 Sedimentisphaerales bacterium | reverse complement strand
TATCGGACCCCGACAGAGGTCTTCTGGGGCAAACCTATGCGTTGCGCTTCAGATTAAAATTTGGGTTATTCACCCACGGGGCTTATTTCCGCTCGGTCTTCTCGATCAGGTCGTCGAGCAGCCGGGCCAGCTTGACCTGGTTCTCGGCGATCTTCTTCTGCCGCTGCCAGATCAATATCATGACCACGGCGATCAAAAACGGCAACAGCCAGAAGCGAAACGCCCAGAGGGGGACCTCCTGAAGCCGCTGGTGAATCTCCTGGATCTGCGAGGAAGTATCGTCCGCCGCCGCCAACAGCCAGTTCATGATCTGCATGTCCGCTGCCTCCCAGTTGGTTCGTACCCCGAATTTACCCTGCGTCCTGCCGCCGAACGCAGGGTATTCTAGCGGCCCGGGCGGCGGCGGGCAAGGGAAAAGCGGCCGGTGTTTTCGCTTCGTTCCGGCAGAACGGCCATGAGCCGGTGGCTCTCCGCCGGCCGGCACGCCGATATCGTTGATTCGACCGTGCCGTAACCGTCGATATACGCCGATACCCCTCTGGCCAAATCCCCCTACCCCACCAACCTCTGGCCGAGAAATGACGTTGTTCCCAATCAGATGAGCCGGTAGCAAAGACGACGGACAACGGCCCGGCACGGCAGAGATGGCTCAATCGTCGTCGGCTGTCACGGCCCAGTTGGGATACGGTTCATCGGGCCCTTTCCGGGCGTGCCAGAGAATGCGATTCAATACATCCTCGGGGCATCGGTCAACTTCCTGGAGGTCGAGGCCGGCCGAGGCGAGCGCATCGCGGCGGAGCGTGGCGTCGGATATGTCCTCGGGACGGGGATTCATCTGGTCCAGGGGGATAGTGGCGGGCACGGCGACATAAGGTCTAAAATCGGGCGTGTCGGTGAAGCAGTCGAATAGAGCGGTGGCGGTGGCGTCGATCTGGTTCATCGGCGGCAGACCCAGGATCAACTCGATGCTGCGAAGGATGCTCGTCTGGTTGTACTGGGTGCTGACAACGGCCTGGCGGCGGGTGTAGGGACTGATGACGTAGGCGGTGGTGCGAAAACCGCTGACATGGTCCCAGCCGGCCTGCGGATCGTCCTCGATGGCGAAGATGCAGGTGTGTTCCCAGAAGCGGCTGTGACTGATCGCCTCCACGATCCGTCCGAAGGCCAGATCGTTGTCCGCCACCTGGGCCGCCGGGGTAGGCGCACCCTCGCGCGTGCCGGAAGTATGGTCGTTCGGCAGGCAGACGATGAGCAAGTTCGGCAGGCTGCCGCCGCGTTCGTATTCCCGGAGCTCCTCAATAAATCGGGCCGCCCGGAACACATCGGGAATGTCCATGTCCCAGCCGACCGTCCGGGTGTTCAGGTAGGGCCGCAGCGATTCGATGGCCGGCCGGCTGGCAATATGGATCCGGCCGGTCTGGTCGATGAAATCTCTGTAATAATCGAGGAACGTGGGAGGATCCGGCCGGTTGGGATCCTTCCAGGAGGCCTGCGTAATGGCGAATTCTCCATAGACGCGCAGGGATTTGTCGTGGGCGATGGCGTTGTCCCAGATGAAGCCCGAGGGCGCGTAGGCCAGCGCATCGACATCCTTGTCCGTCATGCCGTCGGGGTAACTGCGCGGAAACCCGGCAAAGGATTTTTCCAGGTAGTCGGTGGCAAACGCCGAGTCCGACCACTGGTGACCATCGGCGCTGAGAATGCCGGAACAGTAGATGTTGTCCAGCAGGACGAACTGGCGGACGATGCGGTGCTGGTTGGGCGTTATCTCCTCGCCGAAGACGCACAGCGAGGGATCGCCGTTGCCGGCGGGGATGTCGCCGAGGACCTGATCGTAGGTCCGGTTCTCCTTGATGATGTAAACCACGTGCCGGAAGACGGACGGTTCGCCCACCCGCCGGGGAATCGGCCGCGGGGGCTGGTTCGGCCGGGCCGGTTGCCGGGCCTCCTTCAACAGGCCGAACCGGTAGTTATCCAGCACGCGGCGGGTCAGCGTCGGCAGTTGACCGGCCTCGGGGACGGGCATGAGCGACAACGTCCCGTGGTATTGATAGGTGTTGTGTTCCTTTTTTTGGGGATCCCGAAGGCTCCTGGTCAAGCCCACCCCCTTGATATTGGCGACGTACAGCCGGTTCCGCCAGGCGTCGTAGGCGACCGCGCCGGGAAACCAGCCGGTGGGGATCATCCCCAGCAGTTTTGACTTGCCGGGATAAAACTCGAATACCGCCAGGGCGTTTTGGGTGCCATTGGCGACGTAGAGCCTGTCGCCGGAAACGTTGAATGCGAGGGCATTGGGACTGGCCCCGAACGGGTCGGCGGGGCTTGGCTTGGCCCAGAGGGTCTCCACCACCTCGTCCGTGCGGGTGTCGATCACGCTCAAGGTGTCACTGGCGGAGTTGGCCACCACAACATGATGTCCCGTGGGCGATAACGCCATTGCCGACGAATGAAGCCCGACCAGGATGTGGCGGGTGGGCGCATTGCGGGCCAGGTCGATAACACAGACGGACCCTTCGCTGGCGATGTGCCGGACGGGATCCACCCGGACCCGCGTGCCCCGGCCGGCCGGTCCGGTCAGGCTGTCGTCATCGGGACGGCGTCCGCCCCAGTTACTCACATAGGCCTTCTCGCCGGCCAGCAGTACGTCGTAGGGCGCCACGCCCACGTCCCACAGGCGAAGCACCGTGCCGCTGGCGGTGTCAATCTCCGCCAGGCGGTTGGACAGATTCAGCGCCGCGTACAGCCGCCGCCCATCGTGCGAGACCGCCAGGCCGGCCGGGATCTCCCGTTGGCGACCCGGGGCGTCGGCGGGCGGCAGGTCGATGGTGAACAGGCCCTGGACCCGGCCGTCGGGACCGCGGCCGAACACCTTGATGTCCCCGTCGACGTTGGATAGATACAGGCGGGAGCCGTCGGGACTGAACGTCAGGCCCGTGAAGCTGAGTTGGCCGGATTCGTCGGGCTCGAGGACCGCAGGAGGCACATCGGTGGGTGTCCGGGCCTCGCTGGAGGGCAGCGCCACGCGCTGTTTGATCCGGCCGCTCTCCGGGTCGATCAGGACCAGTTCCCGCCTCTTGCCCGAGGTGGCCAGCAGGCGGCCGTCGGGGCTCAGGGCCAGGGCCTGCGGCCTCATGCCGGGCAGTTCCACCTGGACGCCCGCGGGCGTCAGGATCTGATGCGTGGGCGTCACGTATTTTCCGGGGCCTATTTCGCCCACGGGCTCCTGGCTGGCGTAATCCGAGGTCCTGGCGAAGTCGACCTGGAGAAACAGAATCCACAGGGCGCCAAACGCCACGATCCATCTCGTGGCCCGCTTTGGTTTTGATTCACGCTGATGATCCATACTCGTTCTCCTTGGCGGCACCTGGCAGAAAGGTTCGGTGAAGTGTAATTATAGTGTATTGGTTGGCTGGCGGCGACATGTTTTTGCCGCCTTCAGGAATGGAGGATTATTTTACCTGATTGGCCGTTGACTCGCTGAGCCAGTGGCGGCTGAATTCGACGTAGTCGATCGATTTGGCTCTGCGGGACCCAGGAAGAAAGACAAGCTCCATGAAAAAACGGAATCAGTCCGGCCTGTCAAGCTGGCAGTCTTGGATACAAAGTGACTTCTTGCTCCTTGAGGGCGGCGGCGCATAGCGGCCGGCAGTTAGGTCCGATATGGCCCAGAGGACCGCCCCCGCACCGAGCCGGGACGATTGGTTTGGCGACCGGAGGGCACCTCACGCCGCAAAGATGATCTTGTCTTGCGGCAGCCAAACCGGTATAATATGGATCTGGACCGGCCGGACCGAAAGATGGGACAACAAGCTCAAGGCGGCCCGATCCAAGAGTAAAGGGAGGAATCGATCATGGCAGTCAAACGAATCCGGCATCGCATCCTGTGCCTGGACCTGGCGCTGGTTCTATCGGCCGTCTTGGCACCCGACCTACGGGCGGGGATCTATACGGACAATCCCGATCTGCCGCCGCCCCTGGCCGAATGGCGCCAGGCGTATCAGTTGATGCCCGGCACAACAGTGTATTATTCCGGCTCAACGATCTACGAGGGCGAGCTGATCACCGTCACCGTCGAACTGACCGACATCCGGGCCAACGAGTTCTATAACATCACCCAAACCACCGACGGCGACGACCTGATCGTCGAGTTCGACGGCTGGATCTGGGCGGAGATCGTCCAGTTTCTCGTCAACGACGAGCCGCAGGCCCCGCCGGGCCAGCAGTTCGGCACGGAAAACCTGCACATGCGGGTCCGGATCAAGGACAAGGCCGACTTGGTCACCGGTACCTTCGACCTGGTGGTCGAGGAATTCACGGTGATCTTTTGGGGGTATACGGAGGAGAACCCGGACGAGACAATCGAGGTGATCCGCCTGCGCAATACCCCGGAGCTAGACAGCACCGGCTGGATCACGATCGTCGATCTCGGCGAGGGACAGTATTGGATGGGCAGTCGTCTGAACATCTACACCGAGGGCCGGGTCACCGTCCTCGAAACCATCTTCCATCCCGACCAGCACGCCCCGGCCGAGGAGATGCTGGTCTGGAACAACCCGATGGGCAACCTGAACACCGATTTTTGGCTCAACCTGAAGGATTTGGCCATATTCGCGGCCCAGTGGCTGCGGACGGACTGCACGCCGTACAACCATTGGTGCGCCAACGCTGATGTCAACGAGGACGGCGCCGTCAACCTGGCGGACCTGTACATCATGATGATCGGCTGGATCAAGGATTGATCCGGGCGAAGGGGCCGGTCGGCCTGTCGTCCCACCGGAAAGGTCCTTTCGGCATCGTCAGTATTCGATGAAGCGACTCTGCGCATCTGGTCGATCCGCAAAGCGGGATGAGAAATGCGCCCTAGGGGCTACCCGGCGGTGCCATGCTGACCAGGCTGACCAGTTCCGGTCGGTAGAAGGTTCCGGCGACCGCGCCGGTCAGCAGGCAGGCCAGGGTGGCCGCCAACAGGGCCCGCCAGGCCACGGCGGCGATGTCGGTCTTGCGCTGGGGGACCAGCGCCGAGACGCCGCCGACGAAAATGGCCAGCGAGGCGACGTGGGCGAAGCCGCAGAGGGAGTAGGCGGCGATGACGGCGCTGCGGGGGTGGGAAAATCCCTGTGAGCCGATCAGGCGGGCGAGCTCCTGGTAGGCGGGGATCTCCGTCTTGATCAGCCGGTCGCCCAGCATCCGGCCGACCTGCAGGGCATCAGCCGGGGGAACCCCCATCACCAGGGCCAGCGGCGAGAAAATATAGCTCAATCCCTTCTCGATGGACCAGTCCCACTGCCGGCCGAACCAGCCGCCGACCTGATCGCCGGTAAAGCCCACCAGCACATTTAAGAGGGCCGCCAGTCCCAGAAAGGCGATCAGCAGGGTGCAGACGCCCGCCACCAGCTTCAGGCCGGCGGTAGCGCCGTTGATGACCGCCTCGACGGCCGACGACTCCCGCGCAAATTCCAGCCGGACGGCGCCGGCCATGGTGGCCGGCTCGGCCGTCTCCGGCACTAGCATCTTTGCCATGACCACCGCCGCCGGGGCCGACATGATCGAGGCAGAGATCAGGTGCCCGGCGATCTCCGGAAACACCCCGGCCAGAAATGCAACATACAATCCCAGCACGCTGGAGGCGACGGTGGCCATCCCGGCCGTCAGGATCACGCAGAACTCCGAGCGGGTCATCCCCGCCAGGTAGGGCCGCACCGCCGTGGCCGATTCGATCCCGACGAAGATGTTGCTCGCCGCGCAGAGGCTCTCGGCGCCGCTGATCTTCATCACCCGGGAAAAGAACCAGGCGAACCCGCGGATCAGCAGCGGCATGATCCGCCAGTAATATAAAAGGCCCATCAGGGCCGCGAAAAAGATGATCAGCGGTAGGCCCTGGAACGCCAGGATGAATCCCAGGGAATGTTCGCTTTCGGCGGGGAGCTTGGCCAGGGGATCGAACAGGAATTTCTGGCCCGCCGAGGCCGCCTCCAGCAGCCGCAGGACCGCGTCGTTGAGCCAGAGGAACACCCGGCGGCTGTACGGGGCGCGGAAGATGACCAGGCCCAGGGCCAGTTGGATCGCTAGGCCCGCCGCCGTGCAGCGCCAGTTCAAGCGCCGGCGGTTCTGCGAGAACAGCCAGCCCAGCACCAGCAGCACGAAGATCCCGGCGAAACTGATCAGGTTGTACTTGTCCATTCAGTCAAGATAAGGCAAAACCATACGGGTTGACAAGAAGCCACTTTAACAAAACCTCATAACCTGACTTCTGGATTCCCGTCTTCGCGGGAATGACACAGTTTTGTTAGCCTCTCAGGACAACGTATTCCGTAATGGATGCTACTCGTCTCGCCCACCGAGCAGGTTCAGAATGAACCGTCGCCTTGCCTACCGCGCCCGCGGCGAATTGCCCGTCGCGGCGAGCGACCGCGGCGAACAAGAGGTGGCAATGCCACCCAAAATGTAAGATTGTGGTGTCGCCTGCGGCGACGTTTTTTATTTGGGGCCCTGCCCCAAACCCCGCCCATTAAGCCTCCAGCCTTTGGGCGAGGTGCAAATCGTATCTTGCCAAAACGAAGCGACCAGCGGGAGCGTCGAACAGCCAACCGAGCCCGCGTCGATCAAGGGGTGGCTGTGCCACCTCGACAAGAAATTGGAACCACGGATTACACGGATTAAATATGCTCGCGGACTCAAGTTAAATGCCACCTCGCTATGTTCGAAACTAGCTTTGAAATGGATGCTACTTGTCTAGCCAGCCGAGCAGTCTCAGTATGAGACGTCAACGCGCCAACCGAGATCGCGTCGAACAATGGGTGGCAATGCCACCTTAGTAGAGCATTTCTACGGGGAACTCCAGCATTCGCTTAAGGTCGGCCAGGAATGCCGCGCCGGTGACGCCGTCGACCAGCCGATGGTCGCAGGACAGTGTCAGTTTCATCTGCGACTTGACGCATAGCAGCCCCTCGGCGTTGACGGCGGGCTGCTTTAGAACCTGGCCGACCGCCAGGATGGCGCAGTTGGGGGGGTTGATGATCGCGGTGAACTCCTCAATGCCGTAGGAGCCCAGGTTGGTGATCGTGAAGGTGCTGTCGCTGTATTCTTCCGGCTGGAGGGCGCCCCGCCGGGCCTTCTCGACCAACTCCTTGAGTTCCCGATCGATTTGAAGGATGCCCTTGTGCTGGCAGTTTCTGACCACCGGGGTGATCAGGCCGTCCGGCTGGGAGACGGCCAGGGCGATGTCGATCCGGCCGTGCTTGACGATCGTATCGCCCTTCCAGGTGGCGTTGACGAGTGGATGACGGCGCAGGGCCTCGGCGACGAACTTCAGCAGGTAGGCGTTGAACGAGAGCTTCTCCGGCGCGCTGGCGTTGTGCCGCTGGCGGCCGGCCAGCAGGCCTTCGACGTCGACGGCCACCTTCAGGTAATAGTGCGGCGCCTGGAACTTGGATTGGCTGAGCCGTTCGGCGATGAGCGCCCGCTTGGGCGACACCTCGATAATTTCCTCCTCGCCGGATGCCGGTCTGGCTGCCGGGCCGGTTACCGCCCCCCCTGCCGCCGGCGCCGCAGCCGATGGAGCGGCCGGTGTAGACGGCGGGGTTTGTCGACGGCTTTCGATGGCCTGGATCACGTCCTTTTCCACGATTCGGCCCTTGGGGCCGCTGCCGGGGATGGCGCTTAGGTCCAGCTCATGCTTGGCGGCCAGGCGGCGGGCCACCGGACTGGAGCGCGGCTTGGCCTGGTGCGATTCGGGCGGTGCCGGTGTGGGGGCGTCAGAAACAGAGGCGGCCTCTTCGGCCTTGGCCGGCGGGGGCTGGGTCTCGCTGGGGGATGGTTCCTTTTGGGCGGCCGGTTCTTCCTTGCTTGGGGGTGGTTCCTTGGCCGCGGCCGGCTTTTCCTCCAGCAGTGAGGATATATCCTCCGCTTCATCGCCGAGGATGCCGATGGGGTCCCCCACGGCGGCCTTGCTGCCTTCGGGGCGAAGGATCTTGCGCAGGATGCCCTCGCCGGTCGCCTGGTATTCCATGACCGCCTTGTCCGTCTCGACATCGCAGAGCACGTCACCCGAGGTGATGATCTCGCCTTCCTTTTTGTGCCACTTGACAATCATCCCCTCTTCCATCGTGGGCGATAACGCCAGCATGAGCAGCCTTTCCGCCATGATTGCCAGCCTTTCTCTCAATGGGCCTTTCGCTGTACTATCTTTGGGCCGGGGCAATCCGGCCTGATGCCTTCGTCGGGATAATAGCCCGCCGTTCACTCCAGGTAGCAGACGCGCTTGACCGCGGCGATCAGCTTTTCCTCGGAGGGCAGCGACGCCAGTTCCAGGGCGTGGTTGTAGGGTGTCGGTACGTCCTCGGCGCAGACCAGCTCCACTTGGGCGTCGAGCTGGTCGAAACAGCGGTGACTGACCAGCCAGCCCACATGCGACGCGATCCCCGCCAGCGGCCAGGACTCGTCCACCACCACGCAGCGGCGGGTCTTGGCCACCGAGTCGCAGATCGCCTGCTCGTCCAGCGGCCGCAGGCTCCGCAGGTCCACTACCTCGGCGTCGATGCCGTCGGCCGCCAGCGTCTCGGCCGCCGCCAGGACCAGATGCAGGGGCTTGCCGAAGGTGACGATCGTCACGTCCGAGCCGGGACGCTTGATATCCGCCTTGCCGAGGGGGACGAGATATTCCTGCTCCGGCACCTGGCCCTTCCAGCCGTACATCAACTCCCCTTCCATGAACACCACCGGGTTGTCGTCCCGTATCGCCGACTTTAAGAGGCCCTTGGCGTCGTAGGGCGTGGCCGGGTGGACGACCTTGAGGCCCGGGACGTGGGCGTAAAATGCCGCGCAGGCCTGGGAATGCTGGGACGCGAGCCATTCAGCCGGTCCGTTGGGCCCGCGAAAGACGATCGGCAGGGTAAACTGGCCCCCGGACATGTAGCGCATCTTGGCGGCGTTGTTGACGACCTGGTCCATCGCCTGGAAGGCGAAGTTGAACGTCATCCACTCCACCACCGGCCGCAGTCCCGCCAGGGCCGCCCCGATCCCGATGCCGGTGAAGCTCTCCTCGGTAATCGGGGTATCGACAATCCGCCGGGGGCCGTATTTATCCAGCAGGCCGCGGCTGACCTTGTAGGCCCCGTGGTATTCGCCGACCTCCTCGCCCAGCAGCAGCACCCGCTCATCCCGGGCCATCTCCTCATCCAGCGCCTGCCGCAGGGCCTCCCGATAGGTAATCACCGCCATTACTGCTTCCTTTGCCTATTGTGCATACAGGGTGGGCTTTTCCGGGCTTCGCCAAACCTGCCGCCGATACGGTAGACGGCGCATTAGACAATGTCCGCATCGGCCTCGGCCAGGACATCTTCCCAGAGGGTTTCCAGCGCCGGCGGCTCACTCTGCTCGGCGAACCGGATCGCCTCTTCGGCCGCCTTTTTGCCGGCGTCGTCCATCTGCTTGGCCTGCTCGGGACTGAGCAATCCCGCCCGCGTCATCCGGTCCTGCAGGATCAGGATCGGATCCTGCTTGCGAAACGACTCGACCTCCT
>JAFGFX010000157.1 GCA_016930855.1 Sedimentisphaerales bacterium | reverse complement strand
GCCCCATCCAGCTCGTCGGGGCCGTCCAGGCCGGTCAGCTCGCCTGGCCGGCGGCGGCGATGCCGGTCGGTGCAGACATTCACGGCGATCCGCCAGATATAGTTGGAGAATTTGCCCTCGCCCCGATAGGCGAGCCGGCGGGTATAGAGCCGGCTGAAGACCTCCTGGGTCAGGTCCTCGGCCAAGTGCGCGTCGCCGGTCATCCGCCGGCAGAGCCGCTGGATCGGCTGCTGCCAGCGCCGCATCAGCAGGGCAAAGGCCGCCGGATCGGCCTGCCGCCGGACCGACAGCATCGCCTGCTCATCGCTGGGCAGGAAGGCCTGCCTGAGTATCGATACAATTCGCGGGGGCATCCGCCTCACCCTGGATTGGGCGCCCTAACTTCCCGTCTGACATGGCATTGCGGCCGGGTGGCCCGTGCCTCTACCTGCTTAGACGCAAAACCGCGGCGTTTCGACGAATAATTTCACTGCGGATTTAACAATCTAGTGCAACATGCCGTAACATGATATCTAACAATACCCCAAGATTGACGACGAGAACAATCGCTCGGGGCCCCGGCCGGGAAAATTTCCCCCCCCCGCGCCCCAAATTGTCCCGGCCGCCCAAACGATTTTTCTCTGGATTTGGCCGCCAAGCCAACAGACCGACGATGGCCGGTGTGCACATAGTACTTGAATCCGCGCCCCAAAATGTGCCGGCCCCGGGCGGAATCGAGCCAAATTGTCCGGTTCCGGGTTGCTTTTCGACCGCCAGGCCGTATAGTACACGGCAAGCGGCGCGTATGCCAACCGGCAAACGTCCCGCGCCGCGGCCGGTCGAACCTGCTTGGATCCGGGGAATATCGCATGAAGGTCACGCGACTGGAACGGATACTGCGACTGCTGAACCTGCTGCAATCGAGCCGGTATTATCGACCGGCCGAGCTGGCCGAGCTGCTGGGGATCTCCCGCCGGACCGTGTTTCGGGACCTGGAGATGCTCTACCAGGCGGGCATTCCCTGCTACTACGACGACGAGCAGGGCGGCTATCGGATCGATCGCCAGTTCTTCCTGCCGCCGGTCAACCTGAAATTGGCGGAGGCCATTTCCCTGCTGCTGGTCAGCCGGCAGGCCCGGCGGACCGACGGCCTGCCGCTGCACGAGGCCGCTCAGGAGGCGGCCCGCAAGATCGAATGCATCCTGCCCGCGCACATCCAGGAGCATTGCCGCCAGGTGCTGTGCCACGTGACCACCCGCCTGGCCGCCACGGCCCGGCACGAGGAGCTGGAAGGGATCCAGGCACTGCTGCAAACCGCGATCCGGCAGCACCGCAAGTGCGACCTGAGCTACATCTCCTTCCACGAGCGCAAGCTGATCCGCACCCGGTTGAGCCCCTATCACCTGCATTTTTGCCAGCGGGCCTGGTACGTGATCGGGCATTCGTCGCTGCACGATGAGATCCGGACCTTCAAGCTGGGCCGCATCAAGGCCTGTGAGATGCTTTCGAGCCGCTATGTCGTCGACGGTCGCTTCCGCATCGAGGACTACCTGGGCGACGCCTGGTCGATCATTCCGGAGGGCAGGATCTACCAGGTCCGGGTCCGTTTCGATCCCCAGGTGGCGGTCAACGTCGCCGAGGTGCTTTGGCACCGCAAACAGAAAATCACCTGGTACGAGGACGGATCCCTTCTTTATGAGGTGTCCGTGGACGGGCTCGGCGAGATCACCTGGTGGATCCTGGGCTACGGCGATCACGCCGAGGTGCTGGAGCCGAAGGCCCTGCGCCAGCAGATCGGCCGGATCGCCCGGACGATGGCCGGCAAGTACACCGAAGACGGCCCCGGCCCGCGGCGGGACAAGGATCGCCGATCCGGTAAGGCATAAGAGGCCGAGGAATTCCCATGCGCGTCGTCATCCAGCGGGTATTGCAGGCACAGGTCGAGGTGTCCGGCCAGGTCGTCGGGCGGATCGAACGGGGGCTGCTGGTCTTTTTCAGCGTGGGCCGGGCGGACACCGATGCGGACCTGGAGTTCATCGTCGACAAGCTGGTGCACCTGCGGATCTTCGCCGACGAGAACGGCAAGATGAACCGCAGCGTCCAGGACGTCGGCGGCGCCATCCTGCTGATCAGCCAGTTCACCCTGCACGGCGACTGCCGCCGGGGCCGCCGGCCCGGCTTCGAACAGGCCGCCGCGCCGGACCGCGCCGAGCGGTACTATCGGGCCGCCGTCGAGGCCATCCGGCGCTATAACGTTCCATGCCAGACCGGCGTCTTCGCCGCCCACATGCAGGTCTCCAGCGTCAACGACGGACCGGTGACATTCCTGCTCGACAGCGGGCGGCTGTTCTAGTGATTCTCGTTCGTGAGATGACTGCGCCTGCGGTAAATTGCCTGTCGCGGCGAGCAAGGGGTAGCCTTGGAATCCTGTATCAAAATGCAAAAATGTGGTGTCGCCTACGGCGACGTTTTTTATTTGGGGCTCTGCCCCATACCCCGCCCATTTAGCCTCCAGCCTTTGGGCGAGGTGGTGCGAATCGCACTCATAGATCGCCGCGAGCGTGATTGGCAAGTTGACGGTTCATTCTGAACCTGCATAGTTGGCAAAATTCAGGATGGCAGCCACAAGCGCAGCTTGTGGATGGAGTTGCGATACGCACCTCGCCAAGTGGCAGCGACCAACGGGAGCGTCGAAAAGCCAACCGCGCCCGCGTCGAATTGCCGGTCGCGGCAAGCGACCTTATGGCTCGTCGTCCCGGTATCGTCCGAGATGGCGAGCTCGTTTTTGCACCTGACGCAGGAGCCGCGCCGCCTGCTCCGGCCGGCCGTCGCCGACATACGCTCTAATAAATCGCTCCCGGTGGCGTGCGTCCACCAGGGAGGCCGGCAGGCTCTGGTTCAGGGCGCCGAGATCCCGCACCCGATTGGCCCGGTCGCCGCCGCCGCGGTGGACACGTTGCAGATCGATGATGCGGAAGCGATATTCGCCCGACTCACCGGCCTCGACGAAGATGTGCTTGGCATAGAGATCCGGGAAATAGAACCCCTGATCGTGCATCCGGCGGATAAACAGGGCCAGCGCCGCCAGTAGGTCCCGCCGTCCGTCTGGTGACATCTCGGGCCAGAAGTTGCGGATGTGATCGCCCAGCGAGAGTGCCTCGATCCGGCGGGTGACCAGGAAGGAGCGTCCTTCCCGCCAGGAAAATCCTTCCTGGCCGTAGCAGGCCGGTTCATAGGCCCCGATGCCGATCCGGGCCAGCGCGCCGGCGGTTCGCCATTCCGCCTGGGCCTGGGAGCAGCGCCGCCCGCAGCGCCGCCAGACGGACAGGCGGTTTTTCCAGGGCACCCGCAGATACCACTTGATGAAGAACTCGAAGGATTGCCCGTCCCGCTCCAGGGCGAACGGCGTGACGACGGCCTTTTTCACCGCCAGTTGACGCTGCTTGTAGCGCCGCGTCAGGTCATAGAAATCCGGCAGCGAGAGCAGGTTAAAATACCCGAAAAACTCCCGCCAGGCGTCGGCGAACACCACGGTCGATGCCTTTGGCTCCCGGCCGTTCCCTGACCTCCTTGCCGATCGCATAGGCGGGGTACCTCTCCGGTTGATCAGGCGTTTTGCAGGAATTCCGCCAGGCGGTCGACGCCCTTGTCGATCTGGGCCATCGAGGTGGCGAAGCTCAGGCGGATGTTCTGGTCGCAGCCAAAACCCGCACCGGGCACGCAGGCGACCCGGGCCTCCTCCAGCAGCCGCCGGCAGAACTCTGCGCTTCCGGGAACCCCCAGCCGCGGATAGTGCTCGGCCACGTTGGGAAAGACATAAAAGGCACCCGTCGGCTCGACGCAGGAGACGCCCTCCAGGCTATTGAGCCGCTGGTGGATGTGCCGGGCCCGTTTGGCGAACTCCGCGTGCATGCGGCGGATGTCCGGTTCGCCCTGCCGCAGGGCCTCGATGGCCGCCAGTTGGACGAAGGTGGCCGGCCCGGAGGTCGTATGCGACTGGATCCCGGCGATGGCGCCGATCACGTCGGCGGGCCCGGCGGCGTAGCCGATCCGCCAACCGGTCATGGAATAGCTCTTGCTCAGGCCGTTGATGGTGACGGTGCGGTCGAGCAGGGCCGGACAGACCGCCGCCAGGCTGCGAAACTCCACGTCGCCGTAGACCAGCTTCTCGTAGATCTCGTCGGAGAGCACCGCCAGATCGGTCCCGGCCAGCACGTCGCCCAGGTGAGCCAGCTCCGCCGGCGTGTAGCAGAAGCCGCTGGGATTGCCGGGGTAATTCAGGATGAGTAGACAGCTTTTATCGGTAATCGCCCGCCGCAGGCCCTCGGCGGTCAGCTTGTAGTCATCTTCTTGACGGGTCTCGACGATCCGGGGAATCCCGCCGACCAGGCGGACCATCTCGGGATAGCTGACCCAGTAGGGCGTGGGGATCAGCACCTCGTCGCCGGGATCCACGATGGCGTGAATCGCCTCGTACACCGCGTGCTTGGCGCCGCAGGCGACCACGATCTGCTGGGCGGTGTAATCGAGGCCGTTCTCCTCCTTGAGCTTGCGGGCGATCTGGCGTCGCAGCTCCAGGTTGCCGGCCGCCGGTGAGTACTTGGTCGCCCCGGCGTCCAGGGCCCGCTTGGCGGCCTCCTTGATGAACACCGGCGTGTCGAAGTCGGGCTCGCCGGCACCGAAACTGACCACGTCGATCCCCTCGCTCTTCATCTGCTTGGCCCGGGCGGTCACGGCCATGGTCACCGAGTCCGAGACCGACTGGGCGGTCTTGCTGATTTTCATGGTATCATCCTCTCCATTTTTCATTCTTCTGGATGGCGCGGGAAACCCGCCGATCCGGCCCGTCTGACGAAGTGGCTTATATACGCCAAAACGGCGGCCTTGGGAAGCCAAAAAATTCCAACCGGCGGCAATCCGGATTAGGATTGTTTCGGGGCCGGCAAAAATCGCCAGCCAGGAATGGTCCGCCCAGAGGGGCGCCGGGATTGGCCGCTGACTGGCCCGGATGCGCAGACTGACGGTGGGGGCGGCATACCAACGAACGATAGAGGCAACCGGAGGGGATCCCCTGGAGGCCGGCCGGCTGGGCTAATAGCTGCTGAAGACCACCGGATTGGCGGCCGTCTGGCCGTCCTGGGGGAAGAGGGTCTGGCCCGGCTGAAAATCGCTGCCGGCGACGATGTCGGCCACGGCGTACTTTTCCGTCACCAGGCTGATCCGCACCCGGCCGACCTGCTCGCCGGCGATGTGGCCGAGATAGCGGCCCGTGTCCGGATCGAGCACCATCTGCGCCGGCGGGCGGACGATGTATTCCGTGCCGGTCTTGATGCGGCGGTTCGATCCGCCGTTGATGACCACCTGCCGGTTGACCACCGAGGCGATCTTCGGCTGGAAGGGCTGTTCGTCGATGATCTCGGCGATCTGCCGGACCGCCTTGGCGAGCATCGTGTCGGTCGCCTGGCCCAGCCGCGTGCGGTAGAAGGTGAAACTGCCGAAGGCCATCTGGTCGTAGGTGGTCCCTGGCTGGTCCTCGGAATCGGCCAGGCGGGCCTCCACGCTGCGGCTGGCGATGATCCGGCCGGTTTCCATGTCGATCACGTACAGCGTGGCGGCCACCGTGGCGTAGTTGTCATGGGAGAGCGGATTCCAATTCAGCAGGCCCTTGGCCCCCGGCGGCGTCTTGACGTGGCCGAAATCGGTGATCGTCCCCTTGATCAGGTATTTCAGGCCGGATTGCGGGCGGCCCTGACCGGCCCGTTGGCCGTTCTGGGTCCGCTGGGTGTCCGCCAGGACCTGGTTGAGCTGCTGGCGGTCCAGGACCACGTAACGGTGGGTGGCCAGCAGCCGGTCGGACAGTTGGTCGGCCAGGCCGTCGGCCAGGTCCCAGCGGATTCTGGTCACGGCGCGATTCTCGAAACGCATCACCGCCACGGCCGGCTTGATGTACTTGGCCTCCTGCCGGGCGGAATAACGCACGCTGGAACTGCAACCCGCCAGAGTTGCCAGAGACGCCAGGACCGCCAGGTGCCGGAGAGTCCCCAAACGGAATATTATCGGACGCATTCGCTTGGACCTCATACCCTGGCCCGGCCGGAAACGACACGACAGGGCACTCTATCCGTGATACTACGGGATGTAAGTTTTTTCTCGCCGGCCGGACGGGCACCGCTGCCTGGGGCAATCCCCCCAGGACGGTCAAATCCGTTTCGGCCGCCGCCGTTGGCCGCCAAAGGCGACGAACAATCCATCCAGACGGCCCGGCCGGGGCGCTCTCGCGCCTGGATGGACAATGTTGCCGGCGGGTATACTTTCCGTATCGGTTCGCGTCCCTTTTTGGCTTCAAAAGTACCCGCCGGCGCTGCATCGGGGGCGGCCTCCGGGCCGTGGGCGCCGAAATCCCGGCCGGCCGATCCGGGGCGAAAAACCCGTCCTCGCAGGCGTTTGGCCCGCGGGCCCTGCGACCGCCCGAGACTCGGAACCACTGTAACCAGAGCAGGTTGGAGACGATCCCGGTCGAAGATCCGGCCGCCGGGCCGTTGGCGCGGGATGATTTGGCCGCGGCAGACCCAAAAAACGTTTGCCGCCGAATCCATCATCCTCTATAATCCTCGATCCATTGTGTTAATGAAAAACAGGATACCTGGTTTGAGGAACACCAATGAGTGAGAACTGGCAAACGATGGTAAAAGACGTGTGCGCCCGCTGCGGCAACGACCGGACGCGGATGATGGACATCGTCCGCCTGGTCCAGCAGGAATGCGGCTGCGTCAGCGGCGAGGCCATGGACCTGATCGCCCGGCAGGTCGATACCCATCGGGTGGAGGTGGAGAGCGTGGTGTCGTTTTACGCCTTTCTGTCCAACCGGCCGAAGGGCAAGATCGTCATCCGCCTGTGCAACGACGTGATCGACGAGATGTTCGGGGCCCGGCGGGTCGCCCAGGCGTTTGAGCAGCAGTTGGGCATCGAGTTTGGCCAGACCACCCCCGACGGCCTGATCAGCCTGGAGCATACGCCCTGCATCGGCATGTGCGACCAGGCGCCGGCCGCCCTGGTCAACGACGTCGTGGTCACCTACCTCTCCCGCGACAAGGTGGGCGATATCGTCTCGACCCTCAAATCCGATCCCGATCCCCGAAAACTCGTCCACAAGCTCGGCGACGGCAACAACGCCAGCGAGCTGGTCCAGTCGATGGTGCACAACAACATCCGCAGGAAGGGCCCGGTCATCTTCGATCCCCTGCCCAACGGCGAGGCCCTCAAGCGATGCCTGGCCTTGAGCCCGGCCGAGGTGATCCGGGACGTCAAGACCGCCCGGCTCCGCGGGCGGGGCGGGGCCGGCTTTCCCACCGGGATGAAGTGGGAATTCGCCCGGGCCGCCGCCGGGGCCAAGAAATTCGTGATCTGCAACGCCGACGAGGGCGAGCCCGGCACCTTCAAGGACCGCGTCCTGCTGACCGAACGGGCCGACATGCTCTTCGAGGGCATGACCATCGCCGGCTACGCCATCGGCTCGGATACCGGCATCCTCTACCTCCGCGGCGAATACGCCTATCTGCGGGCCTTCCTGGAGGACGTCCTCCATCAGCGGCGCAACGCCGGCCTGCTCGGCAAGGCCGTCTGCGGCAAGCAGGGCTTCGATTTCGACATCCGCATCCAGATGGGGGCGGGCGCCTACATCTGCGGCGAGGAAACCGCCCTGATCAGCTCCTGCGAGGGCCTGCGGGGCGATCCGAAGAACCGCCCGCCGTTTCCGGCCCAGAAGGGCTATCTGGAACGCCCCACCATCGTCAACAACGTCGAGACCTTCTGCTGCGTGACCCGCATCCTGGACCGCGGGCCCGCCTGGTTCGCCGAGAAGGGCTCCAAGGGCAGTCCCGGCACCAAGCTGCTCAGCGTCTGCGGCGACTGCAAGCAGCCCGGCGTATACGAGGTCCTCTTCGGGATCACCCTGGCCGAGCTCTTGAAGATGGTGGGCGCCGAGGACGCCAAGGCCGTCCAGGTCGGCGGCCCCAGCGGCCAGCTGGTGGGCCCGTCCGACTACCAGCGGACCATCTGCTACGACGACCTGGCCACCGGCGGGTCCATCATGGTCTTCGGGCCCAACCGCGACATCCTGCCCCTCGTGGATAAATTCATGGAATTCTTCATCGAAGAGACCTGCGGCTACTGCACGCCCTGCCGGGTCGGCAACGTGCTGCTGCGGCAGAAACTCCAGGAGATCATGGCCGGCAAGGGCGAGGCGGCCGATTTGGACTACCTCGAGGATCTCGGCCAGTCCATCGTGACCGCCAGCCGCTGCGGCCTGGGACAGACCTCGGCCAATCCCATCCTGACCTCCCTGAAGAATTTCCGCGGCGAATACACCTCCCGCCTGATCGAGCCGGAAAAGGGAATGAAGCCCACATTCGACATACAGGCCGCCGTCCGCGAGGCGGCGGCCATCGCCGGTCGCGGACCGGCGCATTCATGACAGGAGTATCCAGTGCCCATGAGCCAGACAATCGACTTTATCATCGACGGTGTGGAGGTCTCGGCCCGGCCCGGCCAGACCATCCTGCAGGCGGCCGACGAGGCCGGCATCTACATCCCGCGCCTCTGCGCCCACAAGGATCTGGTCCCGCACGGCAGTTGCCGGATCTGCACCGTCCTGGTCAACGGCCGGCCGCAGTCGGCCTGCACCCAGCCGGTCGCCCCGGGGATCGTCGTCCAGAACGACATCGAGAAACTCAACAACGTCCGGCGGAACATCCTGGACATGCTCTTCGTGGAGGGAAACCACTACTGCATGTTCTGTGAGAAAAGCGGCAACTGCGAGCTGCAGGCCCTGGCCTACCGCTTCGGGATCATGGCCCCGAAATTCCCCTACCAGTTCCCCGCCCGGGACGTGGACGCCTCCCACCCGGACATCTACATCGACCGCAACCGCTGCATCCTCTGCGCCCGCTGCATCCGGGCCAGCCGGGACCTGGACGGCAAGCACGTCTTCGAGTTCGTCGGGCGGGGGCCGGAAAAACGCGTGGCGGTCAACGCCGAGGCCCGGCTGGCCGACACCGACGTGGACGTCACCGACAAGGCCCTTTCGATCTGTCCGGTCGGCGCCCTGATGAGAAAACGCCAGGGCTACGCCGATCCGATCGGCCGGCGCAGGTACGATCATCAGCCGATCGGCTCCGACATCGAGGCCAAGCGGTCGGCGACCGGATAAAAGGGGGACAACGCCCCCGGCGGCTGTTCCGGCATATATATAGGACATACCATAGAAGAAATCGGCCGGGCGGCGGTTCCTTGTGACCTGCCTGCCGCCAGGAAAAACGCCTGATTTCGCATCCCGTTTCCGGCGGCATACCATACATTACGGAAGAAGGAAACCTCACATGGCAAAACCGAAAATCGCAACCACCTCCCTGGCAGGCTGCTTTGGCTGCCACATGTCCATCCTGGACATCGATGAGCGGATACTCGAGCTGGTCGAGCTGGTGGACTTCGACAAGTCCCCCATCGATGACATCAAGGAATTTCACCATCGCTGCGCCGTGGGCCTGATCGAGGGCGGCTGCGCCAACGAGGAGAACGTGCGGGTTCTCAAGGATTTCCGCCGCCACTGCGATATTCTCATCTCGCTGGGCGAATGCGCCATCCTGGGCGGGATCCCCGCCCTGCGGAACACCATTCCCCTGCAGGAGTGCCTGGACGAGGCCTACCTCAACGGCCCGAGCGTGTACAATCCCGCCAAGACGATCCCCAACGACCCGGAGATCCCCCTGCTGTTGAACAAGGTCTATCCCTGCCACGAGGTGGTCAAGATCGACTACTTCCTGCAGGGCTGTCCCCCCCGGGCCGACGCCATCTGGGAAACGCTGGTCGCCCTCCTGACGGACAAGCCCGTGGACCTGCCGTATGACCTGATCAAGTACGATTAAACGCCCTGCGATGGCATAAAATAAGCCGTTTTGTTGGACGCCCCCGAGGCCAGGAGAATACACATTGACTACGAGCAATAATCTCAAACGAGTGATCATCGAACCGGTAACCCGGGTGGAAGGCCACGGCAAGGTGTCCTTGCTCCTGGACGAACACCAGCAGGTCAAGCAGGCCCGCCTGCATATCGTGGAATTCCGCGGTTTCGAGCGGTTCATCCAGGGCCGGCTGTTCTGGGAGGTCCCCGTGCTGGTCCAGCGCCTCTGCGGCATCTGCCCGGTCAGCCACCACGTGGCGGCGGCCAAGGCCATGGACCGGATCGTCGGCGGCGAGAACCTGACGCCCACCGCCCGCAAGATGCGCCTGCTGATGCACCACGGGCAGTTCTTCCAGTCGCACGCCCTGCACTTCTTCCACCTGAGCTCGCCCGACCTGCTCTTCGGGTTCGACGCCGACGTGGCGGTGCGTAACGTCATCGGCGTCGCCGCGAAGTACCCCGAGCTGGCCAAGCAGGGCATCCTCATGCGGAAATACGGCCAGGAGGTGATCCTGGCCACCGCCGGCAAGAAGATCCACGGCACCGGCGCCATCCCCGGCGGCGTCAACGCCAACCTGTCCATCGCCCAGCGCGACCGCCTGCTCCAGGACATCGACCAGATGATCACGTGGTCCCAGGGCGCCGTCAAGGTCGCCAAGGACTACACCGTCGCGAACCTGGAGACCCTGGCGCCGTTCGGGTCCTTCGACTCGAACCACCTGAGCATCGTCCGCCAGGACGGCGCCTACGACATCTACGACGGCGGCCTGCGGGCCACCGACGCCGAGGGTAACACGATCTTCGACCACGCCGACAACCAGAAGTACCTGGACTACATCGCCGAGGAGGTTCGTCCCTGGTCCTACATGAAGTTCCCCTTCATCAAGAGCCTGGGCCCCGAGCAGGGCTGGTACCGCGTCGGCCCCCTGGCCCGGGTCAACAACTGCGATTACTTCGACACCGAGCTGGCCGAGGCCGAGCGCCGGGAATTCATGGCCGTCACCGACAACAAGCCCAACAACATCACCATGGCCTACCACTGGGCCCGGATGATCGAGCTGCTGCACTCCTGCGAGGTCATGCGGAACCTACTGCATGATCCCGACCTGCAGGGCGAGGACCTGGTCGTCACGGGCCAGCGGCGCGGCGAGGCGGTCGGCATCATCGAGGCGCCGCGGGGCACCCTTTTCCACCATTACAAGGTCGACGAAAACGACCAGGTCACCATGGCCAACCTGATCGTCTCGACCACCAGCAACAACGAGCCGATGAACCGGGCCGTCCGGAAGGTGGCCCAGGACCACATTTCGGGCCAGGAGATCACCGAGGGGCTGCTCAACCACATCGAGGTGGCCATCCGCGCCTACGATCCCTGCCTGTCCTGCGCCACCCACGCCATGGGCCGGATGCCGCTGATCGTGGAGCTGTACGATCACTGGGGCCGCCTGCTGGACCGGAAAGAGAAGATATGAGCCGAACCCTTTCCCGCGTACTGGTGCTCTGCTACGGCAATCCCGGCCGTCTGGACGATGGTCTGGGCGCCGCCTTCGGGGCCGCCCTGCAGGAGATGAACCTGCCCGGCGTGACGGTCCATATCGATTATCAGCTCACGGTGGAAAACGCCCTGGCGGTGGCCGATCACGACGTCGTGCTGTTCGTGGACGCCGCGGTGGCCGGGCGGGAGCCCTTTTTCTTCCTACGGCTGGCCGCCGAGCCGGCGCTGGGCTTTAGCACCCACAGCCTGGAGCCGCCGCAGGTGCTGGCCATGGCCCAGGAGTATTTCGGACGGATCCCCGCGGCCTACGCCCTGGGGATCCGGGGCTACGACTATAACGAGTTTGGCGAGACGTTGTCCGGCCGGGCCCAGCAGAACCTCACGCGGGCCCTGCAGTGCCTGGTGCCGGTGATGCAGCATCGAACGTTTCAGCCTTTCGCGGCCCAACTGCAACAGGTCCAAGAACGCGAATCCCGCGACAACCAGGGAGGCTTACGATGCAAGATGGAAAACATGTGATCCTGTGCGTGGACGACGATCCGGATATCCTCGAATGCCTGCAACTGGTGCTGGAGAAGAACAACTACGTCGCCGTGACCGCCCAGAGCGCCGAGGACGGACTGAAACTCTTCCAGAAGCACCAGCCGGATCTGATCATCTGCGATTTGATGATGGAGGAAATCGACTCGGGCACCAGCTTCGTCACCAAGCTGAAGGCCGAGGGCAACCAGGCCCCCATCTATATCCTCAGCTCGATCGGGGACAACCTCAACCTGAACCTGGATTTCAGCGAACTGGGCCTTAACGGCGTCTTCCAGAAACCGATCGACAACGACATGCTGCTGTCGGTCTTGAAAACCAAGCTGAAATGATCCTTTGCCCGCCGCCGCGTCCGCCTCGTGCTGCGCCCGATCCTGGCGGCAAGCGCCGCGGCGTGCGAGGGGCGCCGCGCTACGGGCGTCCCGCGAACCCTTGTCACCTGGAGCCTATCGCCTAGAGACTATAACCTAGAGCCTATCGCCTAGAGCCTTTTTAGCCTTTATCTGCTACCTGTTGCCTTCGGCTGCCCCATCCGCCCCCGGGGCTATTGCAGCTTTTCATAGGGCCACATGTCCAGACCGCCGTCCAGGACCCGCACGTCGGCGAAGCCGGCGGCCCGCAGGATCAGGGCGGCCTCATAGCCCCGCAGGGAGATGTTGCAGAACGCGACGATCAATTTGTCTTTGGGCAGCTCGCCCATCCGTTCCCGCAGGATCCCCAGCGGGATATGCCGGCTGTGGGATAGCCGTTCCTGCTCGTATTCGCTGTGGGTCCGCACGTCCAGCAGAAGGATGTCCTCCCGATTGACGATCCGGCGATGCAGCTCCATCGGCGTGATCCCCACCATCGCCCCGTCCAGCTTGTTGCGGGCGATATTGGCCGCCGTGATCAGGTTGTCCATCACCGGCGAGAAGCGCGGGGCGTAGCACAGGTCCAGGTTGGCGACCTGGTCCACGGTCATGCGGCCGCCGATCGCCATGGTCGCCACGTCGATCCGCTTGTCGGGGTGGCCCGGCCCGATGGCCTGGGCCCCCAGCAACTGGCGGCTCTTGGTGTCCACCACCAGCTTGAGCATCAGCGTCTTGGCCCCGGGGACGAAATGCTCCCGGTCGGGCGAGGGCGCCAGGACGGTGGTGACCTCGTAGCCCAGATCCCTCGCCGTCTGTTCGTTCAGTCCGCTGCGGGCGACGCCGTACTCGAACACCTGGCAGGCCACGCTGTGCAGGGTGGCGGGAAAGGTGTCTTTTGCCCCGCAGAGATTGGTCGCCACGATCCGGCCCTGCTTGTTGGCGATGGACCCGAAGGGCTCGTAGCACGGCTGCTGGGTGAAGAAATTGACCGACTCGACGCAGTCGCCGGCGGCGTAGATGTCCGGATCGGAGGTCCGCATGTGGCTGTCCACCTTGACCCCGCCCAAGGGGCCGATCGCCAGACCCGCCTGGCGGGCCAGCTCCGCGTTCGGACGGATCCCCAGGGCCAGGATCGCCAGGTCCGCCGGCAGGACGCCCCGGCTGGTCTGCACGCCGCGGATCCTGCCGTCGCCCTGGAAGCCCTCGAAGATCGTGTTGGTCAGGACCTTGACGCCGTGCGACTCCAGGTGCAGTTCCACCAGCTTGGCCATCTCCCAGTCGAGGTCGTGGAGGATCTGGTTGCGCTTCTCGACGATCGTCACCCGGCAGCCCTTGCGGGCCAGGGCCTCGGTGATCTCCACCCCGATCAGGCCGCCGCCCAGGATCACCACGTCGTGGGCCTTGCCCGCCTCCAGGACCGCCTTGATCCCCTCGGCGTCGTTGACCCCGTGCAGGG
>JAFGFX010000156.1 GCA_016930855.1 Sedimentisphaerales bacterium | reverse complement strand
TTCCGAGTTGATCCTAAATTGGTTTGTAATGGAGTCGGCGGCCACCTGAGTATGTGTCGGCCGCGATGAGAAATGTAATGATTTTGCCGACGTATAAAACGGCCTATATCGGAATCGGCAGCAACCTGGGCGACCGGGCCCGGACGATCGCCCAGGCGCTGGCGCTGCTGAATTATACGGACATGATCTGGGTCGTGCAGGTGGCCGGCCTGGTCGAGACCGATCCGATCGGCGGCCCGGCCGGTCAGGGGTCCTATCTCAACAGCGTGGCCCAGCTGCACAGCTGCATGTCGGCCCGGGAGTTGTTGCAGTTTTTGCATCGGATCGAGGCCCGCCTCGGACGAACCCGCCGGCGGCGCTGGGGCCCTCGGAGCATCGATCTGGATCTGCTGCTGTTTGAGGACCAGGTGATCCGGGAGCCGGATATCCAGGTTCCCCACCCGCGGATGCACGAGCGGCGTTTCGTGATGGCGCCGCTGGCCCAGATCGCCCCCCATCTCGTCCACCCGGTGTTGCACAAGACCGTCCGTCAGATCCTCGCCGAGTTGGATTAGAGACCGTTTCCCGTCAACCCCAATCCGTTGTTGCTTGCGGTCGGACCGCATGGTATAAATGGCCGCCATCGGAAGATTTGTCTGTTTGGGCCCGCGGGCAGGGGGATCCAATTTTTTATGACGGCACCGACGCTGATTTGTATCGCCGGTTGCATCGGGATCGGCAAAACCAGCCTGGCACGGGCCCTGAGCCGGTCGCTGTCGGCCGAATTGATCCTGGAGGAATACGACCGCAATCCCTTCCTGGCCGACCAGATCGCCCGCATCCGGTCGGCGGCCCTGCCCAGCGAGGTGTTTTTCCTGTTGAGCCGTTTTCGCCAGCTTGGCCACACGGCCTGCCGGGACCGGTCCCTAATGATCAGCGACTATGTATTCGCCAAGAACCGGCTCTTCGCCCGGCTGAACCTGGCCCCGGCGGAATACGATCTGTACTGTCAACTGGAGGACCGGCTCCTGCCCGATCTCCTGGCGCCCGGCCTGGTCATATACTTGCAGGGATCGATCGGCACCTGCCTGGAGCGGATCCGGCGGCGCGGCCGTCCCTTCGAGTCGCAAATCAGCGAATCCTATCTGGCCCGGCTGTCGGCGGCGTATGAGGATCTGTTTGGCGGCTGGGACGCCTGCCCGCTGGTGCGCTGGGATGCTGAGTGTCATGATTTCCGCGACGCCCGGCAGGCGGAGCCCGTCGCGGCCGAGGTCCGGCGGATGATTGGCTGCGGCTGGCCGCTGCCGGCCCGCAAACCCTGATGAGATATGTGGGCCAGGCACGAGGATCGATTGTGGATACGGATTTTCTGGCGTATGGAATTGCCTGGTTCGTCGTTTTCGTGACGTCCGTCACCCTGCACGAGGCCGCCCACGCCCTGGTCGCCTGGCGGCTGGGCGACCCGACGGCCTACGAAGGCGGCCAGGTCAGCCTGGATCCGGTGGCGCATATCCGGCGGGAACCGTTCGGCATGGTCATCGTTCCGATCCTGTCCTACGCGATCGGCGGCTGGATGATCGGCTGGGCCAGCACGCCCTACAGCGTCGCCTGGGCCGAGCGCCATCCCCGGCGGTCGGCCTGGATGGCGCTGGCCGGGCCGGCGGCGAACCTGCTGCTGGTGATCCTGGCCGGGTTGTTCATCCGGCTCGGCCTGCATCTGGGTTGGTTCACCGCTCCGGACAAGATCAGTCCGGAACATGTCGCCCTGGCCGTCGGCGGATGGACCAAGGCGGCGGCCATCCTGGCCAGCATCCTGTTCAGCCTGAACGTCATTTTACTGGTATTCAACCTGTTGCCCTTTCCCCCCCTGGACGGCAGCGGTGCGCTGGAGCTTCTTTTACCCGGCGATCATGCCCGCCGGCTCCGCCGGTTTCTCCACCAGCCCGGCCTGTCAACGGTCGGGTTGCTGCTGGCCTGGTACCTGTTCGGCTATATCTTTTTTCCCGTGTTTCGGTTCGCCCTGAACCTGCTCTATTGGGGGCATAGCTCCTATGGGTGAGTGCCGTAGTTCTGCCGGAACCGGGGGGGACGACTTGCGGAAACCGGGCCGTTCGATTACAATGGACAAAGGCTAACATGCTTTTTCGTGGGGGATTAGGGAAATAACGGAGGTCAAACCATGGGCGTCATCACCACGGTATTCCTGGTTGTGTTATGCTGTGTAGGCTGCTGGAGCGGCGGTGTGCCGCCGACCGAAACGATCGTCGCCGGTGCGGCCGATCCGCCGGCGGCCAACCAGCCCCCAGCCGCTGCGTCCAGCCGGGCCGAAGCGGTCAAACCAGACAAAGCGGCCGAAGCGGACCCGCCCAGGAATCCCGCCGGCGACCCGGAGGATGCCCAAACGGACGAGGAGATCTACCTGCCGCCCGGGGCGCAGGTCTTTGGCCAGGGCACCCCCCGCCTCAAACCGGATACCCCCTTGAGTTACCGCCCGGAACGGGATCGCGTCAGTTACATTTACGGCACCCGGGTGGCCAGGAATTTTCGCCAGATGGAATTTGACGTGGATCTGGAATGGTTCCTGCGGGGCATCCAGGACGTCTTCCATGACAAACCGCTGGCCCTGTCCGAGGGCGAGATGCGCCGGACGATACTTGCCTTTGAATACGACGTCCGCGATCGTCGCAAGGCCAAGGCCCAGGCCAATGCCGAGCAGGGCCAGGCCTTTCTGGCAACCAACCGCCAGGCCCCCGGCGTCACCCAGCTAGCCAGCGGCCTGCAATACCAGGTGCTCCAGGCCGGAACGGGGCCGTCGCCGCGTTCGACGGACCAGGTCTCGATCCGCTACCGGGGCACACTGCTCGACGGTACGGAATTCGACCGCTCGGACGAGGACGGGACGCCGTCGGTCGTCACCCCGGCCAAGGCCAGCATCAAGGGCTGGGCCGAGGCGCTGCCCCTGATGAAGGAGGGGGCCCGCTGGAAGCTGTTTATCCCGTCGCAGTTGGCCTACGGCCAGCGCGGCACGGTGCAGGTTCCGCCCAATGCCGTGGTGATATACGAGATCGAGCTGGTCAAAGTAGGGGCGCCGGCCCCGGCAGCCAAGGATACCTCGAATACCAAAGATGCCGAGGACACCAAGGGCGTCGAGGATGCACCGGCGAATCCCGATAACAACCCGGCACCGGATCCAGGGGCCGGCCCATCATCGAAATCCCCATCCCCGGGCTCGCCGGGATAAGGCCGCAGCTGCCCGTCGAAGAACCGCCGCCGGTGACGCCCTCGGATCGGACCCAAAGGGGCCGCCGGGCAGCGGCTGTTGTAACATCTTTTAATTTAGAGGCTTATAAATTTTATTCCTCGACGGTAAAGCATTGACACGCCTGCGTGATTCAGATAGAATATTTGTATCCAGGACAGGGAACGGTGTTTTCGAGGAGGAAGATTCCATTCTATACCTACTGTCTTAGCCAGGATGGCTTCTCAACGCTTCTTGATTGGGCATTCGGTTCTGGATCTATTGGCTCGACGATTAGAACGCGTTCCCATGGCGGCGATTGTGAGTCTGCCATAGGCAATAGACTGAGCATGGATTGAACCTTGCACCGTGTGCGGTTTCGCCTCGCGCCGGCGGCGCGGCGTTCCGGCAAAACCAGGCGCCGATGCGTCAATGTCGCCTCGAGCGATCGGCTGGCTGGGTTTTGCCGAATGCCTTGTGTGTGTTGGCTCGCGGGCATGGCGGGCGCAAAAGGCTGCGGTGAGATAAGGCAGGAGATTGTCTGTCCGATGAACGGAGGGTATGTCCATTGAATTTCCTCCGGGCGGCAGGCGGTATAGAATTCATAAACATAAAGTTAAAGGGAGAGTTGTTTTCCGGAGGTTCTTATCGAGCGGCCCGGCAAGGGATGCCATCGATAAGAAAGAGAGAACGACCAAAGGAGAAGATCCCTTTGGGGTGGTGTTCTTGGCAAAGGGAGTAAGGAGGCTAGTTGTCGACCGGATGCCGTGTGGCGATCATGTCGGGGTCGGGGACGCGATGGCGCGGATGATCCCGTAACCGACAATCCGAATCCTGTAGGGCCGGGGCAGCGGGGGCACCGATGCCGTCGACACCGATTGGCCGAGAAAGAAACCATCGAAAATGGAAAGCGGCCCTGCCTGTTGAAGGCGGGGCCTTTTTTTTATCAGGGGGAGCAATTCGGACTCGATACGCTCCGGCGATTCTCGCCGCGGCCGAATTTTCCATCGGACAGGATCGATCCGCCGCGACCATGCTTGTCGATCTTGGGATCATTGCCCGGATTCGGTTTTTAGCCAGGTTCCGCGAAAGCTCTTTTTCAGGGGATCGACCAGGTATTTGTTCGGGCACTTGCCCTGCTCGAGCTTGTCTTCCTGGCATTCGGCGGCGCCGGAGACCTCTATCAGCATGCTGCCGTCATCGGAGAAGACCCAGATCCGATTGTCGCCCGGCCGGACGAGGATCGTCTCGGGCGTGAAGTCCGGTTGGTTTTCGAAGAGCCGGCGGACCAGCACGGGCGCCTCCCGGCGGTCGCCCGACCAGCGAAACAGGGCAAAATCGGATTTCTCATCGTGCCGTCCGGCCAGGATATGGAAGACCCGCCGGGTCGCGTCGTAGGTCATCCCGCGGATGCCCCGGCCTTGCAGGTCCCAGCACAGCGGCTCGCCGAAGCGTGCCGGGCCGGCCTGCTCGATGAGCGCCTGCGGATTGAGCAGCGGTATTGCCAGGGCCTGCGGCTGTGAGCGGCCCGGCAGCCGCGGCCGGGGATTGCGAAAACCGATATAGAGCGTTTGGCCGTCCGGATCGGCCGCCAGGGCCTCGATATTGAGTCCGGCCTGTTTCGGGGCCAGGTCCTTGTCGTCGGCGTCGGACAATTTCGCCGTTGCCTCCAGGTTCAGCCAGCCCAGCCGCCGCTCGCCCAGCAGGTCGACCAGCAGGCGGTGATAGGCCCGTCCGACGGTCCGCAGGTGGACGTTCTGGTCTTCGCCGGGTATCTCGGTGGCGAAGAAGCGATAGCGGTTGGGCCGCATCTTGCCGTCCTTGTTGCGGCCGTGGGAGCTGATCCAGTAGATCAACCGCCCGCAGCGGGCGGCCCCTTCGATGTCCGCCTCCGGGTGGCCCGGCTCCAGTTGTAGAAATCCGTTCAGGTCGTAGGTCCAGTCCGGTATCCCACCGGCGAACGGATAGGCCCGCAGCAGGTTGTTTTCGTCATCGGCGATCAGGAAATGCCCGTCATCCAGCGCCACCGCCGCCGAGGCGTCGGAGGTGCCTCGATAGGAGACACTCTCGGCGGCCGCGGCCGCGGCCGCCCGGCCGGTTCGCGGCGTCGGGCCGGCATCCATCAGGGACAGCACGCCGCCTGCCAGGACCATGGTCGATAACATCATCTTGATCTTCACGGCACAAATTTCCCTGTTGTGCTGTAGCTGTTTGGTTGTCAAATCCGGCTGGCACAAGGACGGATGCTTCTATTTCTCCAGGGTCACTTCAGCGATCTCGAACTGCCCCTGGATCAGGACCAGGTGGAAGAAATCCTCCGGATTGCCGTTGCCCACCGCCAGCGTCAGGTGTCCGGCGGTGTATCCGTAGGGCCCGCGGGTGCCGTCCAGGCCGATCCATTTGTCGTCGATATACGCCTGGGTCCAGGCGTGCCCGACGAAGATCTGTTTTTTTCCGGCCCACTGGGGCGCGTAGATATAGCCCAGCGCCAGCCGGGCCGGGATCCCCGCCGCCTGGCAGAGCGCCGCGGTCAGTACCGCGTGCTCCGTGCAGTCGCCCTCCCGGCTGGAGGCCACCTCGACCGCCGAGGCGTACCCGATGGACAGCGATTTCTCCTGCACGTACGTGCGGACGAAGGCCTCGATCTTCCGGGCGGCGGCGGCGGCGTCCTGGATGTCGCCTGCCGCCTGTCGGGCCAGGGCCTGTATTTCCGGGCTGTCGCTTTGCAGGAACCGCGTCGGTTCCAGGGCCTTCCGGGCGACCGGATCGTCGCCCCGGTAGGGCCGCGCCAGGCGGTTCGGGTCCGCAATCGGCTCGACCGTGACGAATAGTCCGCCGGCGCTGTCCGACCGGACGCGCTGATTGTCGTCCTCGACGACGGTCAATTGCACGTCGGGCTTGGGGACAAGGTGATAGGTGATTTTTTTGGCCGTGCGATAGTCGTCCAGCGCTGCCGGGCTGCGGAGGATCAACTGGTCGAGGAACTCCGGCACGTCGCTGGGACTCAGGGCGAATTCCCGGCTGCACGCGACCATCTCGAATTGCATGCCCATGACGGGAACCACCATTTTTTGAGGGACCTGGTCGGCGTCCACGAAATCGATGCTCGTTACGGCGCCGCCGGGCATGTTCATGGTGGTGTTCAGTTCGGTCAATTCCACGCGGCGGCCCAGCAGGTCCACGGTCTTCTTGCCGCCGACGACCACGTTGATCTCGACCGCCTGGAGAAAGGTCGGGACGAACGCCATCGTCATGTAGCGGGTTCCCTCGTCCAGGCCCTTCTGTTCGGCCACCCGCGCCAGGCCCTCGGCCATGAGGGCCCCGGCTGGCCATTCGATGGTCTGCTTCTGGACGCTGGATCCGCTGGTGGTGGTTACGTCGAAGGTTCCCCGGTCGTTTTTTTCTGCCCGGATGGTCATGCCCAGGGCGCCGAGGTACTGGCGGCTTTCGAATCCCAGCGGTTCCCCGGCCGGCGTCTCGATGCTGGTTTCCGTGATGCTGACGGTTAGCGCCACCTCGGCCCGCTTGATGGAAAAGACGACATGTTCGGTGTTGAGAATGCGATTGGGTTCGACGGTTCGGCTGTGGCGGATGTAGCCCAGTTTCTGGCCGTTGAGAAAGGCGGCGTAATAGTAGGTTTCCTCGTCCTCCTCAGTTGCTTCGGTTGCCATGGCTGCTTCGGTTGCCACGACGGCCTCGGTTGCCACGGCCGCCTCGGCCGCCCAGCCGATCGCCAGCGGCCCGATCCCCAACAGCAGCAGCAGCAGCAG
>JAFGFX010000155.1 GCA_016930855.1 Sedimentisphaerales bacterium | reverse complement strand
TCGCTGGTCCAGCAGAATTCGGCGAACGATGAACCGGCCCGGCACATCTCGGCCAGTCGCAGCGAAGACGGCGACCTGGCCGTGCTCTATGTACCGACAGGCGGCAAGGTGGCGATCCGGCCGGGCATACTGAAAGAGGGCCTGAAGGCCCAATGGTGCAATCCCCGCAGCAGACAGCACTTGGCGGCCCGGCCCGAAGGCGAACACGGGTATCGAACCCCCGACGAGAACGACTGGATCCTGCTGTTTCATTAATCCGGCCGGTACCTCAATGAGGGACGGTGTATCTCAAGATACCACAAACCGTCACCGCGGCAGACACCCATCGGAAACCGGCCAAGATGACGGGGATATTCCAAACAGCAGTAAAACGTTACGGGGAGCAACCCATGGTTAGCCACGAAATCACGGAGACAAGACGGCGCAACGTCGTCAAAAGCCATACAGGTAAGACGGCCGCCATCGCGGTTTGGCTGTTTGTCGCCCACGGCGGAGGGCTCATGGCATCACTGCCGGCCGATACCCCGGCGGCGACCACGGCCGGCGGGGCCCAAAGCGACGTCTCCATCGATACGCTGCGCTGCGAATACCTGGCGGACCCCCTGGGCATCGATGTGGACCGGCCCCGGCTGTCCTGGGTTTTGCGCTCCCAGAGACGGGGCCAGAGGCAGACCGCCTATCAGGTGCTGGTCGCTTCCGGCCCGGAACGGCTCGAGCGGAACCGCGGCGATCTCTGGGACAGCGGCCGCGTACCCTCGGACCAATCCAACCAGGTGGACTATGCCGGCAACCCACTGCCGTCGCGGCAGAGATGCTTTTGGAAGGTCAGGATCTGGGACATCGACGCGAAGGTCTCCGAGTGGAGCCGTCCGGCCGTCTGGAGCATGGGACTGCTCCGGCCGGCGGATTGGCAGGCAAGGTGGATCACTCGAAAGGACCGTTCCGGCGAAGCCCTTCCCGCCGGCGGACCGCAAGACGACCTCTATCCCCTCGCCGTACTGCGCAAAGCGTTTGACGCCCGGCGGGACATCCGCCGGGCCGAGGTGTATGTCTGCGGCCTGGGGCAGTATGAACTGTTCCTCAACGGCGAAAAGGTGGGCGCGAATTTCCTGGACCCGGCATGGTCCGTCTACGAGAAGACGGTGTACTACAACACCTTCGAGATCACCGGTGGCCTGCGGCCCGGACGCAACGCCTTCGGGATCATGCTGGGCAAGGGATTCTACAACACCCGCGGCGACCGGCGGATTCACGGCGTGGATGCGGACCGCCCGCTGATGGCGATCCTCCAGGCGCACATCACCTATGCCGACGGCTCCCAGCAGGTCATCTGCTCCGATGCGTCCTGGAAGGCCGCCGACGGCCCCCTGCTCCACTGTGCCATTCTGGGCGGCAGCGATTACGACGCCCGCCAACTCGACGACCACTGGGCCGAAGCCGACCTGGACGAGACCGGCTGGCAACCTGCTCAAGAAACCCAGGCCCCCGGTGGCGTCCTGGCGGCCTGCCCGGCCCCGGCCCTGCGGGTGGCCGAGCGGTTTGAACCGGTCAAGATCGACCAGCAGCAAGCCGGCTGCTTCGTGTACGACTTCGGCCAGAACGCCTCCGCCAAGCCTTACCTGGTCGTCCAGGGCCAGCCGGGCCAGAAGGTCCGCCTGACGCCCGCCGAACAGAGGCACGGCCAGAGCGGCGTGGCCAATGACGGCGCCGGCCGGGTCAATCAGGCGGGCGTGGGCACGCCGAACTACTGGGAATACACCCTCAAACGGGACAACCAGCCCGAATCCTGGACGCCGCCCTTCACCTACAGCGGCTATCAATATCTCGAGGTCGAAGGGGCCGTGCCCGCCGGAAGTCCCAACCCGGATCATCTGCCGGTGATCCAGCAGCTCGTCAGCCTGCACGTGCGGAACGCCTCCCCGCCGGCCGGATCGTTTCAATGCTCCCACGCGCTCTTCAACGATACGAATCGATTGATCGACTGGGCGGTGCGCAGCAACCTGGGGCATGTCCTGACCGACTGCCCCCACCGCGAGAAGCTCGGCTGGCTGGAGGTCAGCTACCTGATGGCTCCCTCGATCTCCTGGAATTACGACATCGCGGCGTTTTACACCAAGATCGTGCGGGATATCCAGGACTCCCAGGGGCCCGACGGCTGCATCTACACGGTGGCCCCGAATTACCCCCGCTTCCAGGGGGGGTTCCGCTACTCGCCGGAATGGGCGGCCGCGGGCGTCTGCGTGCCCTGGCATCTCTACCGCTGGTACGGGGACCGCCGCATCCTCGCCCAAAGCTATCCCATGATGACCCGGTATGTGGACTACCTGCGCCAGAGCTCCGACAACCTGATCGCCAAGCCGGGCCTGGGGGACTGGTACGATTACGGCCACGGCGAATCCCTGGGGGCCGGCCGGTTCACCCCGGCGACCCTGACGGCGACGGCAACATTTTACGGCTGCTGCCGGATCGTGGCCGATACCGCCGGTATTCTGGGGCGGACCCCCGACCGCCAAAAATACGCGGACCTGGCCGCCCAGGTCAAGGCCGCCTTCAACCGGACCTTCTTCGATGGTCAAGCGACCTACCAGAACCACGGTAGCCCCCAAACCGCCCATTCCCTGGCGCTGGTGCTGGGGCTGGTGGAATCCGGCCGCGAGATGCCCATCCTGGGGGCAATCATCGGCGACCTGGCCAACCGCCGCTATCAACAGACGGCCGGGGACGTGGGCTATCATTACCTCGTCGAGGCATTGGAGGAATACGGACGCTCGGACATCCTCTATAAGATCGCCAATCGATACGAGCTCGGCAGCTACGGCTATATCATAAAACAGGGCTGGACCAGTATGCCGGAGGCGTGGGACGCGACGTTATCCTCGTCCATGAACCACTGCATGCTCGGGCATATTCAGCAGTGGTTCTTCGAGGGCCTCGGCGGGCTCGCCCCGCAGTCGGCCGGGTTTCGCACCGTGCTCGTGCGGCCGGCGTTCCTCGCGGATCTCCAGTGGTGCGACTGCCGGCACGAGTCCATGTACGGAACGATCGAGAGCCGCTGGTGGCGCGAGGGGCCGGACATCGAGCTGCGGATCGCCGTTCCCGTCAACGCCACCGCCAGCGTTTCCTTTCCCACGGTGCGGGCCGATACCCTTTCCGAAAACGGCGCACCGATAGACACGATCGCCGGCATCCGTTTTCTAAAGCGAGACGGCGACCGACTCATGTATGAGGTCCCCTCCGGCCGGTACCGGTTTCGCCTGAAGGGCGCAGATTGATCCTCTCGATCCCACTCTTTAAATCCGACCGATCGCTTGGGCTTGGCCGATGTGATTCCTTTTGACCGGTGGCTAATGCAGTGCCAGGGCGACCGCACCCGCCACGGCGATCACCCCGCCGATCAAGGACCGCAGCGACGGCCGCTCGCCTTCCAGGATCAGGACAAAAGGGATCACCGCCAGCGGAGTCGTCGCCACAATGGCCAGCACGATCCCCGTGGGCGTTTCGGACAGGGCCCACTGGAAACACGCCACGCCCAGGGCGGGTCCGCACAGACTGTTGACAATGACCCAGGGCCAGGCCTTCCGCCAGCGCTGCCGGGCCGTGCCGGCGGACGGAACCGAGCCGGTACCCACCGGGCCGGAAAAGGGACGTCGCCCGGCGGCCTGACAGACCAGGATCACCACGATCGTCAACAACAGCCCCCCCAGGATGCGCTGAAAGGCCGCGGTGCCGCCGTCGATATATAGGCCCGCCTGCCGGGCCACGGCATAGGCCTTGCGGGTCAGGACCGCCCCGCCTCCCTGGCCGAAGGCGGCGATCAGGCCAAAGAGGGTTCCAATCACCCAACTGCCGGCCAGGGCCGGACTTCGTTGATCCGGCACCAGGGCAACGGCCACGCCCGCCAGGATGATCATGCCCCAGAGGATCTCCGGCAGGCTCAGCCGGGTTCCCAGCCAGACCCATTCCATCAGCGCCCCCAACGGCGCCGACAGGCACAGACACATCAGCACGCCCAGCCGGGCGCCGATCCGGGAAAAGGCGCCGTAGAGTGCCAGGTCCCCCAGGCCGAATCCGATGACACCGCTGAGAAAGAACCAGCCGAACGACCGGCCGGTGATGCCCTGACCCCGGCTGTAGGCCCAACAGGTCAAAAAAAGCGTGGCGAGAACCAGCCGGCAGAAATTGGCCGGCGTCCCGCCGAGCAGCCGCGTGGTGCGACCGGCGCTGACGGCCGACAGGGCGAATAAAAAGGTTGTGATTACGGCTGGAAACATAATCGCTGTAAGGCCGACGCCCCCCGGATTAGTATAGTCTTAGGCCAAGCCATCCCTTGCCTTACCCCCCGCCTCACAGCAGCTCGCGGATCTGGCGGGCGGCCCGGTGGGGATTCTCGGCGGCGATCACCGACTGGCACACCGCCACCGCCGTGGCCCCGGCGGCGATAACCGCGCGGAAATTCGCATAGGTGATCCCGCCGATCGCCACCAGGGGGCCGGCATACGTCCGGCGGACCTGGCCGATCAGCTCGAGACCGGCCGGGGCGATACCGGGCTTGGTGGGACTGGAAAAGATGGAACCGACCGCCAGATAATCAGGGTCTTCCGCTATGGCGGCGTCCGCCTCCGCCGGATTGTGCACGCTTTTGCCGATCAGCATGTGGGGCCTGAGGATCCGGCGGGACTGGTCTACCGAAAGATCGCCCTGGCCGAGGTGGACGCCGTCGGCGCCGGCCAGAACCGCCAGATCGGGCCGGTCGTTCAGAATGAACAGGGCCCCGGCCTCGCGGCAGAGTTGCCCGATCGATCGGGCCCGGTCCAGCAGCCGCCGGTCGGAAATATCCTTTTCGCGCAGTTGCAGGCAATCGGCGCCGCCGGCGAGCACCTGCTCGGCCACCTCCAGGATCGGCCGACGGGCGTGTTTTTCGGTCAATAAGACATACAAACGAACCCGGCCGAAGCGGCCTTTGCGGTCGGCACGGGTCAGGACCTGTTTTTCCAGGTCATAGCCCCGATAGCGGAGCGCCTCGATCCGGGCCGCCAGATCCGGCCGGTCGATCTTGGAATATTCCTCCAGGGTGCGCAGGGACTCGGCCAGCCGCTTGGCCGCGGCCTGGACCACCGCCAGAGAATCGGCGCGGTCCCGCTCGGCGGCCGTCGAAAGGTCCGTCCCGACGTCGCCGGGCGTATCGCGGGCCCCCAGCAATTCCAGGTCGGGCCGCTGCGCCATCACTTGACACAGATCGTGGCGAAGGCCCTTGGCGGCCTCCGTTAGCGGCCGGTCATCCAGGATAAACCGGGCGTAATCCTCCAGCACTCGCAGGGCCTCGCGGGCCCGATTGAAATTCGCGTCGAGCAGACGTAAGGTCGAATTGTCCATCCGGCTGATTATAACGGCCCGGCGGGCGTGATAAAAGGGGCATCTATCGGGCACCGCCGGCGCAGAGAGGGGTTTTATCGGAAGGCCGTTGGGGCTATAATGGCAGTTCTGATGAGCGAAATGGACCCTGACAATCAGCAAAAACCGCATCTGCCGAGCTGGCTCAAGCGGCCGATAGGCAGCGGACAGACATTCGAAACGGTCCGCAGGCTGCTGGACGACCTGAAGTTGGCGACGGTCTGCAACAGCGCGGGCTGTCCGAACCAGGGCGAATGCTTCTCCCGGGGAACGGCGACCTTCATGATCCTGGGCGATGTCTGCACCCGCAACTGCCAGTTCTGCAAGGTCCGCCACGGCCGGGTGGAACCACCCCAGCCGGATGAGCCCGAGCGGGTCGCCGAGGCGGTCGTGCGGCTGGACCTGCGGCACGTGGTGGTCACCTCGGTTAGCCGGGACGACCTGCCGGACGGGGGTGCGGACCATTTCGCCCGGACGATTGAAGCGATCCGGCGGCGGCGGCCGGCGGCGGTTGTCGAGGTCCTGACGCCAGATTTTCTGGGCCGGAGGGACTTTCTGGATATGGTCTGC
>JAFGFX010000154.1 GCA_016930855.1 Sedimentisphaerales bacterium | reverse complement strand
TTCCAGCCGTACACGGCCACGCCGTCGGCGCCCGCGTCGGGCTTGATGCCGAGCACGCCGATGTTATACGGATTGTAGGGCAGATTCCACGGATTGAGCATGCCCAGCATCCCTTCGGCATAGACGATGTTTCCGGATTGATCCGTCCCCCGCACGGCCGCCCGGTTGTAGTTGTAACTCTGGACGTTGAGACGATAATTGTCCGCCGTGTCCGTGTTGATTCCGATGTCGTCGCCGTCCTGGAAGACGATGGAGTCGCCCAGCGTGTCGGCGTCCAGGAACCGCGCCAGGTAGTTGGCCGTGCCCGTGCCGTTCAGGGCGCCGCCCGCCACCGACCCGGCGGTGGTGGCGTACCCGGCGTTCTTGGCGTACATCGCGTAGGGCGTCGGGTTCAGCGGCTGACGGGGCGTGAGCAGCTGATAGGCCGCGCTGCCGTCGCCCGGCCGGATCTGGAAGTCCAGCCAGAGGGCGTCGCCGTTGAAGACATTGCCGTAATCCAACTGGACGGTGAAATACCCGTCGGAAACGGCCACGTCGTTGAGAAACTGGGTGCCCAACAGCGCGCCGCCGCCGGCGGCGTTATAGATCCGGACAATGAAGTCGTAGGGCCCGGTCGCCGGATCCCCGGTATCGGTCAGGCGGCCCTGATAGGTGAACGTGGTCCCCAGGGGTGCGGCGTGCGCCACGCTGCCGAACGCCAGCAGCCCCACACAAAAAAGACTGAGCAGTACCCAAGCTGTTCTCATCGCTTTCTCCTTACCATCCGAGGTTAACAATGGAAAAATCAACTTGTCCCTTTCCATGCCATTCATGCATCCGGCGGGACCGTCCCACCGTTTACCCGCAATAACAAGGCGTCCCGCCAAACAAAGGCAAAGCCCCCCGGGCATTCGACCCCTCCGCCGCTCATTTTGTCAGAGGGCATAAACACAATATCCCCACCTTCGGGTCGTCTGCCTGGATCTTGCCAGACGCCATTTTGTGCCTTTTTATACCTTCAACGAGGCCCCGCGCCCTGCGCAACAGCACCCTGGCAAGACCTTCCCGGCGCTCTTGCCAGAGGCCCCAGGAACTCGGATATTCAAGGAAACGAAACAGACAAGCACACACAACGTTTACAGAGAGTGACTGACTCGTCCTTCCTCCTGCGCTCTTAGATTACAATAGATTTCTCAACTCTCCTGCCCATACTATTGTAACAGTTATCCGGACTATTACAAGGGTATTTTTGGATAAATCGTTCAGGATTTCCCCGAGACCTCGGCCGATCGCCGGGAAACACCGGGACGCATTTGCCGGCAAATCGCCCGGTTCGCTTTGGGGGCCACCGTATTAATATACTGGGGGCTACCCTATTAATAAAGGATACGGGCGGCCGACCGAACGACAGGGGCAGCACCGAATGCCGCCGGAAATCCCCCGGGCAACATCCACGATCGCCAATCCTATCGGCCGCCGGACGAGCGGAAAAATCCAAAAATCCGCCATCCCGGCATTTGCCGGCCATTCGGCCCGCGGTTATAATGGCGCCGCCCAAGGAAAAAAAACCCTAAGATTATTGCCATTATGCAGTTGCCAATGGATACCTTTAAAGCGCAGGAGCCGCCCGGTGAGTAATCACGCCCCGCGAATCGGCCTGATCGGCGGAACCGGCCTGGGCCAGGAATTGGCCCAGCGGTGCCAGGGAATCGAGTACGACCTCGACACGCCGTTTGGAAAACCCGCATCTCCCATTATTACTACGGAAATAGAGGGTATTCCGGTCGCCTTCCTCGCCCGCCACGGTCACGGCCACCTGCTCAATCCGACCTCGGTGCCCTACCGGGCCAATATCCACGCCCTCAAGCAGCTCGGCGTCCGGCATATCATCGCCTCCGGGGCCTGCGGCTCGCTGGTCGAACGAATCGCCCCCGGCGACCTGGTGATCCCGGACCAGGTCATCGACCGGACCTGCCGGCGGCCCGGCAGCTTCTTCGACGGCCTGCTGGCGGTCCACGTGGACTTCGCCTATCCCTTCTGCGAGAAACTGCGCCAACTGCTCTTAACCGCCGCCAACGAGATCGACGCCCCCGTGCATCCGTCCGGCACCTACGTCTGCATGGAGGGGCCCCAGTTCTCCACCCGGGCCGAATCCCTGCTGCACAAGCAATGGGGCGGCCACCTGATCGGCATGACCTGCATGCCCGAGGCCAAGCTCGCCCGCGAGGCGGAGATCTGCTACGCCCTGGTCGCGCTCGCCACCGACTACGACTGCTGGCGGCCGCACCCCGGCGACGCCGACAAGCACGCCCTCATGCAGGAGATCATCGCCCACGTCAACGCCGCCACCCAACGCGCCACAAAGTTGATCCTGGCCGCCCTCGCCCACGCCGGCGAGATCCTCCAGGCCGACTGCGAACACCACCACGCCCTGGAACTGGGCATCTGGTCCGACAAGACCCAGATCACCGACCCGGCCTGGCAGAAACTCTCACTCCTGCTAAATAAATATGTACCGTATTAATCCATAATGGGTACGAACCGCACCTGATCCCCAACTGTCAAGGAACAGGCCCTTCTTCCAGGGGGCTCTGCCCCCTGAACCCCCGCCCATTTAACCTCCAACCTTTGGGCGAGGTGGCAGTGCCACCTTTATTCGACGCGGGCTTTATGGGCAAGTTGACGGCTCGTACCGTGCCTGCTTAATAGGCGAGAAATGCACCCTCCCTTTGTGGCAGATTACCCTAATATACTATCTTAACTCTATCGTCATTATTTCGGATCGTATTTTTTTTGTATCGATATAATATCTTCAGGCCTTACAATCCTGATTGATGGGTACTCATCCCTTGTTTCCTTCGGAAACACATAGATCCGGTCCTCCTTCGCAAACAAAACTAAGTAACACGCGTGGGGCTCCTCCTTAAGTTTCGCGGTTGAGAGTCTTGTAAGCTTGGGGTCCTTGTCGTTAAGCGCTGAACATTTCCCCATCTGGATCGGCGTCAAATAGAGGCCAAAAAATATAACGATAGACGACAAGCTTATTAATGTGAGATCTACTTTCTTGTCTAAATTAAGCAGACGAACAGCCAGAACCTCGATAGCACATGTAACCATGGCGATTATAACACAGATTAGTAGATATGAAACAATCCTCGCTCCGATCATGACATTATCATGCAATAAAAATATGTTCAATATCATGAGCGAGAAGAAAACCCATATTCCATACCTCAGTATGGCCAATGAAATCTTGAACCTAATATTATTTTCTATTCTGGCGTGTAGCTCGAGTTCGGCCAAATCAGAAATGCCCAAGTAGGCAAAAAATACTACAATAGCAACAGGCCACCAACTAAATCCTAGGATGGTCAAAAGTGGAATTTCCCCCAGCAGCCATGTCGCGCCAAATTCTTCATAGTACGACTTCGCGTAGATCCATCCTAATAAATAGGCGATACCAGTTAACCCAATAATAAATCCTGCAACATTGGGTATTCCTCGTAAGAGTCGGCCGGCACCGTAAATGATTGATTTTTCTGGGATTTCAGACATATGTTATCTTCTTAAAAAATTTTATCGCCAAACAATAATACACAACATGACCTTCATGGATCCTATACTGCCGTACTATAAAAGTCAACGTAGTATATTTCTCTGGATGCCTGACAATGATGTGAATCTAAGCGATTTTTTACGACAGGTTGCACGCCTCTTTTCAACACTGTGCCAAAAGAAGCCAGTCACACCATGTTCTCAGGTAGTGTTAGATCAAAGGAGTTGTGAAATCTTCGGCATCCGCCGCGGCGAGTAATACTGTCAGTCTTCCATCGTTTGCCGGGCGGCCTGGTTGGCCGCCCGCCGGTTTCGAATGCGACCCACGACGATCATGACCAGCCAGGCGGCCACAAAGGCATACAACATCTGTTCTTGAATGTCCCGCTCGGGATTACTCCTAGTGAACCAGAGCACCCCCTTGGGGAACATCTCGGACGGCTCCGTGCGCGTGCCGTACCACTCCCTGACGATCGAGGGACACGCATACACGAACAACCACCCCGCCGCCACCAGACCAACGCCCGCCAGCAGCCAGCGAGGGACCCGCAGGAAGCGGCCCGGCCCCAGCGACAGCAGGCTCGTGACGGTCGCCGCCAGCAGGAGGCCGCGAAGAAGATAAGAAAACAGCCGGTCGTTCACGCGGTAATGGGGATCGAAGGTGCTCAAAAACTGGCCTAAAAAGAGAACCGAGGCGAAAATCCCCAGCGCGCAGATAACAAAATGAAAGCGGCTT
>JAFGFX010000013.1 GCA_016930855.1 Sedimentisphaerales bacterium | reverse complement strand
AGCCGCAACACCGACAGCGGACAATACGACGATGGTTCGGAGGTCACCCAATGGAACAGCCTTACCACGCCGTTGATTCTGATGTCGGCCCATATCGCCCGCAACAGTCGCTGGAAATTCTTCAATACCGCGGATATCACGAATAACACGGACCAGAACCTGTTGGCGGTGGATCCTGACAATGCCGTGTTTTTGGGCGTGGCGCTGGACGCCAACAACGAGGTGGACGTGATTGACGAAGCGGTAGGTCCGGCCTCGTTTATGAATGTGACCACGGCGGGCAACGGCACCGTCCTGGCCCGCCAGGCGGCCGGCTCCGGTTACGTCTGGATCGCCAAGTGGGATGCCGGCACCGAGTACTACAGCGGCGCCGGCCAGACCGCCGGCGGCACGCGTTACTGGCTGACCGGTGGCACGCAGGAAACCGCCGGCTCGGTCGGCCGGGGCGATGAAAACTACACCTTCGAAGGGAAAAAAATATTCCTCAATCTGGTGGCGGAGTTTTTTGATTATAATCGGCCACCCCTCGTCGCCGGCGGCGATGATGTGCGGACCACGTTCACATCCCCCTCGACCGTGGTATCCATCGAGGGGACCGTCCTGGACGACGGGCTGCCCCTGCCGAAGGACACCGGGGATCCCGACGAACCGAACCGCCTGAGCTGGTACTGGACGGTGATAAGCAAGCCGGCCGGGGCGTCAGTCGGTTTCAATCCGCAGAGCGGCTCGACGTTCACCCATGCCAATCCGTACCAGATTGTCGCGACGGATACGGACGTGACCATCGACCAGGCGGGCACCTATGTGTTTGCCCTGAGTGTCTCGGAACAGTTGCCGTTGAATCCGGGTACGGATCCCTGTGACACGGTCGTGGTGGTCGCCTTCCCGGACACCAAGTCGAACCTGGTCGCCTACTACGACTTCAACGAAGGCAGCGGCAGCACCGTCACGGACCGGTCCGGCGGCATCTGGGACCCCAATACCGCCACGGGCGGATTCGAGGTGTACACGCATGATCTGGAGACCGCTACCTCGCAGGCCGGACATGATCCGAACTGGCTGGCCGGCCCGACCGATATCCCCATGGTCGGCGACAACGACTTCGGCACGGCCCTGTTCCTCGATCCATCCTACCAGCAGAACGCGCGGAACGACGTCCTCAATCCGGACGACGACCTGTTGAATGGATTCCAGGAATGCACCGTCATGATGTGGATCAAGTCCAACGAGATCGGCGTCGATCGCGGATTCATGGTCTTCGAAGATCCGATGGGACAGGACAAGATGGATATGCGCTACGACAGTGCCGGGGCGGCGACGGGGGGAACCAACGTCCTGAAGGGCGGTTTCTCCGGCGCGGCAACCAGCAACGAGAAGGAGACGACCTCGGGCTTGCAGACCACCGAGTGGCAGCACGCGGCGATCGTCTGGAAGAAGGGCGAGGACTTCAAGTGGTTCGTGAACGGCATCGAAAACACCGGCGCGGGCCATGACTCCACTCATGGGCCGATCTCCGAACCGCTGGCCCGCTACCAGAAGATCATCGTCGGCGCGGGCGGCAACATTGCCGGCATCGGCGCGCCCTACTGGCACGGCCTGGTCGATGAGGTGAAGATCTTCGACAAGGCGCTGACGGGGATCGAAATCCAGGAAGCCGCCGGTATCGAAGACGGCGCCCCGGAGATCACCGTGATGGCCCCCGATCAGCGGGTGATCCTGGATCAGAAAGGCAGTACCGCCAGCCTGGACGTCACGATTATGGACATTCTGGGCGACAACGCCGTGACCTGGTCCCAGATCTCGGGCCCGGGGACGGTCGCCTTCAGCCCGGACGCGCACACGGCGGACGTGACAGTGGACTTCAGCGGTCAGCCGTTCGGCCTCTATCAACTGCAACTATACGTGGAGGACGTTGACAATGCCGCCTGGAACGACACGGCCACGATGTCCATCATGTACCAGGCGAAGGCCCAGTACTCCACCGGCAAGGACGATCCGATGGCCTTGTGGAAACTGGACGCCGCGTCCGGCACGCTGGTCGAGGACGACACCGCCAACCATCTGGACGGCGTCACCGTCAAGGACCCGAACTGGGTGGCCGCCAGGATCGACAACGGTCTGGAGTTCATCAACAACGGCAACGCGATCGAAAGCGACCAGATCGTCGACCTGAGCAACGTCCCGGTGATGGATGACATGACCGTGATGTTCTGGATGAAGGCCAAGTCGACCAGCAAGGGCAAGTTGCTGGACAAGCTGCCCGCCGATGCCAGCGGCGCCGGCTTTACCATCTACAAGCGCGACGACGCCACGCGGCGGATTCAGTTCCGCGTGGGCAGCGACAACGCCCAGGCCAACGTCAATGTCGACGGCGCGTATGAACCGGGTACCTGGGTGCATGTGGCCTGTTCCTTCGACAGCGCGACGGGCACCAGCAAGGTGTACATCGACGGCTTGCTGGCCAACAGCGCGACGGAGGTCACCCAGACCCTCAACAACATCGCCACCCCGCTGCAGGTCGGCGTCGGCAGTGCGGCCGACAAACCGGCGCAGTTCCAGGGCGTCCTGGACCAGGTGCGGCTGTATGACATCGTTCTGAGCGATTTCGAGGTCGCCCAGATCGCGATCCAGGACCAGGTTGAGGTGGAGAGTTGTCAAATCGACCGGTTCCCGGCGGAACAGACGATCGTGGGCGACGTCAGTGGCCCCGACGGCGTGCCGGACTGCGTGGTCGATCTGCACGACTTTGCCGCCATGGCCGGCAATTGGCTGGTGGACACGAACCTGGGCATCTAATGGATCGCAAAGGCAGTTGTCCAACCATGTGATGTTTTGAGTGATGAATGAGCCGGGCGTCCGACAGGACATCGGACGCCCGGCTTTCTTTCCCCAGGACGCCAACAGAAAGAACGACGCCGTGCGCCCAAGCCGCCCGGCGGCATTCCTGCCCTGATATCCCATAGATACGATATATGCAAAACATGACTGGAGAACGGTCCCGGTGGATACGACAGGATAGCCATAGGCCAAGAGGATCGATGTAACCACCTGTGTCAAAAGGATTTATATCATATATTTTTCGCATTACCCCCGGGCCGCTCGGGGACCATATATTATAGCGGCGGCGGCAGCGCCGCCCGGGGCGATTGGCCTCCGCCGGAGAAAGTACCGCCATGGAACCCAGGCGGATGGAAACGCCGAACCGGAACAGCGAGGACTATTCCATGAAGGATGCCTGTTGGAAACGGCTGGTTTTGCCGGTCTTGCTTTTGACCGTTCCCCTTGTTCTGTTCTGTCCCGTTCATGCCCAGACCATCATCTGGGTGGGCGATGGATTCGATGACGATTTCGACGGTGTCCAGGACGACTCGGGCTGGGTCGACCTGCTGACGAACCAGGGCTACACGGTTGATAACCGTCCGACGTATTGGTCGTACTTGACGACCGGAAAAATCGCGGAATTGGAGGCCGCGGACCTGGTCATCGTCAGCCGCAATACCGACAGCGGACAATACGACGACGGCGCGGAGGTCGCCCAATGGAACGGCATTGCCACGCCGTTGATTCTCATGTCGGCGCATATCGCCCGCAGCAGTCGCTGGAGGTTTTTCAATTCGACAGAGGTCGCGAGCACCGCGGACCCGTACCTGATGGCGCTGGACACGGGCCATCCCGCGTTTGCGGGCGTGACCCTGGCCGGCGGCAATCTGGTCAATGTGCTGGATGGAACGGTGGGCCCCAGCTCGTTTGTGTGTGTGACCACCGCGGGTAACGGCACCGTGGTGGCCCGCCAAGCCGGCGGCGGATACGTCTGGATCGCCGAATGGCAGGCCGGCACCGAGTACTACAGCGGCGCCGGCCAGATGGCCGGCGGTCCGCGCGTCTGGCTGGTCGGCGGCACGCAGGAAGGCGGCGGCGTCGGCCGGGGCGAGGAAAACTACACGCCCGACGGGGAGGCGATCTTTCTCAATCTCGTGGCCGAGTTCACCGGCGGCGCCAACCAGCCGCCCGAGGTCGATGCCGGCCCCGATCGGGAACTGACCATGCCGTCCAACATGCTCACGCTGGACGCGACGGTGTCCGACGATGGATTGGGTTTGCCCAACGGCCACTTGGCCCTCGAATGGTCACTCGTCAGCGGGCCGGGAACGGTGCGATTTGACCCCAATGCGTACGTCGAGGATCCACGGGTCACCTTCGAACGGCACCGCCACGGCGAGTATGTCCTGCGATTGGATGCCAGCGACGGCGAGCTCGATGCCCACGACACCGTCACGGTGACCATCCATGAGCCGATCTGTCCGGTGGGGGACCTCAACGCCGACTGCAAGGTGGATGCGCTGGATCTGCATCTTTTCAGCCTGCAGTGGCTGACGGCGTCGGGGGGCCCGGCGGATTTCAGCGGCGATGACCTTGTCAATCTCGACGACTACCGATGGCTGGCGGACAACTGGCTGGAGAACTGGCAGACCGGTTCGCTGCTCGTGACGCTGTATCCCCTGGAGGTCAATTCCGACGGCGCCCGGTGGCGCGTGGACGGCGGCGACTGGCTCGACGGCGGCGTGCCCGTGACCGATCTGGCGGTCGGGCCTCATCCGGTGGACTTTAGTCCCGTGGCGGGCTGGGATACGCCGTCCAGCCGGCAGGTTCAGATCGTTTACGAACAGACCACGACGACCAGCGCCACCTATATCCGCCAGACCGGCTCGCTGCAGGTCTATCTCTACCCGCCCGAGGCGGTCGGCGCCCAATGGCGGGTCGGTGAATTCGCCTGGAAGGACAGCGGCGAGATCCAGACGGGGCTGCCGACGGGCGACTATACCATCGAGTTCCAACCCGTGGGCGGCTGGATCAGTCCGGCCGCGCAGGAGGTGACCGTCGAACCCAACCAATGCACCGTGGCCAGCGCCACCTATTCGGCCGCGGGGACGATCGTCATCAACGAATTTCTGGCGCAGAACATCCTCGGTGATCTCGATCCCCTCGACGAGAACGACGACTGGATCGAACTGTACAACGCGTCCGCCGAGGCAGTCGATGTCGGCGGCATGTTCCTGACGGATGACCTCGATGATCCGAACCGCTGGCAGTTCCCCCTGGACCGATCGGCCGAGACGACCATTCCCTCCGGCGGGTACCTGGTGATCTGGGCCGACGAGCAGCCCGGCCAGACTCCCGGTCTGCATGCCAACTTCGCCTTGGATGTCGACGGCGAGGAGATTGGCCTGTTCGATATCGAAGGGGTCCTGGTGGACAGCGTTGTCTTTGACGATCAGGTCGCGGATGTCTCGTTCGGGCGTGAACCCGATGGCGGCGATACGTGGGTCACTCTATCGCCCACGATCGGCGCCTCGAACGACGGCGCCTATCTGGGGCTCGTCGCCGACACGAAATTCAGCCCCGATCGCGGCTTCTACGAAGCGCCGTT
>JAFGFX010000153.1 GCA_016930855.1 Sedimentisphaerales bacterium | reverse complement strand
TACGGCTTCCATGAATTTTCGAGGAGGATTCTGCTCATGGAACAATTCCTATTTGCATAGGGGGGATAAGGTCTGTATACATTGTGTATGGGTGTCTGACAAAACCGACCGAGCCGGCCAAACCACGGCGTTATCATGCACGATGGGTTTTGTTGGAGTGAAGAAGCGAACGGAGGTTTTTCAGGAGAATGGGTACACCTCAAGTTTGGTAGAAGTACCAAGGTATCCCCAATGGTGAAGGAGACGAAAGATGAGTAGACTATTGTTAGGTATCTTAATCCTGGCCATGTTGCTGGTCGTGGCGCCCGGTCAGTCGTATGCGGACACGGTCGGGATCAATTTCTGCAGCGGCTGGACGAATCCCCACGTGGGAGACGGCGTGGCCGACGGCTTCGATCAGTGGACCGACGCCCGGGCCATAGATGATTGGACGGCCCCCGAGGTGGAAACCACGGGCATCACGCTGCTGAACAGCAACGGCCAGGTGGTGGTCACCTGGAAGTGCGACAACATCTGGTGGGCCGGCCCGGAAGACACCAACGAAAACGCCCTCTACCGGGCCTATCTGGACGACTGGGACAACGCCGATCCCGACGGCTATGGCGTCGAGGTCCACATTACCGGCCTGGGCGCCTGGCTGGCCCAGGTGGGGGCGGCCAGCTACCAGCTCCGGTTATACTGCAACACCGACTGGGACGATACCACCTTCAAGCCCATCAGCGTTCGGGACGGCGCCGCCATCGACAGTCCCATTATCGAATCCGTCACGCCCACCAACATGTGGGACCCCGGCGACGGCACTACTCGGGCCAACGTCGATACCTCCGACACCTTCACGGCGGACACCATCACCATCACCATCCCCGAGCATAATACCCTCCCGGGCGACCGCGGCTGCCTGGCCGCCATCAAGATCACCTCGGTCGGCATCGCCGGATTTCCCGCCTGGGATCCGGACCCGGAAGATGATCCCGATCTGACCGGCGCCGAGGTGCCCACCAACAAGACCATGAGCTGGCGGACCGGCGAGGACCCGAACGACGGCAATTACGGCGTCGGGCCGGACCCCCGGATCGCCGGGCATCATATCTATCTGACCACGGACAAGGCGGCCCTGGAGGCGACACCGCCGGGCGATACGTCCGATCCGACCATCCATCGCAGCTATCAGACGGCCACGTATGAAACCTATGTCCCCGGCGTCTATAACGCCGACACCAATCCCGGCGGGCTGGATACGGACAAGGTGTATTATTGGCGGGTCGACGAGCAGGTGGAATACGGCCCCGGCCAGGACCCGAATTTCTGGCCCAGTCCGATCTGGACCTTCCAGACCACCAAGCTGCTGCCGGTGTTCAATCCCGGCGGCCAGCCGGTCCATACCGCGGCCTTCCCGGACGACAAGGCCTCGCTGTCGGTCTCGGTCAGCAGCGACACCGAGGAACATTACGCCTGGAAGAAGGTCGTTCCCGACGGCGGCAAGGACGCGGACGTGGGAACCGATTCGGCGACCCTGTCGTTTGATCCGGTCCAAGTGAGCGATGAGGGGCAGTACTACTGCGTGATCACCAACGACGCCGGCCCGGTGACCTCCAACAAGGCCTATCTGGACGTCAAGCGCCTCGTCGGTCGCTGGCAGTTGAACGGCAACCTGACGGACAGCGCCGGCGGCCGCACCGCTATTATCGATCCGGGCGACGGCTACGGCGGCACCCCGCCGGCCGACCCGAACTGGGCGGACGATGGCGTCGAGGACCTGATCGGCCAGGACGGCCAGTCGTACCACTTTTACGATGATGTCACCGAGAACCTCCAGATCCCCGGCACCGACATCGACCTGTTCAACTTCCACAAGCGCAGCGGCCTGACGGTCAGCGCCTGGGTCAAGACCACGCTGACCAGCCATTGGGGCGCGGCGGTGAGCCGACAGGATAAAACCGGCGCCGCCATCGGCTGGATATTGAATACCGACGGTTCCGTCGGCGTCATGACGATTCGGCAAGCGAATGGAGACTTGGGCAGTTCCACGAACATCACGGATGATCAGTGGCACCTGCTGACCGGCACCTACGATCCGGCGACGGGGACGGCCCAGATCTACATCGACGGTCAATTGGAGAACAGTTCGACCAATACGAATGCCATCTCCGACGTGGCGATGCCGATCGTCTTCGGCGCCGAAACGGTGGCGGGCGATGTCGCGCTGGATGGCCTGCTCGACGACGTCCGGGTTTATAACTATCCGCTAAGCTCCTTTGACATCGCGTATCTGTACACCAGCTTCGTGCAGTCGGCCGTCATCTGTGCCGAGGATCTTCCGATCGATTACAACGGCGACTGCGTGCAGGATCTGGTGGACCTGAACCAGTTCCTGCGGACCTGGCTGGAATGCAACCAGGTGCCCACCTGCTGGGATACGCCGGACCATCCTTTGAATTAGGGAGCGTCACGGCCAAGTGAATAGGAACAATCCCCGGGACGTGCGTTCCGGCGAATGCGGGTCCCGGGGCGACAAGTGAACAAAAGGGTATACGAAGTTGTGTGTACAAGGTTGTCTTAAGGAGAACTTATAATGAAGAAATGGAGCATGACCCATAGAACCTGGCAACGAAACCTGTTTCTTTTGCTCTCGCTGGGCGCGGCGGTCGTCTTCTCGGTCGCCGGCTCGGTCGTCCGGGCGGATTCCATCGCGGTGGACTTCGGCGATGGGAGCGTGACGGCCATGGCCATGACGGAGACCGCCGGCGTGATCCCGCAGGCCAACTGGAACGGCAGCGGCACGGCCACGTCCGGCACCGTGACCGGCCTGGTCAACGACCTGGGCGCCGGGACCGGGGCGTCCGTGACCTGGACGTGCAACAACACCTGGAGGACGCCGATCACGGAGGCGGCCGGCGATGCCCGGATGATGAAAGGGTACATAGATACCAACGCCACGTCCACCACGACGGTGACCGTCGCCGGCATTCCCTATAGAACGTATGATCTGATCGTGTACATGGATGGCGATAACGGCACCGACAATCGGGTCGGCCGCTTTCAGGTCGTCGATCCTGCCGACAATTCCGTCGACGCCGGGCCGGTCTTTGTCCTGGATCCGGCCAGCACCAATTTTGGCGGGACCTACATCCAGGTTCCCGTCAGTTCCACATCGGATCTGGGTACCAGCACGCCGTCGGGCAACTATATCCTCTTCGAGGAACTGACCCTCGCGTCGTTTACCCTGGAGGCGACGCCGGGAACGACCGGAAGCACCAAACGGGCCGCCATCAACGGCATCCAGCTCATCCAGAAGACCTTCCCGCTGATGGCGGGCAATCCGGATCCGCCGGACGATCCCGACCTGACCGGCGACCAGGTGCCCACCAACAAGACCATGAGCTGGACCACCGCCGAGGACCCGAACAACGGCAACTACGGCGCCGGACCGGATCCCAGCGTGGTCGGCCATTATGTCTATCTGACCACGGACAAGGCCGCCCTGGAGGCGACCCCGGCGGGCGACACCGCCGACTCGGCCATCTATCGCGGCTACCAGACGGTCGGCAACGAGACCTATACCCCCGGCGTCTACAACGCCGACACCAATGCCGGCGGGCTGGACACGGACAAGGTGTATTACTGGCGGATCGACGAGCGCTCGGACTACGGCGCCGGCGAGGACCCGAACTACTGGATCGGCGAGATCTGGACCTTCCAGACCACCAAGCTGCTGCCGGTGTTCAATCCCGGCGGCCAGCCGGATAATACCGCGGCCTTCCCGGGCGACGCGGCCTCGCTGGTGGTCTCGGTGACCAGCGACACTGAAGAGCACTACGCCTGGAAGAAGGTCGATCCCGACGGCGGCGAGGACCCGAACGTGGGGACCGATTCGGCTACCCTGGCGTTTGATTCGGTCCAGGTGACCGATGAAGGACAGTACTACTGCGTGATCACCAACGACGCCGGGCCGGTGGCTTCCAACGCGGCATGGCTGATCGTCAAGCGCCTGGTGGGACGCTGGGAGCTGAACAACGACCTCAACGACAGCAAGGAAGGACGCACCGGCGGGATGTATTATGCCGACGGGACGGCTTCGACGGATCCCAATTTCTCCGACGACGGCATCGAGGACCTGATCGGCCAGGACGGCCAGTCGTTTCGGTTCTACGGGGACGGCAAGCATGTCCGTATTGCCGACACGGCCGAGGATTATAACTTCTATCGGCTCAGCGGCCTGACGGCCAGCGCCTGGGTCAAGACGACCCAGACCGACTGGGGCGCTCCGGTTTCCAAGCAGGACCGGGAGGCCTACGTCGGCTGGATTTTGAACGTGAACAACACGTCCGGCGTCATGACGATCCGCCAGGCCCACAACGACATCGAGGGCGACACGGCGGTCAACGACGGCGAATGGCACCTGGTTACCGGCACCTATGATCCCGCCACCGGTCAGGCGGACGTCTATATCGACGGCCAGTGGGAAAACGGTTGGGTCGATACCGCGCCCTTGTCCGTGCAGACCAAACCGGTCGTCATCGGCGCCGAAACGGATGACGGACAGTGGCCATATACAGGATTGGTCGATGATGTCCGCGTTTACAACTATCCGCTGAGTTCATTCGATATTGCCCTGCTCTACATCTCGATTCGGCAATCGGCGGTGATTTGCGCCGAGCCGGTCACCATCGATTACAACAATGACTGCATCCAGGATCTGCTGGACTTCGCCATTTTCGCCCGCACCTGGCTGTTGTGCAACAACGTGCCCACCTGCTGGAATACGCCCGAGCATCCGCTGGATTAAACGGCCGGGCGGCCACCATGGATGGCACAAGCAATTGGCCTGATGGTGAATGATTGTGATTGATCTGACGGGGCTTGCATCAGCCAAGGGTGCAAGCCCCGTCTGTCTGCGCGGTCCCGATAAATAAACAGACCGGTCGGTATATTACCCGGCAGGAACCAGCGGTGGCGGACTCTGGAGGTTCGATGCGACAACTCTTTGTCAACAGTTGACTTGCAGTAAATCCCCCCCCAGGCGCGCCGATGGGACAAAAGCGGAGATAACTCTGTAAGCCGTTTACATGAAATCAGTTGCAGGATAAACCCGGTATGGCGGCATCGATGCCGTCCGAGATGGGTAAATAAAAATGCCGACGGCCGTACGGGGTGATACGGCCGATCGGCGGAAGCGCCGCGAAAGGAGAACAAACGCTTCTAACTTATTTTACGATTTTTTCAAATCCCGTGTCAATGCTTTCTGCGGTCTATTTTCCCTTTCGGCCGATTTATTTGCCTTTTTATCGGGGAAATATTGGGCAGTCCAGTTGTGCCGATTGTAGCGATTATGCGAATAATGCGGATTGGCTGCATCTTGCCGGCCGCCGTACGCCAAGCGCCGGTCGGGGCCTCCAGGGACGCCCATCGAGGAATGGTCACAAGATATGTTTTGACAAGTAATTACGAGGATTCGTGGTAGTTTTGCACGATGAGGTCGTACAGCTCCTGACTGGAGCGGCTCTGCCAGATCCGGTCGCGGATCTGTTTGTCGGTCATCAGCCGGCTGACTCGCGCCAGGGCCTGGATGTGCGGTCCGGTCTGGTCCAGCGGGGAGATCAGCAGGACGATCACCGTGACCGGCTGACCGTCGATGCTGTCGAAATCGATGGGCTCGTCCAGCTTGCCAATCGCCATGAGGATGCGGTCGACCGTGGGGGTCTTGCCGTGGGGAATCGCGAAGCCCTGGCCCACGCCGGTGCTGCGGATCGCCTCGCGCTGCTGGATGGCCCGCAGGACCGCGTCGTAGTCCTTGATCTTGCCGTTTTCCGCCAGCAGGTCGAGCAGCTCGGTGATGGCCTGCGATTTCGTGGCGGATTCCAGCGGCAGCTTCACGCAGCTCGGATCCAGGATGTCCTTCAATTGCATTGTAAGGCACTCCGGGGGGAGCTTAACATTCCCACGGAAAAGCGAAATCCCATTGTACGCAAACGGGCGATTCTGGCAATGAAAATCAAGGGCGTTTAACAAAATGAAGCCCGGGCGGCCAAATGGCCCGGCCGCTCTTTATGTTGGGCGCCATTTGCCGACCTGCCCGGAACGGCGGTATTACCACTGAGATCGCCGGTTGACGCGGAGAGGAGACGGCCTCTGGAAGTTGACAGGCAAACTGGCGCGGCCGGCCCCAAGAAAATAATTGACAAATAGGCCCCGGGCATTGTATGATGGATAACAAATTCACGTATTGCCTGTTTGCTGAATCCGGCGTATCGCGGTTCGGCATCGCAACAATAACACTTCAATGGGTAACGGGCGCTATGACTATCATACGAAACTGGGATGACCGGACGGACGCGATGGAGGCCTATCGCACGTTTCGCACGACGCGCAGCTTCTTTTTCTGGCTGCTGCTGCTCGGGATGCTGATCACGGGGGCCGGATTCTGGCTGGTGGACCGCGGCGTCATCGACCAGGCGCTCCTCCTGGAGTCCGACGACGTGGGCTATGTCCGGATCCAGGCCGTCGGCGGAACCCCGCACGGCGCGGATCCCTTGGCCCTGTGGCAGACGGCCGGCCGGCAGAACCGCACGGTGGACATCGTGCAGGACCTGATCAGCCTCAACCTGAAGATCTGGAACGTCATTATCGCCTTTTCCGCGGTGATCTACTGCCTGGCCCTGCTGATCGGCCTGAAGCTGGCCCTGGTCGGCGGCCTGGGGGGCCTGGCCGACGCCAGCAAGGCGTTTTTCCTGTCCTTGATCCTGATGGTGCTGCTGCTGCCCTGGCAGCGGGCCATCAATCCGGAGATCCCGGGGGCGTTGTACGGCTATCCGGAGTTGATCCGCGGCTATCGGCAGCTCCATTTTCAGGAAGGCGTGCAGGCCACCCTGATCTATTACGGGCGTTTCGTCGGCCTGTGGGCCCTGGGATTGATCCTGCTGCTCGTCGCCCAGTGGCGCAGCCGCCAGGCGGCCAAAAGGGTCCAGCGCTCCATCGCGCGGTACGCCGAACGCGGCGCCGCCGAGACGCCGGCCGCGCCGGAATCCCTGCCGCGTTAACCGGCCAAGACAGCCTCGGAGGGCAAGGCAAACTCACGGGCTATAAGCGAGCGTAATAACCAATGCAGACGTGAGGGCCAAAGCGGTTGAGGCGCCGCCGAGATCCCGGCCGCAGGACGAGACCTGCCACGGCCGCGCCCAGGAGAACCAGGCCGCCCAGCAGGTGCAGGACGCTCCAGGCGCTCGGGCGGATCTTGCACTGGGCGGCTG
>JAFGFX010000152.1 GCA_016930855.1 Sedimentisphaerales bacterium | reverse complement strand
TCGCCTTTCTTTCGCCGCCGGCCAGCCCGTGCGGGCTTACTGGCGAGGGCGGCGAAAGCGGACTACGGCGAAAACAATGCCACCGGGGCACATCAGGTGTCTGAAATAACATAAGCCTCTGCCAACAGAACACATATGATTGATTACCACAATCATACCATCAACTTTTTCCGATAAGAATCCAAAATGTTAAAGCGAAAACAGGCCGCGTAAAACAAAAGCAGGTGAAATTTCCGGGCTAGACGCGGTCCGGCTCGGGATGGACCCAGGGCTTGCGATACGGCCGGCGCAGGAGTGCATTGGCCTGGTCGTCGCCGATGATCCGGCCCTTATCCGGATCCCAGCTCAGCGTCCGGCCGACCTGCAGGGCGATGTTGGCCAGGATGCAGCTGGCCGAGGAGATGTAGCCCTGCTCGATGTCGGCGACGGACCGGCCGCGCTTGGCGATCGCCGCCAGGAAATCCTTCATGTGGTAGCGCAGCGCCGGCGCGCAGTGGCGCTCCAGGTCCTTCTCGGTCTTGTCCTGCGGGTACTGCTCCAGCTCGTAAGTGATGTCGCGATGGACCGGGGCGCCATCGCCCTGGGGGATAAAGTCGTAGCCCATCACGCTGGCCTTGAGCGTGCCCCGATCGCCGTAGAAGGTCGCCCCCCAGGGATACTTCGGATCCGGGGCCTGGCCCCAGGTTCGATGCTGCCAGACGACCGTCAGGTCGTCGTACTCGAAGGTGGCGTTCTGGGTGTCGGTGATGTTGGATTTGCTGGCCTTGTCCACCAGGATCCCGCCGCACGATCCGATCCGCCGGGGCCAGCCCAAATCCAGCATCCAGCGGACCATGTCGAACATGTGGATGCACATGTCCCCGAGCAGGCCGTTGCCGTACTCCATGAAGGCCCGCCAGCCGCGGGGATGCACCCAGGGGTTGTAGGGCCGTTTCGGCGCCGGACCCGTCCACGTCTCGTAGTCCAGGCTCGCCGGCGGATCGGTGTCGGCCGGGTTGCCCCGCGCCCGCATGTGGTAGTAGCAATAGATCTCCACCAGGGCGATGCGGCCGAGTTTGCCCGGCCGCAGGATCGTATCCCGCGCCTCGATCAGGTGCGGCGTGCTGCGTCTCTGGGTGCCCACCTGCACGACCCGTTTATACTTGCGGGCGGCGGCGACCATGGCCTGGCCCTCGACGACATCGACGCTGATGGGTTTTTCCACGTAGACGTCCGCCCCGGCCTGGACGGCGGCGATCATCGGCAGGGCGTGCCAGTGATCGGGCGTGGCGACGTGCACGATGTCGAGTTGTTCCCGGTCGAGCATCCGGCGGTAATCGGCGTACGTCCGCGGCGTGTTCCTCGACGCCTGGCGACTCGCCGTCAGTTCGGCGGCCTCGGCCAGCATCCGCTGATCCACGTCGCACAGCGCGACCACCTCGACGGGCGCCACCTGCAGCAGGCGGAACAAGGCGCTCTTGCCGTACCACCCGCAGCCGACCAGGCCGACCCGCTTGGTCGGACCGGCGGCCACTTCCGCGGCCTGCAATCCCAGTATCGACAGCGCCAATCCGGCGGCGCCGGCCTGCATGAATTCACGACGGTTCATACCCTGGCCTCCTTCTGTCCAGACAATACCGGATCATCCCGCCCCCCCCCCGGCGAGCCTCGCGTTTAATTGTGTACAATTATGGGGCCTTGGCAAGGGAAAATATGGCCCCCTCTGGGAAGGCGAAGTATCGCCACCGGCCCTGGCCGAATCAGAAGAGCGCCCCCTGGACGTCCCCCAGACATTCGGCCCGACAGCCGGGATCCCGCCCGGACGCTTGTGGATTCGAGATGGATCAAGGCACCCGCCAGCGTCAATCCCGCCGGCGGACGGCACCTCCAAAAACCGCGCGGCCGTGTTTATGCCACGGCCCAAGTAGTGAATACCTCCCCCCGCAAGTGGAGAATACTTACACCCCAAGCGAAACACCGCAGCAAGACCAGGCGCGCAAAACAGGCCATAAGCCATCGAAGGCTAAAGTCTGCGGAACGCCGCGGCAGGCCAGGCGCGCAAAATCAGGCCCTAAGCCCCTGAAGGCCTACAGCCTGCGGAACGCCGCGGCAGGCCAGGCGCGCAAAAACAAACCCTAAGCCCCTGAAGGCTTACAGCCTGCGGAACGCCGCGGCAGGCCAGGCGCGCAAAAACAGGCCATAAGCCACCGAAGGCCTACAGCCTGTTGAATTCACATACCCCTAAATGTCTTGCTCAGATCGCGCCGTTCAGCGTTTCCGGCGAATGAGGGCCAGGCCGCCCATGCCCAGCAGGGCCAGCGTCATCGGCTCCGGTATGGCGAAGATCTGGCCGCTGAGAGTCCCATCGACCGAGCCATCCTGCATGGAGGTCAGCAGGCTGACCAGGCCGCCGCCGCCGGTGGTATCGCCGCTGAAGGACAGGTCAAGCTTGTAACCGTCGGCATCCAGCATCGCCAAGGAGTCGATCACGTCGGAATAGCCGCTGACCGAGCTGACCACGTCCAGATCGTCCATGATCAGGGAATAGGCGATGAAGTTGTTGCTGACCGTCAGGAATCCGCCGGTCTTGACCGTCGCTTCCATCACGGTGTTTCCCACCTGCGGCCCGGAATCGGCGATGACGGTCAGCAGTTGACCCTGCACCGGGGTTAACACGGCCACCACCACGGTAATGGCCGGAATCGGGCCGGCGCCGTCCGGATCGAACTGCTCGCTGCTGATATTGCCGAGGGTCATATCCGGCAATTCAATCGCGTCGTTCAAAATCGCATCCGGTGACGGATCGCTCACATCGATCTCATTGTTGGAAAAACTCAGCGTGGCCACGCCGCTGCTGACGCCGATGCTCCAGGAGCTGAGATTGGCGTTGCCCGTACTGAACCCTACCAACGTTGCCTGTGCCGGCACAACCATAGCCGCCAGAACCAACACTGCAGATAAAACCATCCCATTACGATACGACATGATTTCCTCCCTTACCAAAAGTTCCTCTCCTTAGTTTTTGTGCAAGGTTTGATGTTCCCTTACAGAGAATTTTCTCCACTCAACTTATTCATATCTTATCACCGACGAGGGGCTTTGTAAAGGGTATTTAGCGGAAAAAATCGTTTTCCTTCAAATTTTTTCCAGGGCCGAAAACGCCTAGAAAACCTGTCTGAGACCGGGAAAACACAGCACTATAAATTGCTGTAAATAAACAACTTATATTATTTTGCCGTTCGCGGCCTTTCTGGTAGGACCAATAATCCGCCGGGAAAGATCCCGTCCCGCCCAAACAGCGTTATGGAGGGGACAATCCATAAGTCAATCAGGAAAAAGTGTTTACAAAAAAATGGCTCCATACGGCCATCTACAAAAATACGGCCCATGATTCGCCATTTTACCTATTCGGAATAAATCGCCGCCCGTTCCCGCCTGGCCGGCGAGAATCGCCCTTGCCGCTCCTGACGATCGATGCTTGCGGCGGACATCCTTTTTTTGCGACCTTGATCCGTCCGAAAAATCGGCACCCGCCGCGGCCCCGATTGGAGACCGGGCAGTGCCCAAGGAAAATCCCGGATCGAATCCAGATACGGCGCCAGATACGATCCCAGAATACACCAAACACGGAGGCAGGTGCGATCCTTGAACACGCCAAACGCGGCGCCAGGCGTGATCTTATGAATGCGCCAGATGCGATCCCAGAACACCTCAAACGCAGCGCCAGGCGTGATCTTATGAATGCGCCAGATGCGACCTCAGGCGCAATCTTTTAAACACGACAGGTGCGGCCCAAGAACGCTGCGGGCGCGGCACGGACGGGGAATCGATCGGCGTACAGATCCGCTTCGGCCCGGATATCCATCTATATAGATAGCCATCGCCAATACGCCCCTGGAAGAAGAGCATACATATCGCCACTGCCGTGACCTTCAAGCTTCGATGCGGCAATCGTCCCGAGCGGGGACCGGATTTCATCGGTGCGCCGGGCGGCCGGCAAGACAACGGGGCGATTTTTCCCATGAATTCCGGGGCGAATCGCCTTATAATCGACTTGATCAACCGGGCAATATGATGCCCGGGCAAAACCGCCAAGACGAGGAACCCGCCATGACCGATGATGCCGCCGGACCCGCCCGCCTGGATCGACTGGAAATCACCGAACCACCGGCTCCGGCCGACGACGTGCAACGGGCCGAGCAACTGGTGGCCGCCTACCACAAGGTGACCGCGGAACTCGCCCGCTTCATCGTCGGCCAGGAGGAGGTGATCGAACAACTGCTGATCGCCATCCTGGCCCGCGGCCACTGCCTGCTGGAAGGGGTGCCGGGACTGGCCAAGACCATGATGGTCCGCTGCCTGAGCCGGGTGATGCAGTTGTCCTTCCGCCGCATCCAGTTCACCCCGGACCTGATGCCCGCCGACATCACCGGCACGGACATCATCCAGGAGGACGCCGCGACCGGACACCGCAAGCTGGTCTTCCAGAAAGGCCCCATCTTCGCCCAGATGATCCTGGCCGACGAGATCAACCGCACGCCGCCCAAGACCCAGGCCGCCCTGCTGGAGGCCATGCAGGAACACTCCGTCACGGTCGGCGGCCACACCATGGCCCTGCAGGAACCGTTCTTCGTGCTGGCGACCCAGAATCCCATTGAGCAGGAGGGCACCTACCCCCTGCCCGAGGCCCAGCGGGACCGCTTCATGTTCCATACCAAGGTGGATTACCCCACCCGCGAACAGGAGCGCGAGATCATCCACCGCACCACCAGCGGCTTCGAGGTGCAACTGCAACCGGTCATCGCCGGGGGGACAATCCTGGAATGCCAGCGGCTGGCCCGCCGGGTGCCCGTGCCGGA
>JAFGFX010000151.1 GCA_016930855.1 Sedimentisphaerales bacterium | reverse complement strand
TTGTGGGCGAAATTTGGTTCTGGTAGATTGCCCAGCCAGCGAAAGAATCGCAGCAGCGTTTTAATGGTCCGATGTTTAACCCGGAAATAGTTGGTAAGGATCAACTCGGAAAAAGTTGATAAGGAACGGCTCCGCGAATCCGGTGAAATGTTTTCGCCTCCGCCTTTCTTTCACCGCCCCCTAGCCCTTGCGGGCTCACTGGCGAGGGCGGCGAAAGCGGACTACGGCGAAAACAATGCCACCGGGATGCATCAGGTGTCTGAAATAACATAAGCATCCGCCAACAGAGCCCATAGGATTGATCGCCACGATCTTGCCATCAACGTTTTCCGATAAGAACCTTACATTCTTGATCACGCCGCTGATCCAACCGCCCCCACCGCCAGGCAAGGCCCCTCTCGCCCAAAGAGGGGAGGCTAAATGGCGGGGTTTGGGGCAGAGCCCCAAGATAAAAAATCCACATATTCTTCAGAAGAGCCATAAAGTAAGCTGTTCTACTCTACTGATCCGAGGCGATCGGTCGGATACGCAGTAACACCGATGCGTGGGGGGCAAGTTTCGTCTGATAGATCCCCGTGAATGTATCCAGGTCGTTTTCCCGCCACAGGTCCCGAACCGCATATGAACCGGCAATCCCTATTTCCGCCGGATCGATCTCGATGACCGCCGCCGCCGGCGCCGGCGGTGCGGGGTCCCGGGTAAACACCAAAAATTGCACCGTGGCCCCTTCTGTGTCCTGATTGAAACCCCCGTCGTCCAGGGCCACCTGGCACTGGAATCGACTTGCTCCTTCCGGCAGATCGTATTCGATCAGGGAGAACGCGTGCGTTCCGATGCCCCATTCGTAGCCCTTTTGGGCGACCTGCAGGGGCCGGCCGGAAATGCTGCGATCGATGCCGATTTGCCCCCAGCCGGCGGCGGCGCGGGTCCATTTTCGCTCGGTCAATCTCGTTGCATGTTCCTGCTCGTCGATTAACAGCGGCTCGAGCCAGTCGGCATGGTCGCAAAAGATCCCGTCGCCGGCGTCCGCCACGACCAGGTAGAGTTTACGGGCGCCGGCCAGCGGGATGTCCACGGGCAGGCATCTCGGTTTCGCGTCACGGTTCAGGAGGGGGCTTTTCCAGACGGCCAGCGACTCGTCGAAGGGCCCGGCGTCCTGGGCGTTGAACAAGGCCACGTACCGATCCGCGCTCCGGCGATCACTGGCCGTCCAGGCGATCAGATCATCGCGTCGAAACCATTGACGGTTTTCGCGGCTGTGGCGGTTGACCGCCAGGACCTCCTCGTTCGTCAGCAGCGACAGGGTGAACTCGTCGTTGGCCGGCAGGTGCCCGCCCATCATCAGCGGCGAGCGGGCGATCGCCCAGAGGCTCATCATCGTGACCTGTTCCGTCGGCGTAAAGCGGGTCCAGCCGTCGGCCTGGCGGGCCCGGATCCGGCCCAGCGGCAGCATATCCGCGTCCGGGAAGTGACCGTCCCCGCGCCAGGGCGTCCAGGCGTCCAGCCGGGCGAACTGGCTTTTCAGCAGCCGCCACTCGTCCCAGAAATCATCGCTGATCCGCCAGAGGTTCGCCTGGCCGCTGACGTGGTCGCCCGCCGCCAGCGGCGTCTCGCCCGGCGAGGTGCTCAGGACCATCGGCCGGCCGGACCGGTCGATCGAGCGGCGCAGGGCCTCGATCTCGGATTGATGATAGGGGCGGCTCAGATCGTCCACCTTGACGTAATCGACCTGCCACTGCGCCAGCAGGGAAAAGACCGAATCATAGTATTCCTGCCCGCCCGCCCGGCCGACGTCCACGCCGTACATGTCCGGATTCCAGCGGCAGGTGCTGCGGCGGTCGGCGATGTCCTGGGCGCGATGGCTCGTGCCCAGCACCGGTGTGTTCGTTTCCACCGCCACGCGGGGGATGCCCCGCATCAGGTGCACGCCGAACTTCAGTCCCAAGCCGTGGACGTAATCCGCCAGCGGCTTGAAACCCTGGCCGTCCGCCGACGAGGGGTGTTTGCCCGGCGCCGGCCACGGGCGGCCGAACTCGTCGATATGAGTCTGCGGCCGGCGGGGATAGTCGTAGGGCCGCCCGTTTCGCCCGTCCGACTGGGGCTCGTACCACTGGATGTCCACCACGACGTATTCCCAGCCGTAGGCCTTCAGATGCCGGGCCAGGTACTCGGCATTGGCCTTGACCTCGGCCTCGGTCACGGTGGCCCCGAAACAGTCCCAACTGTTCCAGCCCGCCGGCGGCGTCGGTGCCCATTGCCAGAACGCCGGATCCGGCCCGGCGGCGTTAGCCGTTTCGCGGTTTTCTTGGGGAGCAGCCACCGCCAGAGATAACGACAGGCAGGCGGCCAGCAGACAGGCACACACCAAATAGGGATGATGGAGCGGTGTCTTTTTGGTCATCACGGCCTTTCCTTGGGCATTTGCAGGGGACCATCGGTGACGGGTTCGCCGAGATCAGGGCTGCCGTCGGGCTTCCAGCGGAGGATCTGGATGCGGGTGTGGCGGTCGGGATTCCGCAGCGGATCGCCCTGGATCTCCTTGTAGTTGCGGGCGTGATAGACCAGCACGTCGGTTTTGCCGTCGTCGGTCGTCGTGAAACTGTTGTGGCCGGGACCGTACTGGCTATGGGCCGGAGAGCTTCGGAAGACCGGCTGCGGGGATTTCGTCCAGGAATTGGGGTCGAGCAGGTCCGCGTCCGCCGCGGCGGTCAGCAGGCCCATGCAGTAATTGTGGTCCGTGGCGCTGGCCGAGTAGCTCAAAAAAACGCGGTTGTTGCGCACGAGGGCGGCGGGCCCCTCGTTGACCCAGAAACCGATTTGCTCCCAGTCGTATTGCGGCTTGGTCAGCAGCACTTGGCGGCCGGCGATGGACCAGGGGGTGTCCATTCGGCCGATGTACAGGTTGGTGTTGCCGCGGATGCGGGGGTCTTTCTGCGCCCAGACCAGGTAGCGCCCGCCCCGGTGGGCGAAGGTGGTGGCGTCCAGACTGAAGGACTCCCAGTTGGTCTTGAGCTGGCCCTTCTCCCGCCAGGTGCCTGTCAGGGGATCGGGGTCAGTACAGGCCAGAACGTAGATCCGGATCGCCCAGATGTCCTCCGCCCGCCCGGCGGCGAAGTAGATATACCACTGACCGTCGATGGCATGGATCTCGGGCGCCCAGATGTGATAGCTCATCGGTCCGCTCTCGTGCTTGCGCCAGATGACGCGGGGCTCGGCGCGGGCCAGGCCGGCAAGGGTCGCCGCGCGGCGCAGCTCGATGCGGTCGTAGGCCGGGACGGTGGCCGTGAAGTAGTAATGGCCGTCCGTATGGCGCAGACACCAGGGATCGGCCCGCTCTCGAATGAAGGGATTGGTAATTTCCGATGCTGCCGACTCCTTGTCTGACTCTTGGCCGAGAGGGCGTAGCACCTGCTGGCCAAACGCCGTCGGCGGCAACGCCAGCATCAGCAAAAGGATCCACCAAACGGCCAAAATCGCCGGCGAAACAGAGACCAAAGGACGTCGACGGGA
>JAFGFX010000150.1 GCA_016930855.1 Sedimentisphaerales bacterium | reverse complement strand
TCGCTGGGAACCGTCCGCGGCGGCTTGCCTACTGGTGCGGTTCGGATGCTTGGGCCTGGATCTTGACGGCCTGGCGGCCCCGGTGCGGCAGTTGGCGGCGGGGCGGTTTGATGCGGTCAAGACCGTCCGGATCCCCGCCCTGCTGACGTTCGCGAATCCCTGCTCCCTGCTGCTGGAGACGGACCGGCGGGGCCGGGACCAGGCGATCGGGGCCCTGCGGGCGGTGATGCTGAGGCTGTTGACCTGCCAGCCGCCGGGACGGGTGCATTTCACCATCATCGATCCGGTGGGGCTGGGCGAAAACTTCGCCGGCTTCATGCACGCGGCGGATTACCAGGAAACGCTGGTGGGCCGGCGGATCTGGACGGACGCCGGCCAGATCCAACAGCGGCTGGTCGATCTGACCGAGCACATGGAAAACGTGATCCAGAAATACCTGCGCAACGAATTTGAGACGATCGAGCAATATAACGTGCAGGCCGGCGAGCTGGCCGAGCCCTATCGGTTCCTGGTGATCGCCGATTTTCCGGTCAACTGGAACGAGGAATCCGCCCGGCGGCTCAGCAGCATCGTCAACAGCGGCGCCCGCTGCGGGGTGTACACCTTGATCGCCCGCGACGCCCGCCAGGAGGCGCCGGCGGGGATCGACATGGCCGACATCGCCTCGCGCAGCGTCCATCTGGTCTTCCAGGAGGGGGGCTTTGTCTGGCAGGACGCGATCTGCCGGCGGTTTCCGCTGGAACTGGACGGGCCGGCCTCGGAGGCGACGCTGACCGACCTGATGCACAAGGTGGGACGGGCGGCGACGGATACGTCCCGGGTGGAGGTGCCGTTCGCGATCGTGGCCCCGCCGCAGGAGGCCTACTGGAGCAGCGACAGCCGCGAGGAGGTCCGCGTGCCCATCGGCCGCTCAGGCGCGAACCGGGTGCAATATTTAACCCTCGGACGGGGCGTGGCCCAGCATACGCTTATTGCCGGGAAGACCGGCTCGGGCAAGTCCACACTGCTGCACGTGATCATCACCAACCTTTCGCTGTGGTACGCGCCGGACCAGATCGAGCTCTACCTGATCGACTTCAAGCGGGGGGTGGAATTCAAGACCTACGTGACGCATGCCCTGGCGCACGCCCGGGTGGTGGCCATCGAAAGCGATCGGGAGTTCGGCCTGAGCATCCTGCAGCGGCTGGATGCGGAGATGGCGCGGCGGGGCGAGCTGTTTCGCCGGGCCGGCGTGCAGGACGTGGCCGCCTACCGCAAGGTCACCGGGGCGGTGCTGCCGCGGACGATCCTGATCGTGGACGAGTTCCAGGTGTTCTTCTCGGAGGACGACAAGCTCGCCCAGGAGGCCTCGGTGCTCCTGGAGCAGCTGGTGCGGCAGGGCCGGGCGTTCGGCATCCACGTCCTGCTGGGCTCGCAAACGCTGGGGGGGGCCTCGGGCCTGGCCCGCAGCACCATGGGGCAGATGGCGGTTCGGATCGCCCTGCAGTGCTCGGAGGCGGATTCGCAGTTGATCCTGGACGACGACAACGTGGCGGCCCGCCTGCTGAACCGACCGGGCGAGGCGATCTATAACGATACCAGCGGCATGATCATCGGAAACAGCCCCTTCCAGACGGCCTGGCTGCCCGACGACCAGCGGGATCAATATCTGGACCGCATCGGCCGGCGGACGGACGGCCAGACCCGCCGCGCCGCACCGATGATCGTGTTCGAGGGCAATGTCCCGGCGGATCTGAGCGCCAATCCGCTGCTGGCCGAGCGGATCGCCGAGAGCCGCTGGCCCGAGCCGGCGGCGGCAGGGCTAATCTGGCTGGGTGAGCCGGTGGCGATCAAGGAACCGACCAGCATCGTGTTCCGCCGGCAGAGCGGCGCCCACCTGCTGGTCATCGGGCAGCGCGAGGAGCTCGCCGCCGGACTCTTCTGCGCGGCGCTGCTGGGCCTGGCGGCGCAATATCGCCCGAACGCCGTGCGTTTTTATCTTCTGGACGGCACACCAGCCGATTCCGCCCAGGCGGGCTACCTGGCGCGGGTGGCAGGCATCCTGCCGCACGACAGCCGGATCGTCGAATGGCGCGAGGTGACCGGGGTGATCACGGAGCTGACCACCGAGATGCAGCGGCGGCTGGAAGAAGACCGTCACGACGAGCCGGCCGTGTACATCCTGATCTACGGCCTGCAGCGCTATCGCATGCTCCGCCGGACCGAGGACGATTTTAGCTTTTCCCTGGAGGCGGACGCGGACGCCCCTGCCAAGCCGGCCGCCCAGTTCGCCGAGCTCCTGCGCGACGGCCCCACGGTGGGGATCCACGTGATCGTCTGGACGGATACGCTGGCCACGTTCGAACGCACCTGGGATCGCCAGGCGATGCGGGAGTTCGACCACCGGGTCCTGTTCCAGATGAGCGCGGCCGATTCCAGCCACCTGATCGATTCCCCGGTCGCCAACCAGTTGGGCTATCATCGCGCCCTGCTGTTCAGCGAAGAGAGGGGCATCCTGGAACGGTTTAGGCCATATGCCCCCGCTGGGGCTAACTGGCTGGAGCAGGCCGAAAAACAGCTCGCCCGAAAATCACCCTGATCGAGGGGGCTCTTCGCCCGAAAGTGTACCGCCCTGACGTGTTTGAATTCATAGGACCGGGCCTCTTAAGCCCCTGTAGCTTCGTCGCGTCGG
>JAFGFX010000149.1 GCA_016930855.1 Sedimentisphaerales bacterium | reverse complement strand
TTGTGGGCGAAATTTGGTTCTGGTAGATTGCCCAGCCAGCGAAAGAATCGCAGCAGCGTTTTAATGGTCCGATGTTTAACCCGGAAAAAGTTGGTAAGGAACGGCTCGGCCAACAGAGCACATGGAACTGATCGCCGCGATCTTGCCATCAACGTTTTCCGATAAGAACCTTACATGTTGGATCACGCCGCTGATCCATCCGCCCCCGCCGTCAGGCAAGGCCCCTCTCGCCCAAAGGCTGGAGGCTAAATGGCGGGGTTTGGGGCAGAGCCCCAAGATAAAACAACCAAAAAATTATTCAGACGAGCCATCTTTAAGACTGTCTCAGCCAGCGGAGGATTTCCCGCAGGCCGGGGCGTTTGCCGTACATGAGGATGCCGGTGCGGAAGACCTTGGCCGCCGCCCAGGTCGTCAGCAGCACGCAGGTTGCCAGCAGGAACAGGGAGATGAGAATCTGCACGAAGGGGGTATGCTCGCTGGCGCAGATCCGCAGGATCATGACCAGCGGCATCGTCGGCGGGATGAACGACAGCACCACCGCCAGGGTCCCCTCGGGATTGCGGGCCAGGTTGTACCAGGCCAGCAGGGGGATAATTAAGAGCATGGTCACGGGCATCATCAGGCTCTGGGCCTCCTTGATGGTATTGCAAACCGAGCCGATCCCCACCAGCAGGCTGCTGAAGAACAGGAACCCCAGGACGTAGTAGATCACGAAATAGAACAGCAGGTTCGGTTCGAGCGGGATGTTCATCCCCTGCCAACGGGCCGCGCCGTAGGCCGCCGCGCACCAGATCGTCATCATGGTCACGCCGATCGCGGCCAGGCCCAGGATCTTGCCGGCCATCAGCTCGAAGGGGGTGACCGCCGAGAGCAGCACCTCGATCACCCGCGAGTTTTTCTCCTCGATCACGCTGGTCAGCAATTGCTGGCCCATCCCCATGATGCCCAGGAACATCAGGTACATGAAGAAGAACGGCAGCATCATCCGCGTGATGGTTTCGGATTGTTTTTGCTGGCGTTCCTGGTTTACCTCGGCGCCCAGCATGATCTGCCGGAAGCCGACGCGCTGCCGCAGTCGGCCGATCAGCTCGGCGTCCAGCTTTTCCCGCTGGCAGCGCTTGTTGATCACCGCCTGGTTGAGGAGGTTCTCGACCCTGCCGATGTAATCCAGATCGGAGGCCTTGGTATCGCGGCTGTAGAATTGGATCGATCCGCGGCCGTCCAGGATCTCCGGCTCCAGCACCACGTAGGCGTCCATCTCCCCCCGGCGCAGGCCCTCTTTCTCCGTCGCGATGGTCTCCGGGTCGTCGCCGCCCGCCTGGATCCGGGCCGGGAGGATCTGCCGGTCGGGATGTTCCGCGTTATAGGCCTGAAAACGCTCGCGGATGTCGTCGGCCAGTTCGCCGGTCTGATCGGTCACGACGATGACCTTGGGCGGCCGCGCGGACGGGGTCGAGCGGGCGGTCTTGCTGCTGAAATAGATGATCCCGCCGATGATCAGCGGCGTCATCAGGACGCCCAGGATGAACGTCTTGGTCTTGACGGTCTCGTTGTATTCGCGCTGGGCAACTTTGTATATCTTGTACACGCTTGTCAACACTCCCGGTTTCGGTCTAACCTCGCCCTGTTTTCGGCCGGCCCGTCGGTTTTGTTATCATTCCGCGGCGTCATCGGGCCGTACCAGGCGCACGAAGATCTCGTGCAGCGAGGGCAGTTTCACCTCGAAGGAATCAACCCGCACCTTCTCGACCAGCGCCCTCAGCAGCTCCTGGGGATCGGCCTGTTCGGTCAGGGTGATTTCCACGTGGTTGTTTTGACGTTTGACCTGCTGGACCATCGGCAGGTCCCGGATAAATTCGCTGTCTCCGTCCAGGCGGGCCACGACCGCGTCGGATTTCCAGCGGCGGCGGATCTCGTCCAGCGTGCCGTTGACCACCAGCCGGCCCTTGTTGATCAGGAGGTGGTAATCGCAGAGCGCCTCCGCCTCGTGCATGACGTGGGTGGAGAAGATGATCGTCTTGCCCTGCCGTTTCATCTCCAGGATGATCTCTTTAATTCGATCCAGGTTCACCGGGTCCAGGCCGGAGAACGGCTCATCCAGGATCAGCAGGTCCGGCTCGTGGATGACCGTCACGGCGAACTGCAGTTTCTGGTGCATGCCGCGGGAGAGTTCCTCGACCTTCTTGTCCGCCCGGTCGGCCAGTTCCAGGCGCTCGAGCCAGTAGGGCACCCGCCGGGCGAGTTCGCGCTTGGGGATTCCTTTGATCCCGCCGAAGTAGGCCAGCACCTTGGCCACGGTCATCTTGCGGTAGAGTCCGCGTTCCTCGGGCATGTAGCCGATGCGATCCAGGGCCCCGTGATTCTTGCCGTCGCCGAGGATCGAAATGCGGCCGCTGTCCGGCTGGATGATGTTCATGATCAAGCGGATCGTGGTGGTCTTGCCGGCGCCGTTTGGCCCCAGAAAGCCGTAGATGCTGCCCGTCGGCACGCAGACGCTCAGGGCGTCGACCGCCTGCACGTCGCCGAAAGATTTGCATATCGTGTCCAGGACCAGGGCATTCATGGGCGTGTATTCGTATCGGGAGGATTGTCCGGCGTCGCGGGATTATTCTCGGTGTGGTTGGCCGACTTGGTGACCTCCAGGAAATGTTTTTCCAGGCTTCGGCCCCGCGACAGCGACCGGGGCACGGCCTCCATGTCCAGCAGGGCGCGCAGCAGCGCCGCGATACTGGCATCCAGATCCCGATCGTCCTGTGCAGTCTCGAAGGTGACCAGGTAGTCGCACGAGCCTTCGGCGTCGGCGGTCGTGGCGGCGGGCGCCGTTTTGATCTGGCGAATGCCGTCCAAGGCGGTGATCCGCTGCCCTTCGTCCGGTTGCAGGGCCCGCGAGAGGGTCAGCTGGTATTCGCAGTCCGCCCGGTTGATCTGATCGACCGATCCGGCGAAGACGAGCTTGCCGTGGTCCAGGATCGCGACATGGTCGCACAGTTCCTGGATCTCGGCCAGGTTATGGGAGCTGACCACGATCGTGGCCCGCGCCTGCAGTTGCTTGATCAGGTCGCGGATCTGCCGGGCGTTGGCCGGGTCCAGGCCCGAGGTCGGCTCATCCAGCAGGATCACCTCGGGGGTGCCCAGGAACGCCTGGGCGATCCCCAGTCGCTTGATCATCCCGTGCGAGAGCGAGCCCACGCGGCGTTTGGCGTAGGATTCCAGCCCCACCTGCTTGAGCGTCTGGCGTACTTCGTCCCGGGCCTGGGCGCGGCTGCTGCCTTCCAATTCGCGGAAGAACACCAGTTGATCCAGGATGGGCACGTTCCGCTGGAACTGGGCGTCCTGCGGCAGGATGTTCAGCCGTCCCTGCAGCAGGCTCGCCTGGCGGGCATCGGTCTCGAGCACCTCGACCCGGCCGGCGTCGGCCTTGAGGAAGTTCGCCACGATGGAGAACAGGGTGGTCTTGCCCGCCCCGTTCGGTCCCAGCAGGCCGAAGATCGAATGCGCCGGCACCGCGAACGCCACCGATTGCAGCGCCTGGATGCGTCCGAAGCGTTTGCTGATCCCGTCGATGCAGATGGCGTCGGCCACCATGATACGGCTCCTTACAGATCCCGTCTCTGGAACCAGGCATACCCCAGCAGCAAGAAGACCAGCGTATAGCCCAGACATCCCGCCGCCGCCCCGAGATAATGCGTCCATTCCGGATGCAGCAGGTAATTCTGTATCCCCCAGGGCAGCAGGTATTTGATATTCTTTATCGGCTCCCACGAATGTTTTCCGACCAAGGCGGCGACGGGCACCCCCACGATCACCAGTTTTGCCGCCGCCAGTGCCAGAAAGGGCGAGCTGACCGAGGCCGAGATCGCCGTGCAGACCGCCAGGTAGGGCAGCATCAGGATGGAGATCGCCCCGAAGCCGATCAGGGCCCAGACCGTCAGGGCGCCGGTCGAGTAGATCCGAAACTTCAGCCCCACGTACAGCGTTATGGTCGCCACCAGAAACGCCGTCACCAGCGTCGAGAAGATCACCGAGCCCAGGAAGCGGCCGAAGTAGATGTTTGACCGGTCCGTCCGCAGCATCAGGTAGCGCAGGCCCCGGCTCTGGATATCGCCGGCTGTCTGGTTGAAGCCCAACACGGAGATGATGAACGGCATCCCGAACAGCAGGATCAGAAATATCCCCGACAGCAGGGCCGGCCGCTCGTTGAGCAGGTACCTCGTCCAGGCGTCCGGTGTGGACGTGGTGAACGGGCCCATCGGGCCGCCCCCGGCCGTCGGGTAACTCTCCGGGGCGGGTTTGGCCGGATCCTCTTGGGGTTTACTGTCCAGGATCCACTGGACTATCGGCCGGGCCGTTTCGACGAGCTCGTTGACGATCTGTTTTTCGTCCGCCCCGTGTGTTTTGGATAACTCGCGGATCTTCTGTTCCAGGGGGCTCAGCGTCAGATGTGCCACCATCAGACCGAAGAACAGCGCCAGCAGCAGGTACACCAGTCCCGCCCCGCCCCGGACCGCGTAGCGTGTCCAGTAGGCGCTGACCAGGCGCAGGTGCCGCATATGGAAATCGCGCAAACTCAAAAATCGCCTCCTTGAATCCCTGCCGGGCGATGTCGCCGGCTAGTGTAATCCAAAAGTTTCGCCCGGCTGTATCACCTTTTTCTTACTGTCGCCCGCTTACGTCGTCTCTTACTGCCGCCCGGCCGTGTCACCTGTTACTGTCGCCCGGTTGAGTCGACCCTAAATTTCGCCCGGGTGGGTTATTCGACCAGGTCGTCCTTGAAGGTTACGTTCATCAGAAATAGCGTCAGTGCCGGATAGATAAATCCGATCAGGCTGGCGATGCCAAAGCCGCCTCCCAGGTCTTTATCGATCAAGACGATCTCTGCGATCCCCAGGACGATCGAGACCAAGGCGTACAGGTTCCCCATCATCCGTCCCAGCATCTTCTTGAGCCGGAGATAGCCGATCCCGGATACGATAAGCAACGCACAGGGCACAACATTGAGATAGGTCAAGATGCGAATCGTCGGATCGGCAAATACCTTCCGGGCCGTTTCCATCTGCTGTTGTTGTTCCGGCGTGTATTGGTTCGAGGGTGCGGCGTTGGGGTCGGCCGTTTGCTGTTCCTGGGCGCGCTGGTTTTCCGCCATGTTATAGGCGTATTTGCCGCCGATAAACCCCAGCAGACTCAGCAGGAGAAATCCTCCGAGAACGAAATTGATGACCGCCATCGCCGTCAGGCCGCCGGGTCGTTTTGCCGTATCTTCCATAAGAGAGCCCTTTCTTACAGGAGGACAACAGAATCCAGTCGACGCCTTACCCGAAGGACCATGGTAGGGGACGGACTCGGGCAATTCCAGTTAAAAAAAGGGATCGGCAAGGCGATTCATGCCGATCGCCGGGGATCGTTGGACAGCGGAATCCCGCAGGATCGCCGTCACGGCAGCAGCGGGCCGATCACCGGCAGCGACCGGAAGAACTCGGCGGCCTCCGGCGAGACGACCCGGCTGGTCCAAACGCAGGCGCCCGTGGCCATCTGGGCCAGGACGTAATGGCCCAGGGCGAGCTGGCCGATGGCGACATAGCCGGCGGCGAACTGTCCCAGGGCGAACCCGAGCGCCGCCGCCAGTTGGCCGACGGCGACCGCGCCGAGGGCGGCCTGTCCCAGCCCCAGCAGCATCCCCAGGGCCAGCTGTCCTATCGCCACGACGCCGATCGCCAGTTGGCCGACGGCGACCACGCCGAGGGCCTTGCGGCCCACGGCGAGAAAGCCCCTGGCCGTCTCGGTCCGGCCGGTGGCGGGATTCCGGCCGCGGGTGTAGTGGAGCAACGGCATCCCGGCGATGGTGGCGTAGCTGCGGAATTCGCGATAGCTCTGGCCGCTTTCGTAGAGGTACTCCCGCCAGAGTCCCCAGCGTGTCGGTGCGACCTTGAATTCGACGTCTTGCAGCAGCAGGTTACCCATGATTTTGCCTTGTTGGCCGTCCGGCCGGGCCGGCGTTTGCGCCGCCGGGATCGTCTGACAAAACCGACCCGACCGGTCCGGCCACCGCGGGGCCGGACCGGTCGGGTGATGACTCTTGCCGTCGGCCGGGCCGCCCGCCGTTTCATCGCCGGGTGGCACCCTGACGCTTTGGGGGCCAGATGGCGGTCACGGATTCCAGCCGATAGCGGTCAGTTGGAGTTCTCAATCCAAAAGCAGGTTCAGGACGCCCTTCTTTTTTTCCGGTTCCGGCGCGACCGGCACGTCCTGAGGCAGGCACTCTTCGACTTGCAGGTCGCCGTAGATCACCCGGTACGTCGAGGCGCCCACCGGCCGGTACCAGAAGATCGCCGTATCGGGCATGGCCGTGGTCACGCCCTTGCCGGCATAATGCCAATCGCACTCGGGGGGGAGTTGCTGGACGAACATGATGGCCATGACGAGGGGAATCGATTTGTTGATGATCCGCTGCAAATCCTGTTCGCTGGGCAGGCCGGTCTTCGGATCGATCGCCAGCACGTCTTTTTTAGCGAGCTGGTGGAGATGCCGAAAGATCCCCATCATCCCCTTGAAGTCCAGGGAGCCGGGGAACTGCCCTCCGGTGATCTCGGCGGCCGTCCGCAGGGCCTCGACCAGCGTCTCTTCGTCCGGCTCCGACAGGTCCATCTCCATGTTGTAAACTACGAATCCGTCGGGCACCTCCAGGGAAAACAGCGAGTCGGCCAGGGGCATGTTGAACTGGAAATCGTCGATCACCAATTCCATCGGCCCCATCCCGGCCGCGAATTCGCCCATGGTGATCTGCATCTGGACGGGCAGATGGGTAAGGGCATCGGCCCAGATCGTCACCGTCATCTCGAACAGTTCCCTCTGCTTGATCCGATAGCCGATCACCGGCGTGGACTCGAGGGTCTGCTCGCCCAGTTCTTCCACCAATTGCTGGGGATCGTCCTTGGCCTTTTGGATGAAGGCGCGGAGGTTGTACAAATTCAGATCGTTGATGTTTTTTTCCTTTTCCGGCAGGTTCCGCATCTCCATCACCATCGCCAGGTTCTGCTGCGGCATCAGTTGCACCATCTTGCCCTGCTGGACGTCGATGATCTGGGTCATCGAGATCGTCCCGACGACGGTGATCTCGTGTCGAATCCGGCCGGGTTCCTTGAACATCCCTGTCAGGGTCTGCTCCGGTATGCCGTTCATGCGGATGTGCATGCGATAGGTGCCCGTCTGGGCCTGCAAAAGCGGTTCGACCACCTTGGCGAAGGCCAGGGACTGCGTGCCGGCACCTCCGCCCGGCAGCAGCAGGTAGCCGAATCCCACCAATCCCGCCGCGATGAGGATCGCGGCGGCCAGTTTCCACAGGGGTTTCATGATATGTATCCTTTCCCGTAGGGTAGCGGATTGTTTGACGGTAATATGATCCGCGGGCGCGGCCAGGACGGCGCGAATCGCCTCGGCGGGCGGCCCCGGCGGGATGGGGGTCGCCCGCAGGGCCTGTGCGGCTTGCTCGATAAGGTCCGTCGGTGGCTCAAGCCGTTCGTTGCTCATGAAGACACCTCGTATACTTATATTTCGTTTCGGCCGACGTCATCGACTCGGCGGCCTTGATCTGTCGGACCGCCTCTTCAGGTTCTATTACGTTTTCGGCCGGCGCCGCTTGTCGCCTGCAAATCATTCCCATATATGTCTTGCCGGTCAGGTTTCATTCGGCCGGCGTCGTAATCGGCTCGGCGGCTTCAATCTGTCGGGCCGCCTCATCCGGCTATGTAACTTTTTGGCCGACATCGCCTGGCGCCCGCAAGTCATTCCCGTATATATCTTGTCGGTCGGGCTCAATTCGGCTGGTACCGCCTGGCGCCCGCAAGGCCGTAACCTCTTTTGCCGGCCTGTCATTTTACGGCCTCGATCGCTTATTTGTCCTCGATACGCCCGGTTGCCTCGTCTGGTATATGTTTCGGCATCGGACATTGTTGTTGCGTCTTTTGCCGGTTCAGTTTTCCTTGGCGGCCGTCGCCGGATCCAGCAGCTCCCGCAGGCGGCTGCGGGCCCGGTGCAGCAGCACGCCGATGACGGAGGTCTGCAGCGACAGGTGCTGGGCGATCTGGCGATAGCTCATCTCTTCCAGGAACCGCAGGCAGAACACCTCGGCCTGCTGGCTGGGCAGTTGGGCCAGGGCCGTGCGCAGCCGGTCGGAAAGTTCCTCGGCCAGGGCGTACTGGATCGGTTCCGGATCCGTTCCCGGCGGCGTCATGCCGTCGGGCAGCGTTTCAAAATGGGCCGCCTGCCGCCGCCGTTGACGTAAGCGGTCGAGGGCTCGCATGGTCGCCAAGCGTCGCAGCAAGGCGGCCCAATTACGCACCGGTTCCCGCCGGGCCACCTCCAGGGCCGATAAAAACGCCTCCTGGAAGCAATCCGCCGCATCGGCCTCATGGCCGACGATTCGGTAGGCCGTCTGCCAGACCAGATGGCGATGCTCCTGGACAATCGATTGCCAATCCGTCATGCTGAGCCCTCGAAAAGACACTTGTCGCTCGACACTATCATAGTCGATCCGGCCCGGATTTTTATTACAGAAACCCGGCCAAATCACGGTCTAAATCCACTCTCAATCCCTCCTGCGGCCTGCAATTCCTGGCGAATGGCCCCCGAAATCACTCAGGAATCCCGGCCAGGGGCCCAAAATCCTTCTCGGTCGGGGACGCCCGCCGCCGGGGGCCGGGGGCAGAGAATCTCACTTGATGCCATTCTAGAATCATCGGCGGTCTGACCGGCTGGCCCGGCCGGGGGGGCCAAAGCAGCCAGGGCTGCCAGACTTGCCAGTGCGATTAGATCGACAAAGGCGGACAAGGGCACTCAAAACGAACAGGGCGGTCAGAGTGGCCCGGGTGGCCGTTATGCCTGGGTGAGGCTCGAAACGAGGTTGGCCACGGTCGAGCGGACGTGGACGTCGTGGTCGCAGAGCTTGTCGATCGTGCGATAGGCGTGCAGGACGGTCGTGTGGTCGCGGCCGCCGAAGTGGCCGCCGATTTCCTCCAGGCTGTGGTTGGTCAGGTCCCGCGCCAGGTACATGCACACCTGCCGCGGAAAGGCGATCGAGCGCGAGCGCCGCTTGCCCTGGAGGTCCGAGAGCCGCACGTCGAAATGCTTGGTGACCGCCTCGATAATCTTCGAGATGGTGACCTGATGGTGGGCCGATATCGGTTCCTCGCCCAGGGCCTCGCGGGCCAGCTCCAGCGTGATCAGGCCGTTTTCCAGCATGGCCAGGCCGTGGACCTTCGTTAGCGCCCCTTCCAGTTCCCGGGTGTTCGATTCGATCTTGCGGGCGATGAGCGTGACCACCTCTTCCGGCGGGTCGATGCCCCGCAGCTGCGCCTTCTTGTGGATGATCGCCATCCGCGTCTCGAAGTCCGGCCGGTCGATCCGGGCGACGAGGCCCTGGTTGAAGCGGCTGACCAGCCGTTGTTCCAGCTTGGGGATCTCCGCCGGGCTGCAATCGGCCGAGAGGACGATCTGCTTGCGGGTCTGGTAGAGCGTGTTGAAGGTGTGGAAGAATTCCTCCTGCGTCTGCTCCTGGTCCGAGAGGAACTGCACGTCGTCGATCACCAGCATGTCGGCGTGGCGGTACTTGTAGCGGAACTCGTGCAGTTTGCCCTGCTCGACGGCGCGGATGAAGTGGTTGATGAAGGTTTCGCAGGACAGGTAGCTGACCCGCAGCGGCGGGCGGTGCTTGAGCAGGACCTGGCAGGCGGCCTGCAGGAGGTGGGTCTTGCCCAGCCCCACCGATCCGTGGATGAACAGCGGATTGTACGCCTGGCCCGGCGACTCGCTGACCGCCGTGCAGGCCGCGTGCGCCAGGCGGTTGCTGGGCCCGACGACGAAATGATCGAAGGTGTAGTCCGGGCTGAAGCAGAACAGTTCCCCGTCCTCGATCGTCTCGGCCGGTTCGTTGGCATATCGCTGGTCGGACAGTTGGTTGTGGTCGGTATGGTAGTATTCCAGGGACAGCAGGTGCCCGGTGATCTGCTGGGCGGCCTCCTTGAGCCCCTCGTTGCACATCTGCTGGAGGTAACGCATCCAGGTCTGCTCCGGCACGCCGATCCGCAGCAGGCCGTTTTCCAGGCTGATGGGTTCGAGCTGTTCAAACCAGCTGCGCCACAAGTCGCTTTTGCGCTTTTGAAAGTACCGCAGTGTTTTGTCCCAAATCTCGCTCAGCACATCGCCCACGTTTGGCATCTCCTTGGCGAACGATTCCTTACTCTCGGTCGGATACCGGTCGGGAAGGATTCCGCCGGCTCGGTCGTATCGAAAACAGGTTTCCCGGCCGCTGGTTACCAAAACCGCCGGGGCCGGTCCGCGCTCGCCGGGAAAACGGTTTGCTCTGCGCGATCCGTCGAATCGAATCCGCTTTGGTGTCGGTCGGCAATCCGTTTACCCGATGCGATCCGCCTAATCGTGCCCGGTTCCGGATTGGCTGGGAATCCGTTTATCCAACGCGCCCCATCGAATCCGGCCGGGGATCGAAGGGAAATCCGTTTCCGCCACGCGATCCGTCGAACGCCGCACAGGCCGACGAAGCCATAAATAAGAAAACCGAGCTGGGAATCACTCGGAAAAAGGGCATCCACCGTACCAATTTGCCACGTCTGGTGTCCGGCAAGACGAGCCGGCGCCGTTACGGGACAATCCGTTTCGTCTCCGTCCGGGCGCATCGGGAATCTAGCAGGGGGGGGATTCGTTGTCAATGTGAAACCATCGGTTTTTCGCCGGCGGGCGAAAAAATCGAAATCGAGTGCCGAACCCGCCGGTACGCCGGCGTCGGTCCCGGCCGCCATCCCGGCTACAATCCCGGCCGCCATCCCGGCCGCCGTGCTGACGGCCGTCCCGGTGAATTTTTTCCCAACGTACCGCCATTTTGCGGGTCTTAGCAGAGACGTGTTCTGCCAAAACGCCTGGATATCGCCGAATTCGGGCCGTTGCCCGACAGGGCGTCGGCGTTACTTGGGACTGGACAGACTCTTAGAACGATTTGCCGGGCTTTTTTCGATTTTGCGCGAGCCATCCCGACGACGGTGATGGGGATTCGAGGGGACGATCCGACCGATCGGGAGCCGCTTCGATGGAACAAGTTGCCAAGCATGGTTTTAGGTGCGAGACCAGCAAGGGGCCGTCGTGGTTTTTGGGATTGGATCGGATTAGGCCGGCGGAGCCAGACCCGATTTGATCCTTGACAAATGCAGACCAAAGCGAAACGTTATCAGCCTGGGTGTGCAAACTTTACCCATTAGGAAAGGACAACCTATGGAAATGAAAATCCTTATCCGCCCGGTCCAATCTCTGCGTCGCTGTCGCTACGCGGGATTGGTTGGCCTGTTGGGACTGTTTCTTCTGGTCGGCTGCGAACAGCCGCTCGGTGAAGGCATTACCTACCATAAGACCTCCACGCTCTGGCCGATCTTCGACGTGGAAAAGATCGAGGGCGTCCAGGAGGACGGCACCCACTGGAAACAGGAAAAAGGCGATGCCGTCGCCTGGATGATGACCTGGGAAAAGGAAGAACGCTACGACAAGGACAACTTCCTGATCTACGAGAAGAAAAACGACGCCTTCCTGTGGGGCTTGTTTTCCTCCAAGCTGGAGGAGACCGAGCAATTCCGCCATAAAAAGGGCAATGTCCTGTTTTGGCCCTATGACTCCCGGCGGGTCAAGACCGTCGCGGATCGCTGATCCCTTGTCGGCGGGCGCCGCGGCGGCGTAACGGCGCTCTGCCTGGGCAGGCGAGACCTATCGAGCCTGGCAGGTGCGATTGTTGTGGTAACGTCCCGGCCGGAACACTGCCGTGGATACCAATCGATCCTGAAGGGCCTCGAAGGCGGCAGGGGCCATATCTTATTGTAAATGCCGGTGTTATATGCATCGCGGGCAAATCGACCCGCCGGTCTGGGCAAGATCGTAATACGGCCAGCTCCTGGAGTTGAGTCTGGCCGGGTGGATTTCTGTCTGATGTTTATGGTCGGATAGAGACAGATTTTGGGCATCCCAAAATCAACAGGGGGGCGTTTCCGCTGCGGCAGTGGCGGTATCCGGTGACCCAGCGCGCAGCCGATCCGGCGGGCCAATCGTCCTGTCCCATCGTAAGTGCTTATTCGGCAAGATAATATGTTTCAAGCGACCGGGGGGATCGCCTCTTAGGATCTGCATGTCCTGCCGGTTGGGTTTCCGCCGGCCGGCGGGTAAAAGATTTGACTTGCGCGGCCGGCATAAGTAGCATGGCGCATCTTTTGGTATCGAGGGCATCCGGCCGGCGGGTGGAAATATCCCGGCGGCAGTCGCGACTATGTCGGGTAGGGATCGGCGATGTCAGCGGGAGGCCAGCTCGTTGGCAGCGGTGCGACCCGGCCGGTCTAGCTGGTTTGGCGGTCCAGCCGACGGACGGAAAGGACAGGGTTTCGGCAAGATGGCGTTTGCTTTGATCTCCGATATACACTCCAACTGGGAGGCGCTCCAGGCGGTGATCGCCGAGATCGACCGGCGGCAGGTGCAGGACATCTTCTGCCTGGGCGATATCGTCGGCTACGGCCCCCAGCCGAAGGAGTGCCTGGACCTCATCATCGAGCGCGGCATCATCAGCATTATGGGAAATCACGATCACGCCGTATTTTACGAGCCCACCAACTTCAATACCGGCGCCGAACGGGCCAGCTACTGGACCCGCCAGTGCCTGGAGGACGAATCGAACCGGCTCAAGCGCAACCAGCGCTGGACCTTCCTGGGCCAACTGCTCAGCCGCCTGGAGATGAACGACATCCTGCTGGTGCACGGCTCGCCGCGCCGGCCGGTGAACGAATATATCTTCCCCGACGACATCTACACCAATACGGCCAAGATCGCCGCCAATTTCGAGCGCGTCAGGCATTTATGCTTCGTGGGGCATACCCATGTGCCGGGGGTGTTCCTGGAGGACCCGGATTTCTACGGCGTCGAGGAGCTGGACTACGTCTATCCGATCGTGGATTCCGAGCGGGCGATCATCAATATCGGCAGCGTCGGCCAGCCCCGCGACCAGGACGTCCGGGCCAGTTTCGCCATCGTGACCGACGACAAGGTCGAGTTCCTCCGCGTCCAGTACGATATCGAAGCCACGGCCAGCAAGATCTTTGCCAACCCGGAATTGGATGATTTCGAGGGCGAGCGGCTCAAGGAAGGCCGTTAAGGGGATCGTTTCCGGGCGACGGTGACTTCGCGGATAATTCACCCCCCAAAAAATGCGGATGTGAGGCTGCCGGGCCGGTGGAGTTCGTCCCGTTGTCGCCCCAGGCAATGTTGAACATGGGATGCTTGCCGCCCCCAACGCCAAATGCACCTCGGCTGCGTGGTTGCGTGTCATCCACCAGTGGCGTATGATCCATAATTTGATACGCGGCCGTTTGCCGTCCGACGGGCGGCGGATCGGTCCCGCGCCGCAGCGCTGCCCAAGGGCACCGGCGGAAGGAAGGTTATGAATTTCGATATCAAGCGATTTCTGATGGCATTGCTTTTGTGCATGCTGGTCATGATGGGCTGGCAGTGGTACATGGTCAAGACCCGCGGTCCGGCGACCGCTCCCGCGGATCGGCCCCAGGATTCCCCATCGACCCAAGACACCACTGCGGCCGGCCCCGCCGGCGCGGATCGGACTGGCCCCGCCGGTGCGGAGGCGATCGTCTCACCGCCGGCCGATCCCGATCAGTGGCGCGTCCGGCCCCAGACGCCCGCGGAGCCGGTCGAATTGGGCCAGAGACAACCCACCGAACAGGGTTACAAGGCCCTGATCGCCCTGGACGCCGCCACGGCGGCGGTGGATCAGGTCCTGCTCAACGAATACAAAAAAGAGGTCACCGACAAGCACACCGGCTATCCGCTGCTGTCCGCCTATCAGAGCGAACGGCACGCCACGATTCGCTCGTTTGGATTCGAGAAGATAAAGATCAAGGGCCGTCATCAAGAGATGTCCCTGGCGAGCGGCTGCTGGCGGCGGCTGGCGGAACCGCTCGATACCCCCGACGGCCAGGCCGTCCGGTTTTTGGCCGCCATCGAGCAGCCGGCCGGCACCCAGGCGGAACCGGTTCTGGAGGTGATCAAATCCTACCGCTGGGACCGCAACAGCTATGAACTGGTGGTGGAGGTCAGCCTGATCAACCAGACGACCGAACCGCTGGAGATCCAGTCGCTGGGATTCTGGGGGCCCGTGGGGCTGTTGCGGGAGGACCCGCGCAGCGACCGCCGGCAGGTGATCGCCGCCTACGGCTCCGGCGACGACGCCTTCAAGCTGGAAACGGAAAAGGTCTCGCTCGACAAGGAGAAAAACCGCCACAAGATCCTGGAAAAGCCGGGCGGCGGAGACCTCAAGTGGATTGGGGTTTCGAACAAATTCTTCGCCTCCATCCTGCGGCCCCTGCCCCAGGAATCGGACCCGGCGGTCCATTATCTGGACACCGAGGCGATCGAGGCGGTGGCCCTGGCCAATCTCGATCCAGACAGCCTCGACGAGATGGCGCCGGCCGTCCGCCTGCGGTTGATCCCGCCCAAGCCGCTGGCCGCCGGCGAGCAGAGCACTTATTCGCTGCGGGTCTATCTCGGTCCCATCAGCAAGGACGTCTTCGCCCAGGCGCCCTATGACCAATTGTACTACAACAAGCTGATCTACAGCGGCTCCTGCTCGTTTTGCGCCTTCGACTGGCTGACCGACATATTGCTTTGGCTCTTGCAGGGGATGTACCGGCTGATCGGCAACTACGGGATTGCCATCATCATCCTGGTCCTGCTGGTGAGGCTCTGCCTGCATCCGATAACCAAAAAAAGCCAGGTCAACATGCAGAAAATGTCCAAGATCGGGCCCAAGATGCAGGAGCTGCGGGAGAAGTACGGCGCCGACCGCCAGGAGTTCCAGCGGCGCCAGTTTGAACTGATGAAGGAGCAGGGTATGACCGGCGGCATGCTGCTGGGATGCCTGCCCATGCTGCTGCAGATGCCGATCTGGATCGCCCTGTTCACGGCGGTGGATTCGAACGTCGCTGTTCGCCACCACGGGCTCTTCCCGGCGAGCTGGTTTCCCGAGAGCTGGCATTGGCAGTGGCTCACGGATCTGTCGGCGCCGGACCGGTTGATCCCCTTCGCCTGGTTCGGCCTGAAAAAGCCCGTCCCCATCCCCTTGATCGGCGGACTGGACGCCTTCAATCTGCTGCCCATCCTGCTGACCATCGCCATGTACCTGCAGACCAAGAAATCGACCTCCGCCACCATGGCCACGGCCAATCCCCAGGCCGCCCAGCAGCAGAAGATGATGCTCTACCTGATGCCGATCATGATGCTGGTCTTTTTCTTCACCGCGCCGTCCGGCCTGAACCTGTATATCATGGCCAGCACCTTCGGCGGCCTGATCGAGCAGCATTTCATACGCAAACATCTCAAGCTGGAAGAGGCCCGCGCCGCTGAGCAGAAGGTGGCCGTGACCAGCAAGGTCTCCGACAAGTTCGGACCGAAAAAGAAGAAGCCCAAACTGCCCCGCCGGTACTACTAAAGCCGCCCGCGGGCCGGACATGCCCGGCGCGGGATCCAGACCGGCAAGGATCTGGATTAGTGAGCCCGGCGGCCAACCCGCCCCGCCGAGCGGCGCCGACGGCCTTCGGCGTGAACTGGCGCCGCCAGGGGCACGGGCGACGAATTCGCCCGGCCCGGTCCGCCGACCGGCGGATCGGGAACGGATTTTCGCCAAGTCAGGCGGCTAAACGACCGATTTTTATCAAGCCGAAAGGAAAAAACCGCAAGATTCGCCGGTCCGATAATCCGTGGAAGGAGCTTCGCCCATGACCAGCACAATGTCTGAGACCAAGGATTCCGACCGTGCCGACGCGAAGGCCCAGGACAAGCCCCGGGACAAGAAGAAATCCAAAAAGGATGCCGGCGGTCCGGACGACGGCCGCCGCAAACTGAAAAAGAAGTTCTACGAGAGCGAGCTGGTCCGCCTGCAGATCGAACTGGTCAAGCTCCAGGAATGGATCAAGCATCGGTCGCTGCGGGTGGTGGTCATCTTCGAGGGCCGGGACGCCGCCGGCAAGGGGGGCGTCATCAAGCGGATCACGCAGCAGCTGAATCCCCGCATCTGCCGGGTGGTGGCCCTGGCTACACCCACCGAGCGGGAAAAGACCCAGTGGTATTTTCAACGCTACGTCGCCCACCTGCCGGCGGCGGGCGAGATGGTCCTGTTCGATCGCAGCTGGTACAACCGCGCCGGCGTGGAACGGGTGATGGGATTCTGCACGGAACAGGAGTATCAGGAATTCCTGCGCTCCTGTCCCGAATTCGAGCGGATGCTGATCCGCTCGGGGATCCTCTTAATTAAGTACTGGTTCAGCGTCAGCGACGAGGAGCAGGAGCGGCGGTTTCATCAGCGCAACCACGATCCGGTCAAACGCTGGAAACTGAGCCCCATGGACATGGAATCCCGCCGCCGCTGGGTGGAATATTCCCGCTGCAAGGACGAGATGTTCTCCCATACGGATATCAAGCAGGCGCCCTGGTTCGTGGTGGAGGCGGACGACAAAAAACGGGCCCGCCTCAACTGCATCCATCATCTGCTGGGCCAGTTCCAATACGAGGACCTCACGCCCGCCCCCGTCGAGCTGCCGCCCCGCCAGCAGGAGAAAGGCTACGTCCGGCCGCCCATCACCGACCAGACGTTCGTGCCCGAGGTGTATTGATCGCACGAGCGGCCCTGGAAGCCGCTCGGACGAGCCCCGAAAGCCGGTTGGCTCGACCGGCCGTCTGGCCGCTGTCCCGGCGGCCGGCGCGGCCCGGGCGGCAATCCGGCCGCGGACCCTTGTAGTTTACGGTTGTCAAATCCCGAAATTCCCCTAGAATACCCCTGGGCCGGCTCGCTGCCGGCGGGTTCCGCCGCCTAACCGGATCTCAGGCGCAAGGGGAGCACGATCATGAAGGCCGAGTCGATTTTGGTTCGAACCCACGACGATGTCACGATCATCGATATCCTGGAGGAAAACATCCTGGAGATGGAGGAAACGGCCTTGAACGAGCTGGCCAAGTCGGTCTTCGCCGTCGTGGAACGGCGGGCGCCGGTCAAGCTGATCCTGCAGTTCGGACAGGTCAAGTACTTCAGCACCAGCGTGCTGGGGATGCTGGTGATGCTCAAGAAGAAGGTCCTCGAGAACAACGGCGTCCTGAAGATCTGCCGGATCCATCCCAGCCTCAACCAGATGCTCGAGTTGACCAAACTCAATACCATCCTGGAGGTCTATCCCGACGAACAATCCGCCCTCCATAGTTTTTTAACTTGAGCCTTGTGGCTTTGGTTTCTTATCGGAGGGATGCGCCCGGGAGGCCGCCCTCTTGCTGGGGCGTTGTTAATGAGCTACGATAGCTTTGATTCGACATCGAGACGTACACCCGGCACGCTTCCTGCACAACGCGGCGTTGTTTTTTGAACGATGGTGCTTTATTCATCCTTGGAGGAGGACGTCCGGCAAGCCGCCTGGCCGATGTGGCGTTGTAATTGAGCTTCTCTACCTTTAATCCCATCCTTCCCGGAGCATATCCAGACATGGTCAAGCGGATCGTTATCCACCTGCTCTATGTGGTCCTGATGATCGGTGGGTTGCCGGCCGCGCGGGCGGAGGACTGGCCCCAGTGGCGGGGGCCCCGGCGGGACGGGACCAGCCGGGAGACCGACGTGCCGGTCCGCTGGAGCGGCTCGGAAAACATCCTTTGGAAGACGGCACTGCCCGGCAAGGGACACGCCTCGCCGATCGTCTGGGCCGATCGCATCTTTCTGGTCACGGCGATCCGGGAAACCCGCCAGCGGATCCTCCTGGCCCTGGACCGGACCAGCGGCAATATCCTCTGGCGGCAAACGGTGCTGGCCGCCCCGCCGGAACGGATACACAACCTCAACAGCCTTGCCTCCTCGACGCCCTGCACGGACGGCCAGCGGGTGTATGTCAGCTTCCTGGATGGCGACAAGATGTTCGTGGCGGCCTACGACCTGGACGGGAAGATGCTCTGGGAGGCCCGGCCCGGACCGTTCGCCAGCATCCATGGCTACTGCTCCAGCCCGGTGCTCTGGAACGACAAGCTGATCCTGAACGGCGATCACGACGGACCCGGCTATCTCGTGGCCCTTGACCGCGCCACCGGCCGGACGATCTGGAACCAGCGGCGGCCGAACGACACCCGCAGCTACTGCGCCCCGATCATCTGCACCAGCGGGGACCGCAACCAGTTGATCCTCTCCGGCAGCAAGTGCGTGGCCAGCTACGATCCCGATACCGGCCAACAGCTTTGGATCAGCGACGGGCCCACCGATCAGTACGTGGCCTCGCTGGTGTATAACGGAGAACTGCTGTTTCTGACCTGCGGCTACCCCCAGCGGTTCCTCCAGGGCATTCGCCCGGACGGCAGCGGCAACGTGACCAAGACGCACGTCGTCTGGGAGAACCAAAACGACCGGGATTGCGCCTACGTGCCCAGCCCCCTGGCCTTCGGGCCCTATTTCCTGGTGGTCAGCGATCGCGGCGTGGCCAGCTGCCTGCGGGCCCGGACGGGCCAGCTCGTCTGGAAACAACGACTCCCGGGCGGCCACAGCGCCTCGCTGGTCTCGGCGGCCGGCCGGGTGTATTTCCTCTCCGACGACGGCGTCATGACGGTGATCAAGCCGGCGGAGACCTTTGAGCAGGTCGCCCAAAACGCCCTGGGCGAACAGACCTTCGCCTCCCCGGCCATCAGCGGGGGCAAGATATATATCCGGGGCGCCGAGCACCTCTACTGCATTGGGACGCATGCCGAAACGAAATAGGATCCGCGGCACGGTCGTTTTACTCGTCCGCCGTGAGTTCCATCTCGGCGCCGAGTTGCTGCATGAGGCGGGGATATTCCGGGAAGGTGACCGAAACGGCCTCGGCGGTGTCGATGGTGGTGGTCCCCGGAACCGCCATGCCGGCCAGGGCCAACGCCATGACGATCCGATGGTCGCCGTGGCCTTGCAGGTCGCCGGCGTGCAGAGACGCCGGCTCGATGGTCAGGCCGTCCGGTTGCTCGCTGACGCGGGCGCCGAGCTTAGCCAGTTCCGCCGCCATCACGGCGATCCGGTCGGTCTCCTTCAGGCGGGCCTGGGGCACGTTGTGCAGGCGGGTCCGGCCGCGGGCGAAACAGGCCACCACCGCCAGGGCCGGCAGGGCGTCGGGGATCGCGTTCATGTCGATATCCATGCCCCGCAGCTCGCCCGGTTTGACCCGGACCTGCCGGCCGTCGATCCGAATGTCGGCGCCCATCTGCCGGAGGATCTCGACGACGGCCTTGTCGCCCTGGGCGTCGGAAAAATCCAGGCCCTCCAGGACGATATCCGCCTCCAAGATCGCGCCGGCACAGAAGAAAAAGGTGGCCGAGGAGAAATCGGCCGGGATCCGTTTGCTAAACGCCCGGTAGCCCTGGCCGCCGGCAAAGCGGAAGCGGTCATATCCCTCCCGTTCGTACTGGATGCCCTGCTCGTCGAGGTATCTCAGGGTCATCTCCACGTAGGGTTTCTCGTTTAACTGGGTCACCTCGATGATGGTCTCGTGTTCGGCCAGCGGCGCATGGATCAGCAGGCAGCTGAGATACTGGCTGGTGACCGCCGCGATGGAGGTCCGCCCGCCGGTGAGCCTGCCCTGGACCACGATCGGCGACTTGCCGTTGCCGCGGGTGCTGAAACAGCGGGCCCCCAGCTCATTGAGGCTGTCCAGCAGGGGCCCGGCCGGCCGGCTGCGGATCTGGGCGTCCCCGGTGAATACGGCCGCGCCCTCGGCCAACAGGGCGGCGCTGCCGATGGCGAAGCGCAGCGTCGTGCCGGAATTGGCCACGTCGATGACGGTGTCCGGACAGGCCGGGCGCCCCTCCATCCCCTGGATCAGCCATCTGCCGGGATTGTCCGTCTCGATCCGGGCCCCCAGCCGGCGGTAACACTCGACGGCCGCCCGGGTGTCGGCCGAGTCCAGCGGATCGAGGATCTCGCTTTGACCGGCCGCCAGACTGGCCAGCGCGACGGCGCGAATCGTGTGCGACTTGGAGCCGGGAATCGCGATCGATCCCCGCAAGCGGGATGGCTGTATGCGTAGCTTCATGGCGCTGCTCGATTCCTATGTACTCTTGCTCGCGGCCGGCATCCTCCAGCCTCCGCGGATTTTTCATTCTGACGACCTGGATCTTCCAACCAAACGGCGATCAGGTAATCCCCGATCCTCCTTCTCGCCGCCGCTATCATCCAGTCTACGGAAATCCCAATACCCTCGTGGTCTGCACAGGTTTCCCATGCCGCCGCCGTGCCGGATTAAGACCGTCTTGGCTATATTTGGCTATATGGCTTTATAACGTGCGGCCCCTCTGCCGCAAGGATTTCGCTGGCAGCACCATTCAGGTTTCCTTCCGGCGGCCGAGAGGTAAGGCCACGACTATAAGTTGTTTATTATAAAATAGATATATTCCCGGCCTGTCAGGCCCATTCCCGTCGCGGACCATTTTGGGCCGCTGGCCGAGGCGGTTTCTATCCGATAAAATCCGTCGGACTCGTATGAAAATCTTGATTTTTGGGTAACTTGGCGGTACAAATTACCAAGAGGACATTGTAAATAACCATGCCCGTTTTGCAACCGTAAAAGGAGCATATCATGCGTAAAGCATTTACCCTGATCGAGTTATTGATCGTGGTCGCGATCATTGCCATCTTGATCACGATCCTGGCGCCGGCCCTGCAGTCGGCCAAGCAGCAGGCGACCGGGGCGGTGTGCCTGAGCAACCAGATGGCCATGTCCAAGGCCTACCTCATGTACTGTGATCAGAACAAAGGGTACATGCCGATCGGGTATGTCACGGTGATCACCTACAACGAGTACCGAAACCGCCGGGCGAACAACCTGTCGTATGCCCCGCTGTGGGTGAATCCCCCCATCGATGCCGGCGGCGCCTATATGGGCGCCAAGGGAACGGCGGCGGAACTGGAAGATCGCTACCGGGGCCTGCGCACCGGGGCGATTTACGAATACGCCAACAACGTGAAGATCTTCCACTGCCCCGGCGATCGGCGCCTCTATGAAGGAACCGTCGAGGGCGACGGCCTCGCCTTCCACCCCTTCCGCAGCTACAACATCCCCGACTGCATGTTCGGCAGCACCACCGCCCCCATCGACAACATGTACGACGGGGGCAAATCGGTCCGTCCCAGCGACGTGTACAAGAAGACCAGCGAGATCAAGTATCCGGAAAACAAGTATGTCATCGTGGAGGACGCCTACGACCTGCGCGGGGCGAACTTCAATTATGACGGCTGGTCCTTCTGCCCGGAAATCAATCGCTACACCTGGTGGGACCCGGTCGGCGTCTTCCACGTCGATGGCTGCACGCTGGGATACGTGGACGGCCATGCCCAGAGGTATAAATGGCAGGATCCGCGGTCGGTGGAGTATTTCGAGGATCGTCTCAACCACAGCGCCTATCAGCCCGGCAATCCCGATTATGATTTCTTCCTGAGTCATTACCCGATCGACAGGGTCTATCCGGCCGGGACCTGGTAGGATCCCGCCCCCCCAAAGAAACCGCATGCGGAACACCCGCGCGGCGCTGCGTCGTGCGGGTGTTTTTCATTCGGGTATGCAAGGGCCGAATGGCCGCCGCACTGGGCAGTCAAGCATCGTCCGGAGAAAGTGATTGAAAGCTGTTTCCCGCCCGCTTCCTTGAATGCGGTCAGATGGGCCGGCGGGGAGTGGGCTTAGGGGATCTGGATCGGAACGTACCAGTCGGATCGCTGCTGCCACTGCTCGCTGAAGCGATCGAAGTCCGCGCCGTCCACGCGGCCGTCGAGCGTGAGGTCCTCCGGCAGATAGGGCCGCAGCAGGGCCCGGTCGGCCAGGTCGCCGTTGTTCTTCATCAGACGCCAGACCTGAATGAAGCCGGTCAGATCCTCCACGTCCACGATCCCGTCGGCGTTCAGATCGGCGACGTTCTGATCGCCGGCGAACTCCTCGTCGCCGTCGCTGTAGGCCAGCGCATACGTGATAAACGGATCGGTTCGGCCCGGCGGGTCAATGGATCGGATGCACAGGGCCGCCGGCGTCGCGGCGTCAGCGGCGTAGGCCAGGTGCTGGAGGTTGTCCAGCATGCTCTCGGAGTAATCCAGACGTTCCCGCAGGGCCCCCTCGGAATCGAGGGACCATAGCTCCAGGGCCAGATGGGCCGGCGGCCGCGGCAGGAAGGTGCCCTGGAGCTCATAGGGTTGATACCAGCAGCAGGTGGCCTTGAGCGTCCGGCCGGGCGTCAGCGGCGACGGCAGGTGGTAGATCCGTTGGGACGAGTGGTTCTTTGGATCGGAGGCGACGGCGGCCAGGTCCCAACCGCAATTGCGCTGGAGTTGATCGTTCCATTCCGCCAGCAGGGCCACCGCCGGACTGTTGGGATCCAGCCTCGATAGGACCTCTTCTCTCAGTTGCAGCAGGTCGCGCAGGTGGGGGAAATACCGTCCGGCCTCCAACTGCCGGAAGGAATTTGGGGCATGGACCAGTCCAGCGCCCTGGCGGTAGTCCAGCGGCACCTCATGATCGTCCTGGGGATCGCAGCTGCCCTTGTGCCAGCCGGCCAGCTTGACCGCCCCATTTAAGAGCAGCGCCTTGATGAGCCGGGGGTCCTCGGCCTCGGTCAGCTCGAGCCGGCGGCCGGCGTCGATCAGCAGCGCCGCGACGCCGGCGACCTGCGGGGCGGCGAAGCTGCTGTATCCGATCCCCGTTTCGCCGCCGGCGTAGCCGTCCGGCCCGTAGGCGGCCGGGCCCAGCGCCAAGCCGCCGGCGATGAGGTCCGGCTTGGCCCGGCCGTCGTCGGTCGGGCCGCAGCTGCTGGTGTCCGGGTTGGGCGCGCCCACGCGAAAGAGGGAATCGGGAAGGCCCCCCAAGCTCCGGGCCGCGCCGACGCTGATGACATTGGCGCCCCAGGAGGGTTTGCTGATGGCGCTGAAGGTGCCCTGACCGTTGCCGCAGCCGGCGACCACCACGGTCCGGTTGCGGATCACCAGGGCGTCGATGCCCCGCTGCCACCACTGGGTGATGGTATCCGTCGCGTCGGTGCCCCAGCTGATGGTGATCACGTCGTTGTCCAGCGGCGTCGGCGCCGGCGGGATCACCCGTTTGTAGATGAACCAGTTGGTCTCGTAAACGTCCAGCGTGGCCCGCGGCGCGATCCCCGCGTAGGCGAACGGACCGACCGGATCGTAAAAGCCGTTGGGATCCTCGCCGACGAGCAGGCCGGCAATGATACTGGCGTGGGCGGAATACCCAATCGAACGCTGGGGATTGTAAAAATAGTGCAGGTCGCGCAGGCGAACGCCGGCCAGGGCCTGATGGCGGAAATTGGGCAGGAACGCCATCTCTGTCTGGTCGGCGGCCTGTTGGCATAATTCCACCATGCCGATCCGCACCGTGCTGCCGGTCAGTTCCGGCTGTTGCCGTTGCAGGGCGCGGATCCCGGTCGGCTCAA
>JAFGFX010000148.1 GCA_016930855.1 Sedimentisphaerales bacterium | reverse complement strand
CCGGGCAGTGTCTCAGTCCCGATGTGGCGGGTCAACCTCTCAGTCCCGCTACGCGTCGATGCCTTGGTGAGCCGTTACCTCACCAACAAGCTGATACGACATAGGCCGCTCCCAGACCAGCCGAAGCCTTTGATCCAGAAACCATGCGATCTCTGGATGTCATCCGGTATTACCGGCACTTTCGCCAAGGGTCCGAAGACCTCCGCTATCCCGGTGTCCAGGGTACGTTACCTATGCATTACTCACCCTTTCGCCACTAACGCTTCTCTAGATTACTCCATCAAAGCGTCCGTACGACTTGCATGTCTTAGCCACGCCGCCAGCGTTCGTTCTGAGCCAGGATCAAACTCTTCAGTTTAACCTTGTTGCCACAAACCCGAAAAATCCGTCCCGTCTAGGGCCTGCCTGGAAGGCTATCTCCCAGGCGGCAAGTGGTAATAAAACAGGACAAACTTCCGGTTTGTGATGGCATACAACATAGAGCTCAACACTCACGTCTGTGCACGAGAATGTTGATTTCCCGCGCGAGGCGGGAACACACCAGTCTGCCGTCGCGGGCAGACATTGATCGGCCCGGCCGGATCTACACAGTCACCGGCCCAGCCCACATTCTCGTGGCGTCACAACTGTTCACTTGCCAAAGAGCACTCAACGATCGCCTGAGATCTAGGGGCACTTGCTGCTCAATCGCCTAAGTGCCTAAACGACAACAGGTTAACGATCGCCCCGGCAACGCCGGGAAAAAACCAGCCAGATACGTGATTTCTCACCCATCTGGCAATAGTAATCATAATACGTTATCCGGCCCTGTCAAGAAAGAATTTACAGATTTTTTCGATTTTGCCGGCGAATCGAATTCCAGGCATTTGCACCGCAAATCGCGTGTTGATCCTTCCGGCCTTCTCTTTCATAAATAACTTATTTACAAATGGTTATATCATGTTTCCTCGGGCTGACCACTCCTGGGCTATCCGTCCCTGTAAAACAGGCGGCCTTGGCCGTCTCCCGACAGAATTCCCAGAACGGGAGTATCCACTGGTCGCAAAGATCATCCCCCACGCCATCCCAAAGCCCGGTGCGGACAGTTACCCCCCGGCCGCAAGGATTATTCCTCCAGCCGGCAGGATGCGGCCAGGGCACATACGGCCGCCGGGCAGTCGTTGCGGCGGACCGCCAGCGTGTGGATCGGGCGGCCTTCCTTTTGGTATTTCCGCTCGAAATTGGAACCGACCCATTCGCCCGGCCCGGCCGATTCGGCGGGGAAAAAGGCGGTAGGATCAAAATATCGGGCGGTCTGCGGCCGATCCAGCAGCAGCTCGCGGATCACTTGGAAATAGCCGGCATGATCGGTGGCCGTCCGCAGGGTTCCGCCGGCCTTCAGGCAGCGGGCCAGATGCTCGATCCAGGTCGGCTGGAAGAAACGGCGTTTCTGGTGGCGCTTCTTGGGCCAGGGATCGGGAAAATAGACGTGAAAGGCCGATACACAGCCGTCCGCCAGGCTGCGGGCCAGGAAATCCCGGGCATCGGTCCGCAATATTCGGACGTTGGCCACCCGCCAGCGGCGCATCCGATCAACGCTGTACCGATAGTACCGGCCCGCCCATTCGATCCCCAGGAAATTATCGCCCGGGCGCCGCCGCGCCTGGTGGAGAAGAAAGGTACCCTTGCCGGAGCCGATCTCGATCTCGACGGGGGCAGCGCGGCCGAACATGTCCTGCAAGTTCAATGGCCAGGCGTACTTACAAATATCGACGGCGATGTCCTCATTGCCCACGGTCAAAATTCACACTCCCGCCTTGTCGCGGCTGATTTTCTACTGCTATGATATGGATAGAGAGGCATACGACAACCGGAAATACGGGGAATTTCACGGCCAGAAAGGAGCCCAGTACGGCTAAAGAGGCCTGGCGGCCCGGTCGATTTGTCCAATAGGCTACGGTCTGTATTATGCCTCGGGGCAAAGGGGTGGAAAAATGGCCCGTTTACTGCCACGCAGAGTTCGCCGGGTATGCATCGATATCGATACCCAATATGACCGGCTCAACCACACGGATCGGGACCGGACGGATCTGCTGACCCGGATCCGCCGCCTGGTCGCCTGGGCCCGGGTCCGCCGGATTCCCCTGATCTCGACGGCCCTGAGCCGCCTGAGCGTGCATAACAGCGTCACACCGGCCGGAACCCGACAGGAATGCATCGAGGGCACGCCGGGCCAGATGAAAATCCCCTATACGCTGATGCCCCGCCATATCCTTATCGGTCCGGAAAACCGCATGGACCTGCCCAGCGACCTGCTTTCGGACTACCAGCAGGTGATCCTGGAGAAACGCACCGAGGACCCCTTCACCCACCCCCGCACCGACCGCCTGCTGACGGATTTGAAACGCGACGAATTCATCGTCTTCGGCGTCGGGGCGGAAAAGGCCGTCAAGGCCACGGTGCTGGGTCTTCTCTACCGCCGCAAGCACGTGCTCGTGGTCGCCGACGCCATCGACGGCGACACGCCCAAGACCCTGCAGATGGCCCTGCGGCAGATGGAGGCCAAGGGCGCCAAGCTGGTCACGACGGCGGGCCTGACCGGCCAGAGCCGCCTGGTGGGCAAGGCCTGCCTGAAATCACCGCTCGATCATCTGAACAACCTGCCTACCGCCTGACGACCATCCTGCCTGACCGATCCATCCAATTGCCTTGTGCCGGGCCGCATTTCCAACTCCATTTAAGCAAGCGGCCGATTCGACCTGCCGATCCATCGGGT
>JAFGFX010000147.1 GCA_016930855.1 Sedimentisphaerales bacterium | reverse complement strand
GCTCGAATGGGACGAGTACGTCGTCGGCGACAATCTCCAGTTGGAGAATTTCACCATTTCGGTAACCGACATGGTCTGGGTGCCGGGCGAAGGGTACCAATCCAACAGCCCCGGATCATTCCAGATCGTTATGGGAAACTACCGGGTTATGAATCAAAAGAAGAACATAGCGTATCGGTTCAAGGTGACTCCGGGTGACAAGCCCCTCGAGGATATCGAGGATGTCGTCGTGGAGGCGGTATGGAGTGGAGACGGTACGACCGATGATTGGAGTATCGGCGGCGGCGCGATCGAGAGTATCAAATTTAGCTATACGTACGAGGAACAGCAAGATGGATCGTTCGTCTTAATGACGGATGGATGGGTTCAACCTCAACCGTGGAAGGTGCGTTTTACCGTGCAGACCAAGGGCAGCGGTACGGGACCTAAGATCCAGAAGGTCTGGTCTGGAGAGAAATGCGTACCCATCCCCGAACCGTGTACGTTGCTCTTGACGGGGATTGGCCTTGGTTTTTGCCATCGATTACGACGGGCAAGAAGGCTTGACGCCAAGCAATCCTGACAGGAACCGCTGCGGATTCTGAAGGTCCTCTGCGGCGCTGGAGGCGGAGAGTGTCCGGTTTTTTCGCTCATCTGCCTGTGGAAGTGCCTTCTGCGCGCGGCTCTATGAGAGACGTGACGCATCTAAGGCCATGTGCGGGTGGCTTGGAAAATCCAGGTATTCACCCGTGTTCATGGTGTTTTGATGCTTTGAACCAGATCAACCTCACGCCTTTGGGCGAGAGAAGGCGATATTCACGACATTTCCAAACGGACCTGACATGGGGCGTCTGACAAAATGAAGTCAATTGGTCCCGCCTGGGCGACTGAATGACTCGGTCGCTCATTACGTTAGAAGTGAATAGGCTTCCAAGCCGTTTGCCGGCCGGATGGACTGCCAAATATAGTCCATGGGAAGAGGTCATTCGAGCCCCACGGCAACAGCCCAAAGGAGTGTCGTCGATGAAACCATACGGGAGACCTCAGCGGAAATGCCTTCTTCTGTCTCTGGTAGTGGTTTCGGTTCTGGCCGGCTGCCAGGCCGATAAACAGGCGGTTCGTCCCGTGCCGTATGCCCGGTGGGAGTCCGCCAGCCTGACCAGCAACGGGATTCGCCTCCACTACTGGCGGACCGGCGGGGCCTCCAAGCCCGTCATGATCATGGCGCACGGGATCACGGATTACGGCCTGAGCTGGTCCAGCCTGGCCGCGCGATTCGAGGCCGAGTATGACGTCATCATGTATGACGCCCGCGGGCACGGCTTCTCCGAAAAGCCCGACGGCCCCTATGATCTGGCCAGCCAGGTGGAGGACATGGTCGGCCTGATCCAGGCGCTGGACATCGACAAGCCCATCCTGGTGGGCCACTCCCTGGGCAGCGCAACGGCCGCCCTGGCCGCCGCGACCTATCCCGAGATGCCGCGGGCCGTGATCCTGGAAGACCCGGTCCTGGCCGATCAGCTCGAACAACTCAAGGATGTGGATATCCCGACCTGGAAGCGGTTCATCGAGGCCGACAAGGCGCTGGGCAAGCAGGCCCTCATGAAGCTGGCCCGCGCCAAGCGGCATCCCGGCTTGTCGGACTACGAATATGACCACTGGGCCGAGGCCAAGCTGCTGGTCAGTCCGCAGGTGGTCGACGTCCTTCTCGGCGAGGGCCTGGGCGATCCGGTTCGGATCTATCCGCGGATCGTCGCGCCGACCCTGATCCTCAAGGCCGACGCCGATCCGGAACGCCGAAAACGGTACCGCCAGACAGCGGCACTGCTGCCCCACGGCACGATCGTTCACATCGACGGCGCCGGCCACCTGGTTCGTCTGGACCGGCCCGCCGAGACCGAACGCCAAATCCGCGCCTTCTTGGCCGGCCTGAAAACCGGAACGGATTAATACACTCTAACATAACTACCGGCCGCTGGGTAAAACTCACCCTCGTTTGGCCTATGGGACCGGTTTTGTTAGACCCCCTAAAAAGTATCGATGGTAAAGATCTCGTCCGGGGATTTGCGTTTGCCCTCGTCCAGCGGCCGGTTCAGTTCGGCCGCGGCCGGGTAGCCGACTGGCATGAGGGCGACGACGCGGATGGACTCGGGGATGGCCAGCAGGATCTTGACCTGCCGTTCGTCGAAGGCCCCGATCCAGCAGGTGCCCAGTCCCTCGGCCACGGCCGCCAGCGAGAGGTGATCCAAGGCGATGGCCAGGTCGATATCGATACTGCTGGCGTAGCCGCCCATCTTCTGGTACGCCTGGTCGGGAAAGCCGCAGGCCACCACGATCAGCGGCGCCTGGGCCATCCATATCTGGCCCCGGCAGGCCTGGGCGACGAGCTGCCGCCGGGCGGGATCCTCCACCAGGATGAAGCGCCAGGGCTGCAGGTTGCACGCCGACGGCGCATAGCGCAGGGCCGCCTTGAGCCGCTCATAGACCTCCGGTTCCAGGGGACGGCCGTCGTACTGCCGCACGCTGCGGCGATGGCGAATGGCGTCGATTACCTTCATGGCATGATCTCCCGATACGCTCTAGGGGCGGGTTCGTTTGCCGGCCTGTGCCTGGCAGCGGGGGGCCTGCCCCGGTTCGCTCGAAAAGGATAGACGAGAATTCCCTTTGCCGGTACTATATGTTTTTCGCCTGGGATTAACAAGGGGGCCTCTAAAAATTGCTTTTAGAGCGAGAACGAGCGAGATGTTCGCTGGCAAGGCGGAGGCCTAAAATCGCCGCAGGCGTAGCCTTGGCTACGTCGAGGACGAATTTTATGGCCGACAACGCAGCCGGCGCACCATCGCAGCCGTTCGCAGCCAAAATGAATTTTTAGAGGTTCCCAAGGATTTCTTGACAGGCAAAGGAGTTGGCACTATGGCCGGAAACCGCCGCATCGATCGCCGGGATTTTTTGCACACCTCCCTGCTCAGCGCCGCCGGCGGCGCCTTGTCCGGATCGGCCGGCGCCTCTCTGGCCGCAAACGACACGGCCGATCCGCCAGGGCCGGGATCTTCGGATTTGACCATCCGGCCGAACGCCCAGGGAACGCTGCCGGCAGGGACCATCGGCAAGCTGCAAATCAGCCGGATTCTGCTGGGCGGCAATCTGCTGACCCATTTTACCCACAGCCGGGACCTGCGCTACGTCTATACCCTGGCGGCGCATTACAACACGGTGGCGAAGATCCTGGAGACGATGGCCCTGGCCGAGTCCTACGGCGTCAATACGCTGGTGATTCACACGGCGGCCGGGGTGATGGAGTTTCTGACGCGGTACCGCTACCGGCACGGCGGCAAGATGCAGTGGATTATCTGCCCCACGGCCGAGCTGGACGACTCGCTGGACGCCTACCGCGGCCAGGTGCAACAGATCGTCCAGCAGGGAGTCGATGCGATCTATCTCTGGGGCGTCCGGTCCGATCAACTCGTCGCCCGCGGCCAGATCGACCTGATGCGGCGGGCGGTGGACCTGGTGCGCGACTTCGAGGTCCCTACCGGCGTTGGCGCCCACGACCTGCGGGTGGTGGAGGCCTGCGAAAAAAACAAGGTCGAGCCGGATTTCTATATCAAGACCCTTCACCATCACCGCTATCCGTCGGCGCCCCGCCCGGACCAGATTCGCCAGGTCACCAGCGAGGTGCCGGGCTATTGGTGCCGAAATCCGGAGGAGGTGATGGCCTTCATGAAGGATGTGGCCCGGCCGTGGATAGCGTTCAAGGTGATGGCCGCCGGCGCCATACCGCCGCGGGACGGATTCCAGTATGCCTTCCAGAGCGGCGCCGACCACATCATCGCCGGCATGTTCGATTTCGAGATCGCCGAGGACGCCCGCATCGCCAACGAGGTCTTGGATAAGCTCGAGGGGCGCCGCCGCCCCTGGCGCAGCTAACGCCGAATCAGGAGAATAGTATGTGGTGCGGATTCAACAGCCAAGTGCAACCCACAGCAACGGAATGTCTTACAATAACAATAATGCGGGCGACGAGAAAAATCGCCCGGGGCCCCGGCCGGCTAAATTTCCCCCCCCGCGCCCCAAATTTACCCGGCCGCCCGAACGATTTTTCTCTGGATTTGGCCGCCAAGTCAACCACCGGATCGCGGCAGGTGTTGCACCTATTTGGACCCGCATTGTCAAATAGAGGCTTAAAGGCGGCAAGATCGCTGGTTCTCCATCGAAGCGGTATCGGTCGATCCCTGCTGGTCCTCCTGGCCGTTTTGGGACTGCACCATCCGGCCTTCTCCCAGGTAAAGCCGGACGCGAGCCAGACCAGCAGGGCTATCAAAAAGATCCTGCTGGTTACGGGCGTGGATTATCCCGGTCACAAGTGGACCGAAACAGCGCCGGTCCTGGCCCGGGCGATTGGTCAGGATCCGCGGTTGGCGGTGACGCTAATAGATCAACCATCGTTCCTGGCCGCGCCGCAGGTATTCGATTACGACGTGATCGTCCTGCACTTTATGAATTGGGAGGTTCCCGCTCCCGGCCCACAGGCCTGCGCGAACCTCCAGCGGTTTGTCCGGGAGGGCCGGGGGCTCGTGCTGGTGCACTTTGCCTGCGGGGCCTTTCAGGATTGGCCCGAGTTTGTCGAACTCGCCGGCAGGGTGTGGGATCCGCAGCTGCGGCCCCACGATCCGCACGGTCCCTACCGCGTCGATGTGCTCGATGGCGGCCATCCGATCGTGCGGGGGCTGGAATCCTTCGAGACGATCGACGAACTCTATACCTGTCTGGCGGGCGATCGGCCCATCGAGCTGCTGGCCACGGCCCGCTCGAAGGTGGACGGCCGGGATTACCCCATGGCCTTTGTCCTGAAGTACGGCGAGGGCCGGGTGTTCCATTCCCCGCTGGGCCATGACGTGGCGGCCCTGAGCGTTCCGGCGGTGCAAATGCTCTTTCGACGCGGCTGCGCCTGGTGCGCCGGGATTCCGGTTGACTTCGAGCCGACGGCCGATCCCAACGAGCCTGCCGGCGACGCGCCGCCGAAAAAGGTCATTCTGATGGCCGGTCCCGCCAGTCACGGCCGGGGCGAACACACCTGGCCGGAGGATGCCATACTTCTGGCGGAATGCCTCCAGACCGCCGGGAATATCAAAAAAATCCGGATCGAGGTGATCCAGAACGGCTGGCCGAAGGATCCCGCCGTTCTGGACGATGCCGCCGCCATCGTGCTGCTGTCGGACGGCCTGACGTCGCATCCCTGGCGGCAATCCGATCGGCGCCGGAAGATCCGGCAACTGGCCGCCAAGGGCGTGGGTTTGGCGCTGATCCATTACGCCCTGGCGCCGCCGGAAGGGGGGGAGGCGGATTTCCTCGTATGGGTTGGCGGCTACTGGCAGTTGGGCTATTCGCAAAATCCCATCCAGACGCTGGAGGTTGCCCCCGCGACGGCGGCCCATCCGATCTGTCGGGGCTGGCGCCCATTCACCGCCCGGGACGAGTTTTACTACCGTATTCGGTTCGGCGAGCAGGACAAACGCCTCGTGCCGATCCTGACGGGCCTCCTGCCGGAGGCGGCGGGCGGCCCGGAGATCCTGGCCTGGGCGATCGAGCGGCAGGACGGCGGGCGGGGATTCGGCTTCACCGGCGGGCATTACCACGCCAACTGGAAGATCGAGCCCTTTCGCCGGATGGTTCTCAACGCCATACTCTGGACGGCGAAGGTCGCGGTGCCCAAGGAGGGGGTGCTTTCGCGGATACCGGAGCCGCGCGGGCAGTAAAGGAGATGATGCGCATGAAGATCGGTTTTCACACGGATGCGTTCAATTCGGCGTATTTCAGTTTTGAAAAATGCCTGCAATGGGCCCGGAAAAACGGCGTGCATTACATCGAATGCGGTCTGATCGACGGGGTCAGCTGGATTCACGGCCTGGGCTATCAGCCGCACGTGGCGCTGTACGAGGATCCGATCCTGCTCAGGCGGAAGATGGATCGTTACGGCGTGCGATTCTCGCAGGTGGACGCGGCCTATCCCCTCTCCGGCCGGGACGGACCCCTGCGGGGCGTGCCCTATGTGATCAAGGCGATTCAGTGGGCGCATCTGATCGACTGTCCCTGCGTGGACACGACCGACGGGATGGAAAGGCCCGAAGGCCTCGACGACGACGAGGCCATGGACCTGATGAAGCGCAGCTACGAGCAGATTATCGAGGTGGCCGAGGCCCACCAGCGGATCGTCAACATCGAGCCGCACGGCTATTTCACCACCCGGCCCGAGAAGATCAAGGCGATGCTGGCGTTTTGCGATTCCCCCTACCTGCGGATGAACATGGATACCGGCAACACCTATATTGCCGGCCAGGATCCGGCGGCGTTCCTGGCCGCGTGCATCGACAAGGTCAGTCACGTGCATCTCAAGGATGTCTCCGAGTCGCTGGCGGCCTCGGTGCGGGGCGGGCAGACGGGCATTGCCGTCAGCCACTGCCCCCTGGGCGGCGGGGTCAACGCCGACAACATCAAGAAGTGCCTCGCGCTGCTGCGCGATCACCGGTACCAGGGCGTATTGAGCATGGAATGCGAGGGCCAGGGCGGACCGATGATCGAGGCCTCCCTGGCCTGGTTGCAAAAGACACTGGCCGAATTGGGGATTCCAATGGAATGACGGTAAGTCCCCGTGACGCCGGTCGCGGGCCCGGCCGTTTCCCCCGAGCGTTTGGAGCACGAAAGGCACTGTTTTGGCCGGTAGTAATCCAGTTCATCCTCGCAACGCCCGGCGAGGGGCAACAGCGGCGGCATAGTTATATTATTCTGTCGCATAAAGACTTACAAGGACCTTGGTCATATCTATTTGATCGGATGAATCCTGGGCGATCCGCAAAGAAATCTCCCCTGCCGCCATCCGGCAGGTGACGCCCGGCAAAACAGGCTTGATTCGGCGGCCATAATCGGGGAGAATATAATGCGATGGAGGCCGGCAAGCGGATGGGATCTGTGTTCGGGTGGTGGGGTGCGAGCACGCCATCCGGCTCCGAAGCGCGGCCCGACGGCACCGGGGCATTTCCCACAACAACTGAGAACCGGCGTATCGCAGGAGCCCCCACATGACCAGGAAAAAGGGATTTACGCTGATCGAGTTACTGGTGGTCATCGCGGTGATCGCCATTCTGGTCGTGCTGCTGGTCCCGGCGCTGCAGGCGGCCAAGGAGCAGGCCAAGCGGGCCCTCTGTGCCGCCCAACTGCGCGACATCGGCGTGGCGCTGCGGATCTACGATTCGGCCAACCGGATGCGCCTGCCCGAGCAGTACAAGCGGGTGGCCAAGGAGGATTTCACCCTCAGCCTGCCCGGCACTGACTACATGCCCTTTCAGTCCTATATCGCCTACGATGACGAGTATCGGTCCAACGGGATTCTGGTGCCGGTGCAGCTGGCCAAGATCGTCACCAGCCGGGTGATCGACCAGCCGAAGATGCTGTATTGTCCGAGCCTGGGCCATCACAAGGACAAGGAGGGGCGGCGCTACTCGTGGGATTACTACAGTGCCGACGGCGTCTGGGGCCAGATCCCGACCTCCTGGGCCAGCGAATATCTGGTGCGGCTCAGTTACAATTACTGGCTGCACGGCAGGAAGTCCCTCGACGAGCTGCAGAACAAGCCGGTCGTGTTCGACATGATCTACGATTGGGAGCTGGTCGCCCACCGCCGGGGGGGATCGAGCGACTCGGCCAGCGGATTCAACGCCATGTTCGGCGACGGCCACGTGGTGTTCAACACCGATCCCCGCCTGTTTCAGGAAGCGCTCTGGAACGGCCCCCCCTTCGATTTCGGCGACGGCCCCGGCAATCACCGGAATCTTTTCGACAGTCTCATGTCGTATCTGACGCCGTAACCGCGCGGCGGCCGCCCCTTGACGGCCGATCCCTTGTCGGTAGTGTGATGGGGCCGTACACGCGGTCAAGAGCCAATCCGCTAACGTTCCGAGGCGGCACGGGAGGCGGGTGATAGGGCCGTACAAGCGGGTGAGAGCCAAGTCCCTAAAGTGGCCCCTAGAGCCATTTTTTGCGTTTGAAGTAGAACAGCATGGCGATGAACACGGCGCCCATGATCCCCCAGATCGTTGCGTAGCCCCAGCGCCAGTGCAGTTCGGGCATGGTGTCGAAGTTCATGCCGTAGACGCCGGCGATGAAGGTCAGGGGGATGAAGATCGTGGCGATGATGGTCAGGACCTTCATGACGGCGTTCATCTTGTTGCTGATGCTGGACATGTAGAGGTCGAGCATGCCGGAGATCATCTCGCGGTAGCTTTCGGTCGTATCGACGACGCGGACGATATGGTCGTAGAGGTCGTTAAAGAATACCTGGTAGGCTTCCGAGAGCAGGGGCGTTTCCTGCCTCTGGAGGCTGCTGATCAGGTCGCGCACCGGCCAGACGGCCCGGCGGAAGCTGATCATCTCCCGCCGCATGCGGTGGATGTTCTGGAGGGTCCCCTCGGCCGGGTCCCGGGCGACTTCCTCCTGGAGGGCCTCGATCCGGTCGCCGACCTTTTCCAGCACGACGAAGTAGTGGTCCACCAGGCTGTCCATAAGCCGGTAGAGCAGGTAGTCGGGCCCGTTTTTCCGCAGGCGGCTTTGGGGATCGCCCAGCCGCTGGCGGATCGGTTCGAACACGTCGCCGACGCACTCCTGGAAGGTGATCAGGTAGTGTTCCCCCAGCACCATGCTGAACTGCTCGGAGAGGATCCGGCCGGTTTCGTCGTCGAAGCGGATCATCCGCATGACGACGAACAGATGCCGCTCGTGGTTCTCGATTTTGGGGCGCTGGTTGGTGTGCAGGATGTCCTCCAGGATCAGCGGATGCAGGTCGAAGAGCCTACCGATGTCCTCGACGACCTTGACGTCGTGCAGGCCGTCGATGTTGATCCAGGTCACCGTGGCCGTCTCCTTGAAGGGCAGGCATTGCTTGGTCTGGGAGACGGTCTTCCTTTGGATGGCCGCGGCGTCGTAATCGATCACGGTGATCCGGACCTGTTCGGCCTTTTTCTCGCCGACGTGGACCAGCGTCCCGGGGGGCAGGCCCACCTGTTTAGCCTTGCGCCGGTGGTTTCTTGCCATGGGGTTTGTTTCCTTTTTTCCGGACGAGCCGATGCAGGAACACCACCGGGAAAACGATCATCTGCCGCAGGCCGACGATCGTGGAGATCGTGCGGATCTGCAGCTTGATCTCGGTGGCCAGCTCCTGGAGGATGACTTTCTCCTCGACCTCGCCGACCTCCCGGACCATCGCCAGGCGGTGCAGGGCGTAGAATCCGATCAGGAAGGCGATTGCGAAGAAGAAGTCCCACTGCGTCAGATTCAGCGCCGGCAGGCTTATCACGCCCGAGGGGCTGCTGTATTGTATCGTCCAGGTGATCTGCCGCAAGGTGAAAAAGTCGGCGAATATCCCTCCCAGGATGGGAGCAATCCCCGACGCCAGCGAGGTCACCATTGTGTAGGTGGCCAGGTAGGCAGTGGCCTGGCCCGGCGGGGCCAGTTTCAGGCCGATATTGCCCGTGGCCAGCATGACCCCCGCGTTCGAGAAGCCCATGACGATGTAGATCCCCACCAGCAGGGGGACCGTCAGGAAGTATTTCTCCGGCAGCGTGGTGAAGGTGAAGGCGAGGATGGATAGCAGAAACAGCGGGCAGCAGAGCGCCAGGACGGACTTGTTGCTGAACCGGTCGGTGAACCTGCCCCAGATCTTCAGGAAGACGACGTGGACCGCCTGGCTCAGCACGGTGATGCCGATGACGAAGGTCATGCTCATCCCCAGCCGCTTGAGCATGTACACCAGGAAAAACGGCGACGCCAGGTTCACCGCGAAGCTCCAGGAGGCCATGAACACCATCACCTTGCGGAAGTTCTCGTCGTGGAAGGGCCGCAGGATCAGCTCCCCCAGGGCCGGCGCCCGCAGGTGGGCCACCATGCGCGGCTCCGGGATCCGGCAGATGAACCAGATCCCGATCAGACCGGCGACGAAGCCGAAGACGAACAGGAGCGAATATCCCTGCAGGGCATGGCCCGGCAGGCGGGTCTGCCACCAATCGAGGTAGCCGGCGGCGGCCAGGCTCAGGACGGTTCCGATCGCCACGGCGATCTGCATCCGCCGCGAGAAGAACCGGCCCAGGATCTTCTGCGGGACCATGTCGTGCATCCAGGAATTCCAGCCGCAGCCGGAGACCGCGCCGGCGGCGGCGTTGACCACCAGGGCGCCCAGCAGCAGGCCCAGGGCCGGCCGGACCGGAAAGAGAAAGGGAATCAGGCCGATGAACAGCCAGCACAGGCGGCTGACGCAGGCGCTGACCACCACGATTCGGCGCCGGTTGCGCAGGAGCTCGATGACGTAGATCGCGGGCAGTTGCATCAGCTGCGCCAGCGGTCCGATGGCCGCCAGCAGCCCGATCACGAGATTCGAGGCCCCCAGTTGCAGGGCGAAGGCGATCAAGAACGCCCCGCTGGTCAGCGTGACCATCGCCTGGGAGGCGATCCCGTCCCGCAGGATCCAGCTCAATCCCGTCTGGATCTCCTGGTCGGTCAGTTTCTCCTGGGGGCTCAGCCAGCTGCCCGACCGGCCGCCGGCGTGCAGCCGTTGGCCGAGCGGCGGGGGCGCTGCCCCGTCGTCGGCCGGATGCTCGGCGGGATGGTTTGGCTTTTCGGGTCCGTTGTTCATGGCGGCCGCGGCTGGAGCGTGCATTTTTGGCTTCGTATTACAGATGTTTTGTTGTATAGTTTCAGCCGGCCCCGTCAAGCGGGATTTATGCTGTTTTTTCGTCCTCCGGCCGCCGCCGGACCGGACAAGGAGTTGGCTATGTTCATCGTTCACGTGTTGGTGCAGGTCAAGCCGGACCAGGTCGAACCCTTCCGGGAGGCCACGCTGATCAATGCCCGCTGCAGCGTCCAGGAGCCCGGCATCGCCCGCTTCGACGTCATCCAGCAGCAGGACGATCCAACCCGTTTCGTCCTGGTCGAGGTCTATCGCACCGGCGACGATCCCGCCCGTCACAAGCAGACCGCCCATTACCAGGCCTGGCGCGATACGGTCGAGCCGATGATGGCCCGGCCCCGCCAGGGAATCAAATACCACAACCTCTTCCCGGAGGACGCCGGCTGGGATTGATCCGGGCGGATTGGATCCGTCGTGATGCGACCGGCCCGTTGTCCGGTCGGCTCCGATTCGCTGTGGTCCGGCGGGGTACGTGGCGGAGGGAAAGCCAGGCGAAAGGAGATGACTGAGATGCTGTCACCACGCCAGCGAATCCTGCATACCCTGCGGGAGCAGTTGGCCGTCGAACTGTTCCTGGGCGGCCGTTGGCTGCCGATCGGCCGCTGGCAGCCGCAGGCGGCCGGTTCCCCGGGCGCGCCCCGACGAAAGGTCCCTGTCATGACCACCCGACCCAACCGCCGCGCGGCGGCCGCCAAGCAGAAGCGCCTGGACGAGCTGGCCGACAAGGTCCGCGGCTGTGCCCGCTGCGAACTCCATTCGACGCGCACCCACGCCGTTGCCGGCCAGGGCAATCCCGATGCCCGGCTGGTCTTCGTCGGCGAGGCCCCGGGCGCCGATGAAGATGCCCAGGGGCTCGCCTTCGTCGGCCGGGCCGGACAACTGCTCACCAAGATCATCCAGGCGATGGGCCTGCGGCGGGAGGACGTCTTCATTGGCAACATCCTCAAGTGCCGCCCGCCGGGCAACCGCGATCCCCAGGTCTCGGAGATCGACGCCTGCATCGACTATCTCTGCCGGCAGTTGGAGATCATCGAGCCGGAGGTCATCGTCGCCCTCGGCGCCTACGCCGCCCGCACCCTGCTGGAAAGCACCGAGGCCATCGGCCGGCTGCGGGCCCGCGTGCACGAATACTATCCCACCCCGCTGGGTAAATCCATCAAGCTGGTGGCCACCTACCATCCGGCCTATCTCCTGCGCAACTACACGCCGGACGCCCGCCGCCGGGTCTGGGACGACATGAAACTCGTCCTCCAGGAACTTCAGCTGCCCGTCGGCCGGCCGCGGTCGTAAGGACGTCTGACACGATTACATCCCTGCCCGGGATTCCGGCGCGGCAGACCGGCTGGGATGTGAAAACGTCGAACCGTAAGAGGAAGACCCGTCATGATCGAGATCGAGCGGATCGTATTGGGGGATTTCGAGACGAACTGTTACGTCGTGCGGCCCGATCCGGCCGACCGGCGGTGCTGGATCATCGATCCCGGCTTCTCGGCCGAGGTGCTGCTGGACTGGCTGCGGGCCGGCCGGATGGAGCCTCAAAAAATCCTGCTGACCCACGGCCATTGCGATCATATCGCCGGCGTCGAGACGCTGCGCCGGGCCTACGACGGCCTGCCGGTGTGCATCGGCGGCGACGACGCCGGGATGCTGGGCGATCCCCAGCGGAATCTCTCCTTGATGACCGGTTGGCCTCTGCAGCTGCAGGCCGATGAACTTTTGCATCCTGGCGACGTACTACACATGGAGTCCCTCGAGTTTTCGGTGCTGCCCACGCCCGGGCATACTCCGGGAGGGATCAGTTTTTATGCGGCCGCCGAAAAGCGGCTCTTTTGCGGCGACTGCCTGTTCGCCGGCTCGATCGGACGCCACGACTTCCTCGGCGGCAGTCTGGATACGCTCTTGGAGAGCATTCGCCAGCGGCTCTTGGTGCTGCCGGACGAGACCATCGTATACCCGGGACACGGCCCGCAGACAACCATCGGACAGGAGAAGAGGGAAAATCCCTTTGTGTGCTGATCCCGCCGTCAGGGTCTTGGCCGGCCCTGCCGTTATCGGACATCGCGGCTAATCCGCTTTTTCAACGGCGGTAAAGATCCATGTAATTTTATTGGTAACATAGACTTACAAATTTTTCCGCCCCCGACGAAAAAGCCCGTAACGACCGGCGGTCTGGCGGTATCCTATATATGGAGGCGGGCCCAAAAAGGCATTGTCTCGATCCGGGCCCTCGAGTGAATCCAGGGGCGTCCAATACAACCGACCGAGCCGGCCAGGCCAGGGCGTTCTCATGCCCGGACGAGGGATTTTTGTTGGAGGATAAAGCGGCCTAATGATTCTTGACGGGACCCGTGCGACAAGGTAGAATACCGGGTCAAAGTCATCAAGCAGACCTCAAGCAAAACCAGACGGCAGGGCGAGATCGAGCGGGCAGGCCCAGGGAGGGTTGTGTTTTGTCGGAGTCTCTGATGGCGTCAAACACGTTGAAGGCCAAGGGCCCCGCCCGGATCGTGAGATGCCGGGTGAGCCTCATGTTGCCAGAAGCTGTTTCATAACCGGCCGTATCGGCTCCAGGGCGGCCGGCGTCCTCATTGATCGAGGTTGTGAAATGGCGTCGAGAGGTTATAAGGGCGTCTAACAAAATGAAAGCAAATGGCCCCGCCTGGGCGGTTGAATGTCTCTGTCGCTCATTGTGTTTGAAGTTAAAAGTCTTGATTCTGTTTGCCCGGTGATACGTTCGGGGTAACTGTCGTGCCAAGCCTGCATATATTACAGGGGCCGGACAAGGGCCTTAATATCGAAATCACGCATTCGCCCACCCTTCTGGGTCGAAACAGTCCCGATCTGCCCTTGACCGACAACACCCTGTCCCGCCGCCACGCCCAGTTGACCAAGCGCAACGGCTCCTGGCTGCTGGACGACCTGAATTCCGCCAACGGCACCTATATCAACGGCGTGAAGGTCTCCAGCCCCATGGCGCTCAAGCAGGGCGACCAGATCAAGTGCGGAACCACGCTGATCGTCTTCGGCGGCGAGCCCACCAGCGGCATTCCCGGCGAGCCGGGCGGCAGCCTGCGGATCGATCCCGACGGGAACATCATCGAGTCCGCCATCATGGCCACCGTTCCCTCCATGGAGGATTCCGTGATCATCGCCGGGCCGGAGGCCTCCAGCGCCGTCGAGAATCTGCGGCTTCTTTATGAGCTTTCGGCCGCCATCAGCTCCATCTTCGACCGGCGGCAGCTGCTGGAAAAGGTCATGGATATCATCTTCGACAACATGCCCGCCGACCGGGGCTTTATCCTGCTCAAGCAGCCCGAGGAGGGGGGCGAACTGTCCCCCGAGGTCATCCGCTATCGCACCCGGGAACACCAGCAGAAGATCACCGTCAGCCACACGATCGTGAACTATGTCCGCCAGCACAAAGAGGGCGTCCTGTGCTCCAATGCCATGCGCGATCCCCGGTTCGCCAAGGGCAAGAGCGTTCATAATTTTGGCATTCATTCGGCCCTGTGCGTGCCGATCATGGCCCGGGACCAGGCCGTCGGCGTCATCTACGTGGACACCACCGTCGCGACCCATACCTACGCCGGCGATCAGTTGCGGCTGCTGACCGCGATCGGCCTGCATACCGGCCTGGCCATCGAGCACGCCCGCCTCTATCAGGCCGGCGTCCGGGCCGAGCGCCTGGCGGCCGCCGGCGAGACGGTCGCCTACCTGTCCCACGGCATCAAGAACATCCTGCAAAGCCTGCAAAGCGCCGCCGACGTGGTCGATCTGGGCTTCAAGAAACGCCGGATCGAAACCGCCCGGCAGGGCTGGACCATCCTCCAGCGCAACCTGACGCGCATCCAGAACCTGGTCCTGAACATGCTGGCCTTCAGCAAGCCGCGCCAGCCCAGCCTGGAGATGATCCAGTTGAATCAACTGATCGGCGAGACGATCGAGATGATCTCCAGTCAGGCCGACGAAAAACAGATCGGCCTGATCACCGATCTGGACGAGCATCTGCCCAGCATCCCCCTCGACCCCAGCGGCATGCAGCAGGTCCTCTTAAATCTGATCCTGAACGCCCTGGACGCGGTCAAGCCCGGCAAGGGCATCATCACGGTCAAGACCGAGTTCGACGGCGAGAATCAGCAGGCCCTGCTCATGGTCAACGACAACGGCTCCGGCATCGAGCCCAAGCAACTGAAGCACATCTTCCAGGCCTTTATCTCCAGCAAGGGCCAGGGCGGGACCGGCCTGGGACTGGCGGTCGTGCACAAGATCGTCGGCGAACACCGCGGCAAGGTCTCCGTCACCAGCACGCCGGGGGAAGGGACCGTCTTTACGATCCGCCTGCCGATCGCGGGGGCCAACCTGGCCGACAGCAGCAGCACCACCGCCGGACCGGCCAGCCCCAAGGACGATACAAACGTCACCTGACCTGGGCCCCCTGGGTCAGATCCCCGCTACTTAAACCGGCAGCTTATGCCGAAAGTCCAAGCCGACAGGGGATCCCGGGAACTTAAACGGCCACTCAAACGAAAGCCCAAACAGGCTTTACATCCCAGGACCCATCAGAGGAGTTCATCTCGATCGGCACAAGCAACCGTGTCTGCGTGGCTCTATTCACGTAATTGACATGAAAATCGACCAAATCTGTCTGGCATGATTCGCTCAGCGGACCGGCTCGGCGAACAGCGTCAACGCCGAGGCGCGGACCACCCGGACCGGCACGATCCGGCCGATCCGATCGGGCCTCGCCTGCAAGACCACGATGTGGTCGCCGCGGGTGCGGCCGACCAGCTGGATCGAGCCGGAATCCGCCGGCCCGCTGCGGCCGAGCGATCGACTGTAGGCCGGGTCGGCCGGCCCGGTTCGGCCTTCGTCCAGGTGCGGATTCTTGCTGGGGCCCTCCACCAGGATCTCGACCGTTTGACCGACAAACGCCTGGTTGTCCGCCAGCGAGATCTCCTCCTGCAAATCCAGTAAAATCTGGTTCCGCCGCCGCTTGGTTTCCGTCGGCACGTCGTCGGCCAGGTCGCCGTCGGCCCGCGTCCCCGGCCGGGGCGAATACTTGAAGATGAAGCAGTTCTTGTAGCGGACCCGCCGCATCAGTTCGCAGGTCGCCTCGAAGTCCTCCTCCCGCTCACCGGGGAATCCCACGATGAAATCCCCGGCGACGGCGATGCCGGGTACCCGCTGGCGGGCCCGTTCGATCAGATCGAGATACTGCCCGGCCGTGTAGCGGCGGTTCATCGCGGCCAGGATGCGGTCGGAGCCGGACTGGGCCGGCAGGTGGAGGTATTCGCAGACCTTCGGCAGGTCGGCCATGGCCGCCAAGAGCCGCTCGTCGAAGTCCCGCGGATAGCTCGTCACGAACCGCAGCCGCTCCAGTCCCGCAATCTCGTGCACCCGAGCCAGCAGGTCCGCCAGCCGGACCGTTGTCGTCCCGTTCCGGTGGCAGTAGGAATTGACCGTCTGGCCCAGCAGGGTGATTTCCTTGACGCCCCGGTCCGCCAGGCGTTGGGCCTCGGCCACGATCGATTCGGGCGGCCGGGAGACCTCCCGGCCCCTGACGTAGGGGACCACGCAGTAGCTGCAGAACTTGTTGCATCCCCGCATCACCCGCAGGTAGGCCATGAAGGGATGATCCGCGTCCGTTTGCCGGCGGGACGCGTCGAGGTCTTCCAGGGCCGACTGCTCGGCCGGATCGTTCAGGGCCACCTGCCGGCGCCGCTCGTGCCGCGCCCGGGCGATCAGCTCGCCGAGCTGGTGGATCCGGCCGGGGGCGCAGACGACATCCACCTGGGGATGCAAATCGAATAGCGCCGGGCCCAGCCGCTCGGCCATGCAGCCGGCCACCGCCAGGATCAGATCCTTCTGCTGGTCGTGCCGCCGGCGGAGTTGGCCGATCTTGCTGAGCACCTTGTCCTCGGCGCGCTGCCGGACCGAACAGGTGACAAAAATGATCACGCCCGCCTGGTCGGCGTCCAGCGTAAAGCGATAGCCCTCCTGGCCGAGCCGCTGGCGGATCAACTCCGCGTCCAGCTTGTTCATCTGGCAGCCCAGCGTTTCCAGATATACGGTCTGCTCCACGGCGGTGATCTACGTCCTTATTTTTGCCTCTTCAAAAGAATTTGTGGGCGAAATATGCTTCTGGTGGACTGCCCAGCCAGCGAAAGAATCGCAGCAGCGTTTTAATG
>JAFGFX010000146.1 GCA_016930855.1 Sedimentisphaerales bacterium | reverse complement strand
GGGCGTGGTCGGCAAGCTGACGGTTCATACTGAACCTGCTCGGTGGGCGAGGTGGCGAGGCCACCCCTGGATCGCCGCGGGCGTGGTTGGCAAAATGACGGTTCATTCTGAACCTGCCAAATTGGCGAGATTTAGGGTGGCAGCCACAAGCGCAGCTTATGGATGGTGCGGCCAGTTGACGGTTCATACTGAACCGGCTCTATGGGCAAGGTGACAAGGCTCCGCCGGGGTTCAGGGGGCGTCGGTCTTCGGTTCCTCTTCGTCGACATCGCCCGAGGGTGTATCCTGGTCGCTCGAATCATCCTCCGGGAGGGACGATTCCTCGGCCCCGGCCAAGTCCACTGTTGGATCGGCAGTCTCGGCCAGCGCGGTAGGCCCGGCCGGATCCTTGACGTCGGATTCGTCCGCGAGCGTCTGCGTCTCGGGCTCGTCGGGCGCATCGTCCATTTCGGCCGTCGCTGGCGCAACCGGCTTGACATGCTGCAGGAGGCTGTCGCCCAGGCTGCCCAGGGAACCGGAATCCAGGCCCCCGCGGGAGGGACCCCTGGACACCTGGCTGTCCTCGTCCTCGGCGGCCCACTGGGCCCGTTTGAGCGACAGGCCGATCTTGCGGTCCTCGATGTCCACCCGGAGGATCTTGACTTCCAGCTCTTCTGCCACCTTGACCACGTCCTGGGGGGATTCGACCTTCTCGTCGGACAGTTCCGAGACGTGCAGCAGGCCTTCCAGCTCCGGCTCCAGTTCCACGAATACGCCGAAATTGGTGATCTTGGTGACCTTGCCCTTGACGATCTGACCGGGCAGGTACTTGTCCGGGATGGCCCGGAACCAGGGATCCTCGCTCATCTGCTTGAGCCCCAGGGCGACGCGTTGTTTGACATCGTCCACCGAAAGCACGACGCATTTGACGGTCTGGCTCTTTTTGAGGATCTCGCCCGGATGGCCGATCTTCTTGGTCCAGCTCATGTCGGAGACGTGCAGCAGGCCGTCGATGCCCTCCTCGATCTCGATGAAGGCGCCGTAGTTGGCCAGGTTGCGGACCTTGCCCTCCACGATGCTGCCCGGCGGGTATTTCCGCGCGACCTGGGTCCAGGGATTCTCCGTGAGCTGCTTGATGCCCAGCGAGATCTCCTGCTTGGCCGGATTGACCTGCAGGACGACCACCTCGATGTCCTGGTTGACCGCGAGGATCTCCGAGGGATGCGAAATCCGCTTGGTCCAGCTCATCTCGCTGATGTGCACCAGGCCCTCGATGCCCTCCTCCAGCTTGACGAAGGCGCCGTAATTGGTGATGTTGACCACGGAGCCCTTGACGATGCTGCCCAGCGGATAGCGCTGCTCGGCGCTGACCCAGGGGCTCTCGGTCTTCTGCTTGAGGCCCAGGGCGATCTTTTCCTTGTCCCGATCGATCGACAGGATCTTCACCTCGATGTCCTGGTCGAGCTGGACGATCTCCGAGGGATGGTTGACCCGTCCCCAGCTCATGTCGGTGATGTGCAGCAGGCCGTCCAGGCCGCCGAGGTCGACGAAGGCGCCGAAGTCGGCGATGTTCTTGACGGTGCCCTTGCGCAGCTGGCCGACCTCGATCTCGCTCATCAGGTTCCGCTTGGCGGCTGCCCGCGTCTCCTCCATCAGCTTGCGGCGGGAGATCACGATGTTGCGGCGCTCCTCGTCGATTTTCAGGATCTTCGCCTCGATCTCCTGGCCGATGAACTCGGAGATGTCCCCCGGCCGGCGGACGTCCACCTGCGAGGCCGGCAGGAAGACCGGGACGCCCACGTCCACGAGCAGGCCGCCCTTGATCCGGCGGGTGGCCTTGCCCTTGATGGTGTCGCCCTCCTTGTAGTTCTCGATGATCCGTTCCCAGCCGCGGATGCGGTCGGCCTTGCGCTTGGAGAGGATCACCAGACCGCTGTCGGATTCGACCGCCTCCAGCAGGACCTCCACCGTGTCGCCGATCCGGATCTCCTGGGGATCGTCGAATTCGCTGGTGCTGATCGTGCCCTCGCTCTTGAGCCCGACCTCGATGATGACGTCGTCGCCGACGGCGTTGACGATTTTACCCTTCAGAATGCTGCCCGGCTCGAAATTCCGCACCGTCTTGTCGATCATGTCCAGCATGTCGGACTGATCGGTGGCGCCCAGCGCCTCCTGGATGCTCTTGTCGAGTTCCTGCTCGTCAACCTTGAATTCATGTGCAATGCTTCGATCTACCATAAAACAACCCGCTGTTTGGGACCGGTCCGGCCGCTGTTTCTGGTCGGTCCGGTCCGTCGTCCTGGGCACTGTCCTCGGTCACGCTCCGAACCGGCCCTTTGGTTCGGGACCCGCAAACAAGCGGCCTTCCCTGGAAGGCCAACCACCTATTAGAGCCGTAATCGCCGGAGGCGTCAACCATTTTATAAGGAGTTTAACTACATGCCCCCCAGCGGTGCCGCTAGATACGGCGGAGGTTGTCCACGAATTCCTGGATGATGCTGCTGGGCGTGGAGGCCCCGGCGGTGACCCCGGCGATGGATTTTCCCTCCACGAAGCGGGGCAGAAACTCCTGCCAGCTCTGCAGGTGGTAGGTCTGCACCCCCTGGCGCCGGCAGATCTGGGCGAGCTCGCGGGTATTGGCGCTGCGGTGGGAGCCGATCACGAACATGACCTGGACCTGCCGGCAGAGCGCCACGGCCGATTTCTGGCGGCGGGTGGTTTCGCGGCAGATCGTGTTGACCACCTTGAGCTCCTGGAAGTCCCGCTCGGCGATCAGGCCCACCAGGCGGGCGAAATCCTCGCTGGAATGGGTGGTCTGCGAGATGACGGCCCAGCGGCTCGCCTCGGGCAGGTTCTCTAAATCGCTCTGCCGGGCCACCACCCGCACGTCGGGGGCGTAGCCGACCAGGCCCTGGACCTCCGGATGGTCGGGATCGCCGATCACGATGACGCGGTAGCCCTCTTGGTGGAGTTTGCGCACCAGCTTCTGGGCCCGTTTGACCAGGACGCAGGTGGCGTCGGCCAGGTGCAGTCCCCGCCGGCCGATCGCCTCGATCAGCTCGGGCCGACAGCCGTGCGAGCGGATCAGGACCGTGGGGACCGGCTCGCTTGCATTCGATCCGCCGGCGGGCGCGGGGATCTCTTCCAGGCTGTTGACCACCCGCAGGCCGTCCTGGGTGAGCCGCTGGACCACGACCTTGTTGTGGATCAGGTCTCCCAGGCAGTATACGGTCTTGCCCTCCTGGAGCATTTTTTCGGCCCGCTCGATGGCCAGTTCGACACCGAAGCAGAAGCCGCATTTGTCCGCCACCAATACTTCCATGATCAAATTCCGTTTGTTTGGCCCGTCGATGCCCGCCTGCCCGGCCAGGCGCTGATCGGCGGTGCCCCATCAAAAACCGGATCCGCTGGGCACACCAGGACACCCAGTCGCTTGTCTGGCCGGTCGGTAAACGGCCACTAGTCTGCATCGGGATAGGTAAAGGGCGTTCGGCCCACGCTGCGGCGGACCTCATACTGCATCTGTCGCAGGCGGCGGTTGACCAGGTCCACCAGCCCGTCGCGGCCCAGGGCCCGAACCTCGGCCGGCAGGATGGGCTTGCCGAAGCGGATGGTGACGCGCCCCATGCCGGGCAGAAGCTGGTCCCGCGGCCAGGCCTCGTAGGCCCCGTCGATCACCACCGGCAGGGTGGGCACCTTCGCCTTGCGGATCAGCAGCTCGAAACCGCCCTTGACGGGGCGGATGCGGCCGTCGTCGGTCCGGGTCGCCTCCGGGAACAGGACGATCCCCCGGTCCAACTGAAGCCGCCGCAGGATGGTGCGGATCGCGGTCAGGTCCGCCTGGCCCCGCTGGATGGGAAAGGCGTTCAGCGAGCGGATGTACCAGGCGAATAGCCGGTTGCGAAACAGACTGTCCCGGGCGATGTAATCCATCTCGCGGGGAAGACCCACGCCGCAGAGGACCGGGTCCAGGAAGCTCTGGTGGTTGCTCAGCAGCAGGACCGCGCCGCGGCGGGGTACGTGTTCCCGCCCGAATACCCGCAGGCCCAGAAAGACGGAAAATACCACCTGGGACAGCAATTGCCACAATCGGTACCACCAGCGCATGGGGGCTCCTTATCTACGTTGTCCCGGCTGCCGAATCGCGGGCGCCGCCGCCCAAATCGATGTTGTTTTTGGGGTCGTCCTTGATGTGGCGATACAGGGTCTCGATGACCTGTTCGACGGTCAGGTCGGTGGTGTCGATGCGGACGGCGTCGACCGCCATCTGCAAGGGGCCGGCCGCGCGGGTGCGGTCACGGCGGTCCCGCCGGTTCTGGGCACGGAGCACCTCTTCATATTCGAGCGGCTCGTCGTCGGCCTGCCGCTGCCGCCAGCGGCGGCGGGCGCGGCAGGCCGGATCGGCGTCCAGGTAGAACTTGAACGGCGCCTCGGGAAAGACCACTGACCCCTGATCGCGGCCCTCGGTGACGAAGGAGCCGAGCCGCTCGGCCAGCCGCTGCTGCTGCCGGACGAGCAGGCGGCGCAGATTCGCCCGCTGGGCGATTTTGTAGGCGTTCGCCGTCACGCGCTCGCCGCGGATCTCGACGGTCACGTCGCGGTCGTCCAGCCAGACGCGGTCGGGATCCTCCGGCTCGGCCAGCCGGATGCGACACTGCCGCAGGCAGCGTTCCAGGGCCTCGCCGTCATCCAGGTCGATCCCGCCATCCAGCGCCGCCAGGGTGGCGGCCCGATACATCGCGCCGGTGTCCAGGTAGGCGATCCGCAGCCGCCGGGCCAGGCCGGCGGCCACCGTGCTCTTGCCGGAACCCGCCGGGCCGTCGATGGTGATGATATAGTGTGTCTTCTTCAAGAGTATTCATCTCCGATGATTCGGCCGGATCGCCAGGACCGTTCGAGCGGATCAGTCCCGGCGGGTATCGGCCGGATCACTGAAACGACGTCTGCCGAGAGCGAGGCCGCCGGCCCGGATCGTTGGATATCCGGAGCCGGTCATGGGATCCACACTTGCGCCGTCTGTATGTAACATACTATTAAACAAAGGATTATTGTCAACCGCAATCGCGGAATCGCCCCGGGCGTCTTGCCGGCCGGCCGCGGTGTTTCTCGGATCAGGCCCGATCAATGGGCCTCAGGTCGATTTGCCGGCGGCGGCCCGTCAGATAGGCATTCTGGCGGAGGCATTTTTTGTGGCTCATTGGGCCGGCTCGACCGCGGGGGCAGGAAGCGCCGATTACGTCACTCAAACCGGAATATGGCCGGTTTTGACACGGTTTCTAGTTAAAACGTTCTGCATGCCTGACCGATGAAACATGAAGCATGCTCCGGAGTCCGACAAGGCGATCCGGCAGCTTACCGGGGGATATCGAGCGGGAAGGATGTGAGGTAGCACCCATGCGATTGGCAATTGGACATTACTTCATCGGCTCGGCCGACGGCGTCAACACGGTGATCCACCGAACGGTCAACGAACTGCTGCAAATCGATCCGGACCTGGAGATCGTCCTGTTCGGCAAGGCCGCCGGGCAGATCCAGGGCTTCCTGCCCTGGGACGAAAAACGGCTGACCTATCTGGATATCGAGGAGATGTCCCCCGATTATGCCGTCCCCGGCCTGGAAGGCAAAAGCATCGAGAGCCAGCAGGTGCATGACTACGTCTGGCACGGGACCAACATCGCCGAGATTCTCCGGGACAAATTGCAAGACGTCGACGTGGTCCTGATGGAGAATCTCTCGGTGGGGGTCAATCCGGCGGTGACCTATGCCTTTTATCTCTGGACCCAGTGGGAATATCACACGCACAGCGACAAGCGGTTTCTGGTGCGGGTTCACGATTTTGCCCAGCAGCGGCCGGCCAATTTCAGCAACATCAAGAAGTTCCAGGCCCATCTGCCCAGCGACATGCCCGACTGGCACCAGATCTTGTATCCGTCGGCGCCCAACATCGAATATATCGTGATCAACACGAATGATTATTATCGACTGCTCGACCACGGCCTGGAACCGATCCGGCTCTGGTACGTGCCCAACGGTATCGATCCGGAAACCCGCCGGAATCCGCAGCCCTGCTCCGCTCTGCGACAGGTGCTCCAGGATACCTACCACATCGATCCGGAGGCGGCCCTGCTGTTCTATCCGGTGCGGGCCATCCCCCGCAAGAACGTGGAGGAGGCCATATTCCTGACCTGCATGCTGAACCGGCTGGCGGACGATCCGCAGTATCGCAGCCGCCATCAACTCGACCGCCGATTTCACCTGGTGGTCTCCCTGGGCGGGGCCAGCCCCGAGGAACGGCGCTATACCCAGTGCCTCAAGGACTTCGTCCGCGTCCGCCGGCTGCCGGTGACGATCGACATCGGCGATGTCGTGGCCCTGCAGCGCCAGGAGCATCCGGACGGATCCGGCCGTTTGGTCAAGTACGGCGTGGCGGATATGTATTCCCTTGCCCGCATGACGGTTACGACCTCCGTTCTGGAGGGGTTCGGCTTCGTCTTTATGGAACCGTGGCTGATGGATCGCGGCGTTATCGGACGCAACATCCCCTCGGTCACCATGGATTTCACCAAGAGCGGCCTGTCGCTGGATCACCTGTATTCCGTCCTGCTGGTCAATGGCTGCGATTACGCCGACCTGGGCGGAGGCGACCCGGACGGCGGGCTATCACGCCGCCTGGAGGAGATCTACAACCTCGATTCGCCGGAGTACCTGCGGATGGTCTTGCAGAAAAACAGCGCCCCCCTGCGGGCGACGCTCAAGATGTTTGGCAGCGACCGGGAGGCGGGCGCCGCCCGGCGCCTGATCCGAAGCAACCGGCAAAACGTCCTGGAGCATTATTCCTGCCGGATGGTGGTCGCCCAACTGCACCGGATCATGTGCCGGCGGGAGCCGACCTACCTGGTGCCCCGTCATAACCTCCGCCACAAGGGCTTCATGAACCTGCCAGGCGCCCTGCGGATCACCGCCTGAGAAGCACCCCGCGGTCCGGATAATCCGTAAAAGTTATCGGACGTAAGGGGGGGAACCAAGAAATTTCTTTGTTTGTAAGGCTTTGTAATATAGGGCTTTATAGTATTGTTTCCAGATGGGCTTGATTTGGCCTGTTTTCATCTTATACTTAAGTGCCAGAGTAAACGGTAGCTCGCATAAGCACCCGTGATTTGCACTCAAGCAGAACAGGGGGGGCTTCCGATACTACATAACAGGAGTCAATGTAACCAGAGAGATGCACGATACGCTTGTAAGTCGTTGTATTCCCAGATGGTTATGAACATGGGTGCACCAGGGCCCGAGATGGCAGTAAACGGATATCTTTACCGCCCCAGGCGAATCCTATCTACCGAGGATCAATCCCTATGCGCAGCGTGTTGACATGGATCAAGAGCGCCTGGCTGGCCCGCATCCTCATCGGCGCTCTGGTGGGGATCTTCGTCTACCAGGGCATTTCCGGTTCGAGTTCGCAGGACAACACCGCCGCCTCCCGCCTGGTCAAGGCGGCCCTGGCCCAGGAGCAAACCGGCCAGGAGGAATACACCGATCGGCTGATCTCGCTGGCCAAGACGGATCATATCGCCCTGCTGGAATGGGCCTGCGAAAACTATATCGGCCAGGTGCAGGATTACAGCCTGACGCTGATCAAACAGGAACGGATCAACGACTCCCTCAAGCCGGCCGAGACCGTCTCGGTCGTGTTTCGCGAACGGCCGTTTTCCGTCCTCATGAAATGGCAGGAAAACGCCGGCATGGCCGACAAGGTGCTGTATGCGGAAGGCAGCAACGACAATAAAATGCTCGTGCATCCGACGGGCCTGCTCGGTTGGATCAAATCGGTAAAGAAGGATCCCCGCAGCAAGGAGGTCAAACAATCCAGCCGCCGCACCCCGGATCAGTTCGGATTTTACCGCTCGATGCAGAGCCTGCTGGAGATCTACCGGCTCGCCCGCGAGCGCGGCGATCTGCGGATCGGGTACGTAGGCAAAACCCAGGTGGACGACCGCACCTGCATCGCCATGGAGCGGCTGCTGCCGGATCAGAAGGACTACCCCTACGCCCGGTTGGTCATGGAGTTCGACGCCGAGTTCCTGCTGCCCACGGCGGTGACCTGTTACGACTGGCAGGGCCGGCTGCTGAGCCGGTATGAATACCGCGATATCCGTTTCAATATCGGATTGACGCCCGAGATGTTCACCGCCAAGGCAAACGGAATGTAACCCACCCGCCCCCGGGGCCGATTTGGCCCGGCGATTCGTCCCTGCCCATCTTCGCGACCGAGATTACGCAGCTTTTGCTTGCCCGTCTGATTTTAGTTGGTCCATTTGATTCCATCTGCCGGCGTCCTCGGCGCGCAGGGCGAACCCCACGGCCGGTTGCATACGCAAGATGCTGTACCATAATGAGTTAACTTCCAATAGCGGCCGAGACCGGCCAGAAAATCCCGCGCGGCGGCCGGTCGAATCTATTTTCTATCCCCGCTGAACGGCCCAAAATTGCACCCAGTGCCTAGGCAAATATTGTCAAAGCGTTAGAATGTGTTATGATATACATGTAGGAAATCGGGGATTGTGTTACTGCATTACACCCACCGAGGGGCAGGGAGTTCCAGCATGGCAATTCACAAAACCAACCGAAGTCAGGGCCGAAGCGCACGACGGGATATCGGGCTTTGCTTGACGGTGCTGGCCGGATGTTTGGCCCTTTCACCGGCCCTGATGGCCCAGCGCGGCGCGGCGCCCCGCGGTTTCGGCGCCCCCGGGGCCCGCGACGCCGGACCGGAGCAGCTCGCCGCGGAGGCGGCCGATAAGGTCGAGCTGGCCGCCAAGGAGATCCTGAACAACAACCTGACGCAACTGGTGCCGCTGCGCCCGCGGGAAATCACCGTGATTCGCACCCTGCTGAACGAACAGAAACGGTACGCCGGCATGTTCCCCCAGGAAAAGAAGGCCTACCTGCTGATGCTGGAGGCGCTGCTGGCCCATTATGCCGGCGACGGCAAGCAGGCGCTGGCCGATGCGGATCGGGCGTATCGCACCGACGCGGACAACCCCGATACCAGCGATCTGAACCTGGTGATGGCCTTGTATTACGAAGAGTATGACCTCGCCCGAAAGATCCTGCACGAGCGGGAGGCCGGTTCCCAGGTGCTCGTCGCCGGGCCGCTGCAGATCCGGCCGGGCCGCGATCCGGCCGAACCCAACCTGCCGGCGCGGCTGCGAAATCCCCTGGCCGAGCCCAACGCCCCGATGCGCAATCGGCCGGGCGGCTCCGCCGTCGCACCGCCCGCGGCCAGCAAATGGGAGCGTTTGCTGGGATCTCCGGAAACCGAACCGACACCCCGGACGCCCGTAACCGGACGCCCCCTGGCCGGTGATGCGCCGCCGGCGGGTCGAATCGCCTCGGCCAGAACCGCCCGGACCGGAACCGCTCGGATCGGGATGGTGGGGACGGAACGCAAAAGCTACGATACCATCCTGAACCTGCCGGTGGACTATATGCCGTACGAGATGCTGGGGGAGAATTTCGGCGACGTCAATCTCCACAGCATCAACGGCAGCTTCTTTCCCTTCGCCTCCGGAAAGGGCCGGATCCTCTGCGCCCTGTTGTGGAGCCGGCGGGCGACGGACGGCCCGGCCCCCGTGGCCCGGTCCGTCGGCACGATGCGGGATTATGACCGTTATGAATCCTACGGCGGCCGGATGAATCCGCGTCAACCCGCCGCCGGCGAGGCTGCCCGGACGATTCCCCCCGTCAGCAGCGAGCTGGAGACCAATATCGATCAATTTCGTAGCCTGTTTGTTCAGTATATAGCCGGCCGGAAGGTCGGTTTTGTCGGGGTGAATTTCGATCGCGACGCCGCCCGGACCCAGCAGGGGCTCTTTGCCCAGCCGCAGCCCTGGGCCACCTGCCTGGCCGGCGATCCGGTCAACCAGGCCCAGTGGAACCTGCCGACTGTCGCCGGGGCGCTGCTGCTGCTGGTGGACACCAAGGGCCAGGTCCGCTACCTCGGTCCGGTGGGCGGATTTTTGCCGCTGCTGCTGCTGGAAAAGGAACTCGAGCTGGCCCGGCCGACCATGATGGCCGGAATGCCGACGCCGGCCCACCTCCCGGCGGCGGTTCCGATGGACGCCGCGGGTCGGTCCGGTCCCGCCGGCCAGAAGCGATCGGGCGTGATGGGATTGCTGTTCGGCGGCCCGGGGGAGGGTAAGGCCGCGGCGGACCTGAATCCGCCGGATTCAGCGCCGGCCGCCGGCGCCGCTGCCGGCGGATCTACGGCCGTCGGGGCGCAGGCTGCCGCCTCCACGGGGGGCGGGACGACCGGCCAAGCCGATTCAGGAGTTGAATTATCAAGTAATATGCAGGCCCGCCAGATCCTGCGCACCGCCCAGGTGCAGCGCAAGCTCACCCCCCGCTCCGCCGTGAACGCCTGCGACGAGGTCATCCGCAACTGGCCCGACAGCCAGGAGGCCCAGGAGGCCAAACTGATGATTCGCAGCCTGATGCGCGATCCGCGCCTGCGGCAGATGAAAGAGGAACGAATCCAGCAGGGCAAATACGTCGGCGAGGATTAACGGTGGCTGCCGCTCACGGAGCGGGCGGGCGCTGTCGGATCAAGAACATATACGAATAAACCAAGTCGCTACGCCAAGCTAGGCTGGTTTGTCCGGTGGCAGGAAGCCAAGACCACCCCCAAGCAAAGCTTGGCGGTGCCACCCGGTGTTTGTTTCACGCCAAGGCGCAAAAACGCAAAGAAGACAAGGGCGAATGCCGTCGTTTTATATTGTGGTGACGTGCTTCGTAATGGATGCTACTCGTCTCGCCAATCAAGCAGTCTCAGAATGAGACATCAACTCGCCAACCGAGATCGCGTCGATCTATCGGTGCGATTCGCACCTCGCCAAGGCGCAGCGACCAGCGGGAGCGTCGAAGAGCCAACCGAGATCGCGTCGATCTGTGGGTGGCTTGCCACCTCGCGGCGAGCGACCGGGGGCGGGACTCGGGTTTTACATCAGCCTTCCTCGGCCTGATCCGGCGGGGGGGCGGCCTGGGCCTGCTTATTGATCACCTCGATCCGCTTTTCCGCCTGCTCGAGGATGTCCCGGCAGTGCTTGATCAACTGCATGCCCTGGGCGTATTGGTCGATGCTGTCCTCCAGGCCGATCTTGCCCTCCTCGACCTGCTCGACGATCTTTTCCAGTTCGCCGAGGGCCTGCTCGAACGTCATTTTCTTATTGCTGGTCTTTGCCATGTTCATCCTTTCGCCGTCGCGGCGGGCCCAGCAGGCGGCTTTCCAGAACGATGTGGTCCGACAGCTCGGTCGCCAGGATCTCCTCGGCCGCCAGGACGCTGTCGGCCCGTACGATCTGCCCGGTGTTCCGCCGCCGGGTGATGCTGTAGCCGCGGGCCAGGACCGCGCGGGGATTGAGATTGTCCAGGCGGCGGCTGAGATGATCCAGTTGTTGGGTTTGCCGCTCCAGCCGCCGCCGGCAGGCGGATTGGCATCGCCCAAGCCAAAGGATCAGCCGCTCCCTATCGCCCGCCAGGCGCCGCGCGGGGGCGGCCATCCGCAGGGTGATGGCCTGGGCGTCCAGGCGGTTGGCCTGCCGGCGGCGGGTTTGATCGAGACGGCGCCGCAGGGCGTAGGTCAGTTCCTGCAGCGCCGTCCGGGCCCGGCGCAGGGCCTGGTGCGGCTCGATGCGGCGCAGGATAGTCGTATCCCGCTCCAGCCGCCGGGACGTCTGATGGAGCCGTTCGCCCATCCGCTGCTGGAGCAGTGTCTGGCGTTCGTCCAGTTGCTGTTGATATTGGCCGAGCCAGTCCCCCGGTCGGGCGAAAAAGGGTCTGCCGGCGGCCTGGCGCAGTAACTGGCGGGCCGGCTCCAGCCGCTGATGCAGGCCCTGGACGAGCTGCCGGCGACAGCGGGCGACCTGCTCGATCAGGTCCGTCAGCAGCGGCACCGCCAGCTCGGCGGCGGCCGTGGGCGTGGCGGCCCGGCGGTCGGCGACCAGGTCCGCGATGGTCGTGTCCACCTCGTGCCCGATGCCGCTGAGGACCGGTATCGCCGAGGCGAACACGGCGCGGGCGACCGGCTCTTCATTGAACGGCCAGAGATCCTCCAGGCTGCCGCCCCCGCGGGCCAGGATAATCAGGTCGATCCCGCCCCAGCGGCGCTGGTTCCGGTTCAGCCAGCCGAGCGCGGCGGCGATCTGGCGGGCGGCCGCGTCGCCCTGGACGGCGACCGGATAGAGCAGCGTGCGGACAATGGGGTAGCGGCGCCGCAGGGTCTGGCTGATATCCTGGATGACGGCGCCGGTCGGACTGGTGACGATAGCGATGGTTTGCGGATAGGGCGGCAGCGGTTTTTTGTGCCTGTCGTCGAAGAGCCCCTCGGCCCGGAGCTTCTCGGCCAGTTGCCGGAAGGCCAGATCCAGCGCGCCGGCCCCGGCGGGCTCCAGGCTGTCCAGGTAGAGCTGGTATTTGCCCTGCGGTTCGTAGACGTCGATGCGGCCGGCGGCCAGGACGGCCATTCCATCGAGCGGCTGGAACTTCAACCGCTGCACCTGGCTGCGCCACATGACCGCGGCGATCTGGGCCTGGTCGTCCTTGAGGGTCAGGTACAGATGGCCGCTGTTGTGCCGTTTGCAGTTGGAGATCTCCCCCGTGACCAGCACGGTCCCGGCGAACCGCTCATTGAGGGCCAGCTTGATCAGGCGGGTAAGCTGGGTGACGTTCAGGACCGCGGGGGCGGCCGCCTTGGCCGCCTTGCTTGCCTTGGCCGTCTTGGTCGCCTTGGCCGTAGCCTTTGGCTGGGCCGGCGGCCGCGGCGACTGGCGGGCGGGCCGGTCGGTCTCGAAAAAGGAATCCGAGAATCGAAACTCGCTTTGCGGCATGGATTCATCCATCCGTTTTGATTGGCAGGCCCTCCTGCCGGCCCGCCCAACCGGCCCGTCCAACTGGTCTAGCCCTCGAGATTTCCCGGCCGGCCGTCATCGGCGTCGTAGGGATTGTCGCTGTTCTGCTGGCTGGTCCGGCGGATCCGCTCGATGCGGCTGGCCCGGCCGCTCTCGGTGTCGATATCGACGACCACGGCGTTGAGTCGCAGATCGTCGGTGGCGATGCTGTAGGGGCAGGGCATCTGGGTGACCAGGCTCTTGATGACCCGGTCGGTCCGCCGGCCCAGCACCGAGTCGTGCGGGCCGGTCATGCCCAGGTCGGTGATATAGGCGCTGCCCTGGGGCAGGAGGGTTTCATCCGCCGTGGTGACGTGGGTGTGGGTGCCAAAGACCACGCTGACGCGGCCGTCGAGAAAGCGGCCCAGGGCGATCTTTTCGCTGGTGGCCTCGGCGTGGACGTCCACCACGATCGTCTTGACCTCCGGGGGGATCTTGCCCAGGATCCGGTCGGCGGTATGAAACGGATTTTCGCTGGGGATGGGCATGAACATCCGGCCCAGCAGGCTGAAGACCGCCACCTGCGGGCCGCGGGCGGTGGTAAAGACGGCCCATTCCCGGCCGGCGGCCTGGGGGGACAGATTCGCCGGGCGGACGATGTCCGCGCTGTTTTGCAGGACGGGAATGATGTCCCGCTTGCGGTAGATGTGATCGCCCAGCGTGATCAGGTTGACGCCATATTTGAGAAGCTTGTCGTAGATCGCCGGGGTCAGGCCGGATCCGCCGGCGGCGTTCTCGGCGTTGACGATCGTGCAGTCGATCTGGTACTCCTTGATCAGGGCGCCGAGTTGTTCGGACAGGATCTGGCGGCCCGGCCGGCCGACAATATCACCGATGCATAGCAATCGAATGTGCATGACAATCCTTTTTCTCGCGGCCAAAGCCGGCGGGGAAATTCGCGGGAAAATTTACCGCCGCTCGTGCCGATTGCCGGACGGGACCAAAATCCATCCATGGGGCCGCCGCTGCCGGTTTCGGGTACAAGCTGGATACAGCGCAGAAGTCATCGGCTAACGCCGCCGGCCGGCGGGCGCGTGCCCGTAGGTAGCCAATGAACACCGTCTTTTCGATATCGCAACGTGCCCTGTCAACATAGTCAGCCGACGCTGCCCTGTTGGCCGGGTGCGTTTATGACGTCCGGCACCATGAGCGACAGAAGCATTCGACCGTTCGGATTGGTCTTTTGCTTTCCTTTTCGCAGAGGCCCTTAATCGCCCCAGGGGGTTAGCGGGCATATTCGATACAGCGAACCTCGCGCAGCAGGGTGACCTTGATTTCGCCGGGATAGGTCAGCTCCTGCTCGACCTTCTTGGCGATGTCGCGGGCGATCTGCCAGGCGTAGGAATCGTCCACCTTCTCGGGATCGACGATCACCCGGACCTCCCGTCCGGCCTGGATCGCGTAGGCCTGGCGGATCCCCTGGAAGCTGGAGGCAATGCCTTCCAGTTGTTCGAGCCGTTTGATATAGCGTTCCAAGGTTTCCCGCCGGGCGCCGGGCCGCGAGGCGCTCATGGCGTCGGCGGCGGCGACCAGCGGGGTGTAGACCGACAGCGCCGGCTGGTCGCCGTGGTGCGAGACGGCGGCATTGATCACCTCCGGCCGCTCGTTGAATTTCTTGAGGATGTCCCCGCCGATCTGGGGGTGCCCGCCCTCGACTTCGTGGTCGGCGGCCTTGCCGATGTCATGCAGCAGGCCGCAGCGCCGGGCCAGGTTGCCGTCCAGTCCCAGTTCCTCGGCCATCGCCTGGCAGAGGAAAGCGACCTCCACGCTGTGGCGGAGCACGTTTTGGCCGTAGCTGGTGCGGTAGTTCAGCCGGCCCAACAGGGGCAGAAGCTTCTGGTGCAGGCCGTTGACGTTGGCCTCCAGGGAGACGCTTTTGCCGATCTCGAGCACGTGGGCGTCCACTTCCTTTTGGGTTTCCGCGACGACCTCCTCGATCCGCGCCGGGTGGATCCGGCCGTCCTGGATCAGTTTCTCCAGGCTCTGGCGGGCCACCTCCCGCCGGATGGGATCGAACGCCGAGATGATGACCAGGCCGGGGGTGTCGTCGATGATGACGTCCACGCCCGTCGCCTTTTCGAAGGCGCGGATGTTGCGCCCTTCCCGGCCGATGACCCGGCCCTTCATGTCGTCGTTGGGGATGTCCACCGAGGAGATGGTGCTGTCGCAGGTGTGTTCGGCGGCGTAGCGCTGGATGGCGTTGATGGTGATCTCGCGGGCCCGGGAGATCGACTCCTCCTTGGCCTTGTTGACCACCCGTTCGATCAGGGCGGAGGCCTCGTGGGTCACCTCGCCCTCCAGGCGCTTCAGCAGCATGTCCTTGGCCTCCTGGGCCGAGATCCCGGAGATCCGCAGGAGCTGGGCCCGCTGCTCGGCCAGGGTGCTGGTCAATTGCTGGTCCTTGTTGGCCAGGTCTTTTTCCTTCTTTTGCAGCTGTTTCTGCAGGGTGTCCAGCTCGCGTTCCTTGCTGTTGACCCCCTCCCATTTGCGGTCCACGGTGTCTTCCCGCTTGGCCAGGTGGATTTCCTGCTCCCGCAGCTCATTGCGGACCTTGGTGGTTTCGCGCTCGAATTCCTCCCTTCGCTGGATTGTTTCCGTTTTGGCCTCCAGCTGGGCCGTTTTGAGGATGTTTTCCGCCTTCAGTTCCGCGTCCGCGATGATCGATTCGGACGTTTGCTGGGCCGTCTTGAGGTTGGATTTGGAACGAAAGTGCTGCGCCGTCCAGGTGGCGGCGGCCCCCGCCGCGATGCCCAACAGGATCAGTGGTATGGCCACCGAGTCGGACATGGCGAGAATCAAATCGGTATACTCTTGCATTGCATCTCTCCGCTACGAAATCTATGGTTATCGGCCTCGACTGTCTGGCCGTGTACATCCTCCGGGTGGTCAAAGGGTATAAAATACGGTGTGCCGCAGGCGGGCCAAACGGTGGCGCCGGTCCCTATCGCCGGCGCAGAGCGTTAAACGGTGTAAACCGGCCGCACCTGCACCAAGGGCGATCCAACCCGCGGGAGGAGTAAAGAAAGGAGGCGCTACCGCGCCGTATACCCAGCGTGGCCTTTATCGATCAGCAGGCGGGCAAACAAGACAACCGGATCGAACCGGGTAAACGGTTGTGTCAGGGATGATTCCTTTCCCTTGGCGCAGGCCCAAGATGGCGCCGCGACAATCCCTTGTCCGGCAGTCGATTAGGTGACATGGCCGTCACACGCCGATCAGGGGTCATCCCGGCACGTAGTTGGTTTGCCTGCAGAATCCGATTGCCCAAAACCATCTGGTAACCTGTCCGATAAAGGTCCGTACTGAAAAAATATTTGGTCGAGACCCAAATCGCCTCGACGAAGTCAGCAACCGTTTCTCCCTGCCGAGTAGGCCTGAGGGGAAAGACGGTCTGGGAAAATAATTTAGCCTTTCTCTATTCCGGCGGGCCAAGGAAAGCCGATCGGGAAGACAGCAATCTCCTTTCTAATACGAGTGTTAGCCGATAGGACAAAACCCGCGTCTGCATTCTAACAACACGGCCGGCCTCGGGGAGAACCGCTCGGGGTTGTCCGGTCGCACCGGTGTTGTTAGACGACCTTGATAACCTCCCTCATTCATGATATATCACAGTAACCGTTCGTTCATACACGTCATTCGTCACCCTGATTATATCGGATTTGCCGCGGGCTTGAAAATAAATAAAAGGGAAAACGCGAGGTGGGCGATAAAAAAAATCACAGGCGGCAAAGCGATACAATTTACTGCCTTATAAGAGTTTATGTCATTGCGCCATTTGGGGCTCGCCCGGACGCGAATGGCGATTTCGGGCGACTGCCGCGCAGAGCGGCATACGGGGCGGGACCAGGGCAGACCGGTAAATCCCTTGCCGGCAGGATGATACAGCCGTTGAGAATTTCAGCCTGCTGACAGGTGCATGGTGCGATTTTAAGGCTATAATATGGGGCAAGCTGTTCGAAGGAAAGGCAACCTTTGCCAAATCACGGCAAGGCAATCGGATCGATGACGATGGTTCATTCGCGGATGGTAATAATCATAAGTGATTTCATAAAAAGGTATTATGTGTTATTGCGTCATGCGGTCCCTCTTTTGGGCCTCCCGGTACGTTTCCGCCGATGCAGCGGCCGATGGCTGGCGATTGTCTTGCTGGCAGGCTTGGGGGCAGGCCCACTCGGTACGGCCCTCGGCCAGGGGCCGATCGAGACCGGGACCATCCCATCCCTGACGCCGCCGGCGGATGACGGGGACTCGGTCCGGATCAGGTCCAGGCTTGTCAGCCAGTTTGGCCCGGTAGTGCCCGGCCAGCGGTTTTTGCTGGCTTTAGAGCTGGAAATCGCCCCGAATTATCACCTGTACGCCAATCCCAAGCAGGGCGAGTTCGGCCTGGATACCGAGGTGATCATCCCGGCCAGTAGGTATTTCCGTTTCGGCAGGGTGGCATATCCGGCCGGCCGGGAATATATCGATGAGAAAAATGACGGGGCCCGCAACCATATCTACGAGGGCCGCACGGTCATCTATATCCCCGTCCAGGCGGTTGCCAGTGTCGGGGTGGATCTGCCGGGCCGGGAGGAGTTGACCTTTAGGCTTCGAGGGCTGACCTGTAGCCAGGGTAGCTGCGAGCTTTGGCGGGACCAGGTCGTTTTGGCGCTGGATCTGGCGCCCGCGGGAACGGCGAGTACGCCGCGGGAGCCGGAACTGTTCGCCGGCTTGGACCTGTCCGGCTTTGACTGGAATCCGGTGACGGACGGGACGGGCGGTGATTCGACGGCCGCCCAGCCGCCGCCGGAGTCATCGGTGCCGGCGGGCCCGGACGGTACCGCGTCGCTGGAGATACCGGCGTATCGGCCGCGGGAGTTTCAGGGGACCGGTCTGGGCGCGGACGATTGGCTCACGCCGATCCTGCTGGCCCTGGCGGCGGGCGTGCTGTTGAACCTGATGCCCTGCGTGCTGCCGGTGATCCCGTTGAAGATCCTTTCCCTGATCCAGCAGAGCCAGGCGGACACCGGCGGCGACCGCTTCAAGGCGATCAAGTTGTCGCTGGTGTTCAGCGCGGGGATCCTGCTGGTCTTTGTCGGCCTGGCGGTGGTGATGGGCGTCTTCAAGATTCTCTACGGTCAGCAGTTCCAGAGTGTCGCCTTCAAGCTGGTCATGCTGGCGATCGTCTACGTCCTGGCGCTGTCGATGCTGGGCCTGTTCGAGGTGGTCCTGCCAGGGCGGCTGACCAATATTCAGGTCGTGCGGAAGGGGTATGTCGGGGCCCTGGGGATGGGGATCCTGGCGACCCTGCTGGCTACGCCCTGCAGCGCGCCGCTGCTGGGACCGGTCCTGGCCTGGTCGCTGGCCAAGCCGCTGGCGGTGACGGTCGGCGTGTTTATCATGGTGGGAGTTGGGATGGCGGCGCCGTACGTGGTGTTGACGGCGTTTCCGCGGCTGCTACGGCGGCTGCCGAAGGCGGGCGCCTGGATGGTGCGGTTGAAGCAGGCCCTGGGATTCGTGATGCTGGCGGTGGCGGCGTATCTGATCTTCCTGTTTGAGCCGGGTTGGCATGTGCCGCTGGTCATGTTCTGCGTGGTGCTGGCGCTGGCGCTCTGGCTGGGCATGCAGGTGGTGAATTTCGCTGCGCCGGCGGGTCGCCGCCGCTTGGCGCGGGCGGCGGCCCTGCTGCTGGTGGGATTGGGCGGTTTGTATCTGTACGCCAGCGTCCGGACGACGCCGGCGGCGGACAAGGAGAAATTTTCCCTGGCCGACCTGCTGGCCGCGCACGAGCGGGGCCAGGGCGTGTTCGTGGAGTTTACCGCGGATTGGTGCCCGAACTGCAAGTACGTGGAAAAGACGGTGCTGAATCGGGCGGCGTTTCGCGAGCGGCTCGCCGCCACGAACACCCGGCTGCTGATCGCCGACTGGACGCGGTTCGATCCGGACATCACCCGTCTCTTGAATGAGCTCGGCTCAAAGAGCATCCCCTTCGCCGCGGTATTCCCGGGAGGGATTGATTACCTCGAACCGATTGTCCTGCGGGACATTTATACGCTGGATACGGCCTTGCAGGCCCTTGACAGGACCCGTCCGAAAGCAGATGCGGCCCGGTCCGGTTCCTAGGGAAAACCCGTAATGTGATGATGCCACCGGGGAAAGTCCATCGTGTGTGCTTGGGCAGAAGGCCGGGGTATTCGGTGGTTTTTGTTTTTCCTGATTGATGTGTCTTCATCGTCGTCGGCAGTGAAGATCGGAGATGCGTATCTTGGCCCGGAAGACAGGGAAAAAGGCAGCGGCGCAGGGATCGAGGACGCCGAAGGGATATCGGCCCTCGGCGGCCGAGCTGGCCGATGCGCCGCGGCGGGCGCGACGGATTCTGGCGGTCTTGAAGAAGACCCATCCTGACGCGACCATCGCCCTGCGGTTTCGCGATCCGCTGGAACTGCTGGTGGCGACGATTCTGTCGGCCCAGTGTACCGACGTGCGGGTCAATCTGGTGACCCGGCAGTTGTTCGCCAAGTACCGCCGGGCGGCGGACTACGCCGCCGTGGACGTCCGGGAACTGGAGGCGGATATCAAGAGCACGGGATTTTTCCGCCACAAGGCCAAGAACATCCAGTCCGCCTGCCGGGATATCGACCGGAAATTCGCCGGCCGGGTGCCCGATACCATGGAGGAGCTGACCACGCTGGCCGGCGTGGGCCGCAAGACCGCCAACGTCATCCTGGGCAACGCCTACGGCGTGCCCGGCGTGGTCACCGATACCCACGTGATTCGGCTGTCGCGCCTGATGGCCCTCTCGGCACATGCGGATCCGGTGAAACTGGAACATGATTTGATGGAATTGATCCCGCCAAAGGACTGGACGCAGTTTAGCCACCTGATGATCTTTCACGGCCGGCGGATCTGCCAGGCCCGCCAACCCGCCTGCCCCGATTGCCCGGTCCGGCCGCACTGCGGCTACGGCCGTCAGGCGGGGACGTAGAACCGGATCGTAGAATGAGGTCATAGAAGAATCTTGCCGCCAATGTCGAATCGATCCTTATTGGTCGAGGGGAACGTCATGGATAAGCGAATCGTGCTGGCCCAGGGCGATATCACCCGCCAGGATACGGCGGCGATCGTCAACGCCGCCAACAGCTCCCTGCTCGGCGGCGGCGGCGTGGACGGGGCCATCCATGCCGCCGGGGGCCCGGCGATCCTGGCCGAGTGCAAACAGATCGTGGCCCGCCAGGGCCGCTGTCCCGTCGGCGGGGCGGTACTTACCACGGGCGGCAACCTGAAGGCCCGCTACGTGATCCATACCGTCGGACCCGTCTGGCGCGGCGGCCGACACAACGAGGACAAGCTGCTGGCCGACGCCTACACCAACTGCCTGGCCCTGGCGCTGGAACACCACATCCGCTCGATCGCCTTTCCCTCGATCAGCACCGGGGCATATCGCTTCCCCATCGAACGGGCCGCGCCGCTGGCGCTCTCGACGGTCGCGGCGTTCCTGGCCGAGCGGGATCAATTGGACCAGGTGCGTTTTGTGCTGTTTGGCGAGCGGGATTTTTCGATCTATCGGGCGGCATACGAAAGGTTGACGCAAGAGCCGTCCTGAACAGCCTAGTCGCCGCCAGCAAACTGGTCGGTCCATTTTTGGCCGATTGGTTTTTCGGTCGCAATTAAAAGGATCCGGCACCTGGTGCCGCAAGAAGAAAAATCGCTGTAAGCACTTATATAGCAATTAATTAAATGTGATTCTTCGGCTATCTCCCCAGGCCGGTGAAAGCCGAAAAAGTCTTCCGAGTGGCCTTGACGGCAAGCGGGTAATTGGGTATCACTAATAATTAATAGGCTACGGGTTTTCCCCCAGTTGTTGGCTGCCCCCCCCAGCCGATAACACCCCGTAGCCTTTTTTCTGCCCGTCGATTTTTTGATACCGTGCGGCAATGAGATTTCCGGCGATGGGAAATTTCCGAGGCAGGCCAATACGCCGGCGGGATGATGTCGCTCACTTGGCGGCATACTCGGCCGGTTACGTGGCCGCCAATCCGGCCAGGAGGATCCAGCGGCCGGCGCGGTTGCCGTCACGGCGATAGGAAGGCAGCAGGTCGGGCCGTTCGAAGGTGCACAGGCCGCTCGTCTCGATCCGGTCGGCCGGTATGCCGGCCTGACAGAGTTGGCGGCGGTTGGCCTCGATCAGGTCGAAATGCCAGCGGTCGGAGGCGCCCTCGTTCGCTGCCGGGCCGGCGGTTGGCGGCCGGCAAAAGAGATCCTGGATATCGAGACCTTGTGCCTCGGCCTGCTCTTTCACCTCGGGTCCGACTTCGTAGCAATTCCGGCAGATGGCCGGTCCGATGCCGGCCAGCAGGAAATGGCCGTTGACGCCGTAGGTCGCGATAAGTGTCTCGACTAGGCGGATGGCGATCTGCTGGATCGTGCCCCGCCAGCCGGCGTGGGCCAGGCCCAGGGCGCGGGTCTGTGGATCGTAGACGATCAGCAGCGGGCAATCGGCGCCCATCAGCATCAGCGGGATGCCCGGCCGGTCGGTGCAGAGGCCGTCGGCCTCGCCGACGTCCTGGCCGGCGGTGGCAACGACCGCGACGCGGTCCGCATGCACCTGGCGATGCCGGGCCAGGCCGGCCGCCTCCAGGCCCAGCGCCGCGCAGAACAGCGCGCACGGGTCGCCGGCCGGTTCGCGGCCGTCCGGCCGATGGCGCAGGGACAATCCGTGGCGCAGACCCGTTTGGCCGGCCAGTTGGTCAAATTGCAGGTAGGCGATCTGCCGGGTCTCCACGCGGAGCATGAGGATCCCCTCCGGTCCGTCCGGTTAGTCTGTCGTTATGACGCCGGGACGCCCGAGAACGCTGCGGCCTGACCGCTTGCCGGCTGACGGCGATTCCTACGGTCGGACGGCCTCCAGGTATTCGGCCAGGGCGTTCAAATTTCGGACAAAATCGTCTATGTAGATCTCGTTATTGCGTCTCCAGCGTCCCTGGCCATCCTGGCCGGCAATAATGTTCCGGATGCGGCCGGTAAGGGCCTGGGCCCGTGATTGCCGCTGCCGGTCGGTGGGGGGGCGATCGCGCCGCGCGAGGAATTCCGCCGGTCCCAGCTTGACGACGTCCCGGTAGTAGCGGATGGCGGAGTCGATGCCGTACTCGCCCCGCCAGGCGTAGCTGGTGCGTTCGAGTGCGCTGATTTGGTCGTACTCGTAGTGGATCTTGTTGCCGTCCCGGCGGTCGCCGTAGATGGCCTTGTTGGTGTGGACCTCGTACAGGCGGGACCAGAGAGCCGGGCCGATCCGGCTGCGGTCCAGCCAGTCGATGGCCGCGGGGATCGGCTCGAGGTATTTCTCCTGGCCGGTGTAGAGGTACAGGTCCACCAGGCTGCGGAGATTGCGGCTGGTGGCGGCCGAGCAGTAGCCGGGCGGTTCGAAGGAGCGGGCCCAGGCGAGCCGCAGGTCGCGGTCGTATTGCTGGGCCCAGCCGGCCTGGGGAGGGGCGCCCTGGGAGCGGATGATGAAATCACCGCCGCGGCGGGCGCTGTCGAGATAATCCGGATTGCCGTAATGCCGGTGGGCGGCCAGCATGACGCGGATGCAGTCGTTGATGGCGTTGTCGTTGAAGGTGTAATGGTCGTGGTAGCCGCCGCGCAGGGGGTACCACTGGGGCCAGGCGCCGTTTTCGTACTGGCTGAGCCGCATGAATTTCAGGCCGAGTTGCACCGATTCGGTCAGCCAGGCCTCGTCGAGGATCGCATCGAGCTCCATCAGGAAGCTGAGGGCCTCCTGGGTGATGTTGTCGTCGAGGGTGCAGCGGCCGCCGGATCGCCGCGGCGAGACGGAATCGGCCTGCAGGTGGCCGACCTTGACGCGATGATCCCAGCCGCCGATCTCCCGTTGGCCCCAGGCCAGGGATCGCCCGACGTCGCGGGCCACGGTGCGGTAGCGGTCGTCCCCCGTGGCCTTGTAGGCCCGCAGGAAGGCCTTGCCCACCGACGGCGTGCCGGGCGGCTGGACCCAGATCTCGTCGGCTTGGGCCCGTTCCTGCCTGGATTCGCCGTAGCGCTGTTGCAGGTCGAGCGAGTAGATCCCCACATACCCGCCGCGGGTGCTGATGGAGGCCAGAAAATCGGTCGCTCTGGCTAGCGATTGCCGGACGCTGTCGGCCAACTCGTCGTCGGCCGATGCGCTCGATAGAGGGCACCACAATAGCGACAGGATGATTACGATGTGACGGGCGATGCGAATCATCGGGTCGTACCTCAAAAAAGCCTCTGGCCGAGACGGCGCCGCGCCGGTTTATTTTTTTGCCGGTGGGGCGGACTCGTCCAGGTCGATGGCGAAATAGCGTTTCGCGTTGTTGAAGCTGATGTCCTGGACCATCCGGCCCAGCAGGTCGATCTCGTCGGGCAGTTCGCCGGATTCGACCTCGCGGCCGAGGATGTCGCAGAGGATGCGGCGGAAGTACTCGTGCCGCGGGTACGACAGGAAGCTGCGCGAGTCGGTGAGCATGCCGACGAAGCGGCTCAGCAGGCCCATGTTCGAGAGGGCGTTGATCTGGGCGGTCATGCCGTCCTTCTGGTCCAGGAACCACCAGCCGGAGCCGAACTGCATCTTGCCGGGGACGGTCCCGTCCTGGTAGTTGCCGATCATGGTGGCCAGCAGGGCGTTGTCGCGGGGGTTGAGATTGTACAGGATGGTCTTGGTCAGCTTGCCCTGCCGGCAGAGCCTATCGAAAAATGCGCTGGCGGCCTCGGCGACCGGCCGGTCGCCGATGGAGTCGAAGCCGGTATCGGGCCCGAGCCGCTCGAACATGCGGGAATTAACGTTCCGCATGGCGCCGTAGTGGAACTGTTGGGTCCAGCCCTTCTCGTGGTCCATTACGGCGAACTCGTGGAGCAGGGCGGATTTGAATTGGCGCTGTTCGGCGGGATGGAGCGGCCGCCGGGAGCGGATCTTGTCGAAGAGGGCGCGGATATCCTCGTCGTGGTACGGCTCGGCATAGAAGGTCTCCAGGCCGTGGTCGCTCAGCCGGCAGCCCATCTGGTGGAAGTAGTCATGACGCCGGCGGAGGGCCTCCAGGTAGGTGTCATAGTTGGAGATGTCCCGGTCGGCCGCCCGGCCGAGCGCGTCGATGTAGGCGTTGAGCGTCTCGATGTTTTCGGCGGCCATCGCCTTGTCCGGCCGCCAGGTGGGCAGGACCTTGACGGCAAAGCCCTCCGCGGCGATTTGGCGGTGATGCTCCAGCGAGTCGACTGGATCGTCGGTGGTGCAGACGACCTTGACCTTCATGGACTGCATCAGGCCGCGGGCGCGGAAGGCGTCGGTTTGCAGCATCTCGCGGGTGGCCTCGAAGATGGGTTTGGCGGTCTCGGGGCTGAGCCGCTGGTCGATGCCGAAATAGCGCTTCAGCTCCAGGTGGGTCCAGTGATACAGGGGATTGCGCAGGGTCTGGGGGACGATTTGGGCCCAGGCCTGGAATTTCTCCCAGTCGCCGGCGTCGCCGGTGCAGAGCCGCTCGGGCACGCCGCCGGTCCGCATGGCCCGCCATTTGTAATGGTCGCCGTAGAGCCAGACCTGGGTGAGGTTGTCGTAGGAGCGGTTCTCGGCGATCTCGGCGGGCGACAGGTGACAATGGTAATCGAAGATCGGCATCGACTTGGCGTACTCATGGTACAGCGTCCGGGCGACGTCGTTGGATAACAGGAAATCCTCGTGAATGAATGGTTTCGGCATAAGTCTATCCCCGTAACATGGATCCATCCCGGTCAAAAGCCCAGCGAGCGCCCCACGGACTCAACGGAAGTTCATGGGGCTAATGCGGATATTGCGATAGGCGACGGCGCCGTGGTTGCCCTGGAACATCAAGGGTCCGACGGCCGCCTCCCGGCCGGCGACGCCGCCGGGGGTCTGGCTGGGCATCTCCAGGTCCGCATGCAGTAGCTTGCCGTTCAGTTCGACCTTGAGGAACTTGGCGTTGGCGGTCTTGTTGCCGTCGGCGTCGAAGCGCGGGGCGCGAAAGTCGATGACGTATTGTTGCCATTCGCCGGCCGGCCGGCTGGCGTTGACCTTGGGGACGGCGGCCCCGTAGATGGCGCCCATGTCGCCGCCGCTCATTTCAGTGCGGCCATAGCTGTCGAGGACCTGGATCTCATATTCCCCCATGACGTAGATGCCGGAGTTGGAGCCCTGGGGGACCATGACCTCCAGTTCGATATGGCAGTCGCCGAAGGTTTGGGTCGAGTAGATGTCCAGGCTGTCGCCGTGCTGCCGGGCGAGGTTGATCATCTCGCCGGAGCCGTCCGCGGCCTCGAGGCTCTTGGGATCGGCCGGGCTGATCCGGGCCTTGCCGACGCCCCAGCGGCTCTTTGACGGATCGCCCTTGACCTTCCAGCCGTCGAGGGTCTTGCCGTTGAAGGGCTCGATCACCTCCGCGGACCGGCCGGCCGGCTGCGGACTCAGGGTGGCGACCTCCCGGAAGCGGATGTCCATGTCCTGGCCGCCGTGCAGCTGCAGGGCGAGGTGTCCGCCGAGCCGGCCGGGATCGTCCGTCAGCTCCGCGGTTTTGCGGTTGTTGACGTGCACGACGATGCGGCGGCCGTGGGCGGAGACGGTTAGCGTGTTCCACTCGTTGGGCTTGAACCAGCTTTGCACCTGTTCGGCGGTGGGCTGGACGATCCAGGCGCGGCCGCCGGTCTCGTAGAGGCCGCCGACGTCCTTGGTCGCGTCGATTTCGGCCTGGATACCGTGCACGCCCACGGCGTCATCGACCTTCTCGCAGCGGAAGTAGAGGCCACTGTTGCCCTTAAGGGCCTGGAATTGCACCCGGACGGTGAAGTCGTTGAAGGTCCGATCGCTGAGCAGCAGGCCGTGGCGGGATTCGCTGGCGGGCGATCGGCCGACCAGGACGCCGTCCTCGACCGTCCAGTTCCCGCCGGGCAGGGCACCCCAGCCGTCGAGATTCTGGCCGTTGAAGAGGCCCTTCCAGACGTGGCGGCCCAGGTCCCGGATCCGCAGGTTGCGCCAGCGGACCTGGAGTACCTGGTCGCCGGGGACGCTGTGGACCTGCAGGCCGATGAAGCCGCTGAGGTCCTCGGGATCGTAAAAGTCGGCGCAGGCGACGCCGTTGATCCAGGTGCGGACGTGGTCGCCGATGCACTCGATGCGGTATCGGTTCCACTGATTGTCCTTGAAGGCCCGGGCGGCGGCCGGATTTTCCCGGGCGTTGTACAGCCAGTAGCTCTTGCGGGCCTCGTCCCAGACGCCGCCGGACGCGCCGCTGTCGGCGCTGGCGATCTCCACCTGGTAGCCAAAGACCTCCTCGCGGCGGCCGGCGTCCTGGCCGACGCTCTTAATGTGGCTGCGGATCTGGCAGCCGCTGTTCAGGGCCGGATCGCAGAGGACCTCGAACTCCAGGATGAAATCG
>JAFGFX010000145.1 GCA_016930855.1 Sedimentisphaerales bacterium | reverse complement strand
GAGGTCCGAGAGTAATCCGTGTCCCGTTCCCGGCCGCGGGGATAATCCGACATCTCGCTGTCCCGGCCGGAATAGCTCATGCCGGCGGAGCCGAGGCCGCCGGTCTGTTTTCGGCTCAGACGATCGCCGATGATCTGGTCGAATTCCCGGTTCAGGTCGTCGGTGTAGATCAGGTTGACCTGATGGAGGAAGACCTGGCGGCGCTCCGGGCGCGGGGTTTGCAGTACGGTTTCCAGGTCGGATTTTCGATAGGCCTCGAAGAGGGCCTTCTGCTGGGGGGTGTTGTACTCGTTGGGGAGGTTGCGTTGGATGGCCTGGAGGATCAGCGGCACCAGCCGGCGCGGCTCGGCTTGATAGTATTTGAGGTGTTCCTGGACCTTGGTTTGGGCCTGGGTTTCCTGGTTTTCGGCCTGCGTCTTCTGGTTGTAGCGCTGGTCCACCTCCCGCTTGATCGTGGTGATCGTCGCCAGGGCGGTCTGGGTGGGCTGGGATTCGATCTGGGCCTTCAGGGAATAGGACCGGAACATGAACAGCAGGGTGCTCAACAGGAACAGGGCGCTGGCGGCGACGAACCAGCGGCGTTTGCTCTGCCACTGGCTTTGCCGGGCGATTTCGGTCGGCAGCAGGTTGCTGTCGATGGTCCCCTTGCCCAGGCCCTGCAGGGCCAGGCCGTAGGCCACCGCCAGGGAGGGCAGATTCTCGGTGAACTGGGCCACCGAGACCTCCGGCGAGAGCTTCATGGCCTCGAAGCTGTCCAGCCGCTTGATGGGCAGCGAGAGGCTTTGCTGGAGGAACTTGGGCAGCCCCGGCAGCCGCATGGCGTTGCCCAGGGCGAGCACCTCCCGGAACTGCACGTCGCGGTTGCCGCTGCTGTAGAATCCGAGCGAGCGCTGGATCTCGGCGGCCAGGTCGGCGAACACCGAGCGCATCGCCTGGAAGATCTGGCGGGCGTATTTGCTGGTGCCGGCGCTGCGCTTGATGGCCTCGGCCTTGGCGAATCCCAGCTTGAAGGCCTTCTGCACGGCGGCGGTGAACTGGTTGCCCCCGATGGGGATGCTGCGCTGCCAGACGCGGCGGCCGTCGGCGATGACCAGGTCGGTGTTCTCCGCCCCGATGTCCAGCAGGATGATGGCCTCCTTGGCCTTGGTGGTCTGCAGCTGCCGATAGTCGTAGTGGAGGTAGTTGTACAGGGCCATCGGCGCCATCTGCACCACGTGCACCGGGCAGCGGGTCTGGGAAAAGGGCTCCAGCGAGCGCTTGACCAGGTCCCGCTTGATGGCGAAGATGCCCACCTCCACCTCCGGATCGTTGGGCGAGGTGAAGGCCTGCCAGTCCCATTCGACGTCGTTGATGTCGAAGGGGATCTGCTGGATGGCCTCGAAACGCACGATTTCGGTGATCCGCTTGCTCTCCACGGGGGGCAGCTTGATGAAGCGGGCGAAGCTGTTGTGGCCGGGCACCGAGACGATCACCGGCGCGCCGGAAACGTCGTGCTGGGCCAGAAACTCGGTCAGGGCCTTGCGGACGAGTTCCTGGCGCTGGGATTCGTCGACGTCGGGCTGGGAGAGGATCTTTTCATGCTTGATGACGGCGTAATCCAGCACCTCGACCCCCTCGGCGGTCGAGCCCAGCTTGAGGGCCTTGAGCGTGCAGTTGCCGATGTCGATACCCCAGGAGACTTTGGCGCTTTTTGGCATGATGACCTCGTAGTGGTTATGGCGTCCGGTCCGCGGTGGTTCCGCCGGACGGCCAACGGTGGTTCGTCGCCTGCCCTATTTGTATGTATGGCAAAATCGATCCTCGAGTTCGCCGCCCCGGCGGATAAAATGCCTTGGGGGCAGGGACACCCAAAGGACCTCTGTCTGTCTTCGGAAGCATTTTGCTGTCTTCGGCGCGTCTAATGTTATATTCTATCTACCGAAGATCGTCAGGCGTGGCGGTTTTCCATTATCACTACACGTATTTGCGCCCGCACCCGGGACCGATACGCGCTTCGGCCGGACCCGCTTGGTGGTCCCTAGTCAGGCAGCAGCGGTGGCCGGATCCGTTTGGCGGTGCTCGGTCGTTGTGCCCGGCGGCCTTAATACTGCATGAAATCAGGATTTGCCGAAACAGTCAAGTAAAAATGGAGATCCAGGCGGCGACTTTGTGGGCCGGGATTTCGCCGCGGCCTCCCCCCGGCGGCTTGGCTAGGCCAACCGGCCGGACCGATCGGGCGACCGGGCCGGCCGGCCGAATCCGGACACGCAGGGGCCCGCCGGCCGGGAAAAGATTGAACCCCTTGTAAAAAAAAGGTTTACATCGTATCGCCAATCTGCTAGGGTCCGGGGCCGGCAGAGAAAACCGGCCGATCCGGCCGGCGGGTGCACCGCGGCGCCGGGTCCGGCCGCGGGCGGGACGGACGAGCATGCCTGAACGCCATAGCCAAGAGAACCAACCGGATATGAGTGTGCGGCTGGGGCCGGTGCGCCTGGCCAATCCGGTGATGACGGCCTCCGGAACCTGCGGCTATGCCCTGGAACTGGCCGAATTCGTGGACCTGGCCGGCCTGGGGGGATTCGTGACCAAGAGCATCACGCTGGAGCCGCAGGAGGGCAATCCGCCCCAGCGGACCCAGGAAACCCCCTGCGGCCTGCTCAACTCGATCGGGCTGGCCAACGTGGGCCTGGATCGCTTCCTGGAGGAAAAAGTCCCCCTCCTGGAGCGGCTGTCGATACCGGTCTTTGTCAACGTGGCCGGCAAGACCGTCGAGCAGTACGTCGAGGTCGCCCGCCGGGTCAGCCGGATTCCGGCGGTCGCCGGCCTGGAATTGAACATCAGCTGCCCCAACGTCAAGGAGGGCGGCATCGCCTTCGGCGTCCATCCGCCGATGGTCGCCGAGCTGGTCCAGGCGGTCCGGCGGGCCTGCCCCCAGACCGTGCTGGTGGTGAAATTGACCCCCAACGTCACCGACATCGCCGAGACGGCCGCCGCCGCGGTCGACGCCGGGGCGGACGTGCTGACCGTGGCCAACACCTTTCTGGGCATGGCGATCGATATCGACGGCCGTCGGCCCGTGCTGGGCGGGATCAGCGGCGGACTCAGCGGGCCGGCGATCAAGCCGCTGGCCCTGTATCTGGTCCACCGGGTCTATCGCCAGGTGGCCCGGGACCGGCGGATCCCCATCATCGGCCTGGGCGGGATCATGTCCGCCGCGGACGCCGTCGAGTTCATGCTGGCCGGGGCCACGGCCGTCGGGATCGGCACCGCGGCGCTGGCCGATCCGGCGTGCCTGCCGCGGGTGGTCGAGGGGATCCGGAACTATCTGCTCGAAAAGGGGATCCCGGCGGCGGCCGACCTGGTGGGGGCCCTGCAACTCTAAGCACCAGGTCCGGTAGGACGTGAGTTTCCGCGAATGGATGCTGCGTCCCGTCGAGTGGGTAGAAGGCCGTGATTTTCGCCTCCTCGTCGTCGGGTGATTCTGCCGGGCCAAGACGCCGGCTGGTCCGGG
>JAFGFX010000144.1 GCA_016930855.1 Sedimentisphaerales bacterium | reverse complement strand
TTAAACAATTGGTCCATATAAAATAACAAGCATAAAAAAGGAAGTTTTAATATACACAGTCCTCATTGCTTAGTCAACAAGCGTTTACTCTCTGGCGCTCGGACAAATGTCTTTCTTTCGATCTGAGGAGTAGTTGGATTATGCCATACCAGCCTAAACCGCGTCCCGGCAATTTATTGTGTCCGTCATTGCCGGCCTTCGGCGTCTTATATGCTTTATAGGAGACCATCATTAGTCAGAATAGGCATACGGCCAAATGATGTCAATAGCGAAATGTTGGATCTCGGTGAAGGGATTCGTCTGCCGAGGGTCCGACAGGCGGGTTGGGGATGATCCGGGTTTCTTTTTTCCGCAATAAATTCCGTCGGCATCCGACGAACTGAGAGGCGGCCGGTTGCGTAGAACCTATGGACGGATCAAAGACAACGCCCGGCAGTTCAATAGCGCCGAGGTCTCGGCGGGCCGGGTTGAAAGGAGCACGGCGAAAGGCAATTTCCCCTGGACCCTCGAACAAAACAGAACGGGCGCCCTCTGACAGGCCCGGATTCGGCCGGCGGGGCCGGTTTTGTTGGTCGCCCGTAATCCATTGCACAAACGGCATGATCCTTCTATAATGGTATGATAGGAGTCCCGCGTCAGGCGGGCAGCTCCGGATACGCACGCGGGAAAGCCGCCATCATGGAGCCACGACAGCTGGGTCTGTCCCGGCAGGCGGCTCGCCCAAGCGGACGGCGGCTCTGGCAAAAGGGATATGTGCACCGGCCGCGAGGATACTGGCAAAATGGAAACAACCGAAAAAACGGTGCGGCGCTTTCGGCGGCAGGCGGCCGGCTGCCTGTTCGTCAAGCGCCTGCTGGAACTGCTGACCGTCGGCGGATTCTTCTGGGGGGCCGTTGTAGTGGTCCTGCGGGCGGCCTACGGCGTGGATCGGTCCACGCTGGCCTGGGGGGCGTTGATCCTCGTGCCCCTGGCGGCAGCGGCGCTCGCCTACACCGTCAAGCACCTGCCCGGCCGGCGGGCCCTGCGGGCGGCGCTGGACCGCCAGGCGCACAGCGGCGGCCTGATCATGGCCCAGGCGGAGGTCGCCCTGACGGACTGGCGCGACCGCCTGCCGGTCTGCCCGGCTGGTCGGCTGCGCTGGCGGGCCGGCCGCACGACGGCGTACTTGGCCATCGCGGCGGCGTTCGTCGCCGTCAGCTTTCTGCTGCCGGCCCGGTACGTGCTGCTGGCGACCGCCCGGCCGCTGGATATCGGATCGGAGGCGGCCGCCCTAGAGACGCAGATCGAGACCCTCGCCGAGGAAGAGATCCTCTCTCCGGACCAAGCCGACAACTATCAAGAAAAACTGGCCGAACTCCAGGCCAAGGCCCAAGGGACCGACCCGGTGACCACCTGGGAGACCCTGGACCGCCTGCAGGAGGCCGTCAACCAGGCCGCCCAGCAGGGGGCACAGCGGGATCTGGCCAACATCGAGTCACTGGCCCAAACCCAGACGCTCCTGGAGGCGATCGACCTCGAAGGCGGCCGGATGGACGCGAAAACCCTCACCCAGGCGATGGCCGAGATGAACCGCCTGCTCGGCCAGGCACTAAAGGATAATCCCGACCTGGCGGCGAATCTGCCGCCCGGATGCCTGGACGGCCAGGGTCAGTGGACCGGAAAGGCCGGCGAGGCCGGCGCGCTGCGGGGGCAATTGGGCAAATACAATGAGATCCTCCGGAAGCGCCTGGAAAGGCTGGCCGCGGCCGGTCTGGTCGATCTGAAAACCCTGCAGGCCGCCGAAAAACTGGGCCAATGCAACGGCAAGGCCCTGGGGCAGTTCCTCGCCAAGCAGGGATCCGCCAGCGATGTCGCCCAGGCCCTCGCCGGGTTCTGCGGCGGCCAGGGCGGGATCCAGCGCGGCCGCGGGGACGCCCAACTGACCTGGAAGGACGCCACCGTGACCGAAGGGGCGGACTTTACCGAGCAGACCCTGCCGAACATGCTGCCGGCGGATCTGGCCGACAGCGACCTGATCGAGCTATCCCAAACCGCGCCCGCCGTCGAGGCAGGCGCCCCGGCAATACCCGGCCAACTGGCGCTGACCGGAACTGGGGGCGGCTCCGCCCATACGGCTGAACTGCTGCCCCGGCATAAGGCGGCGGTGAAACGCTATTTCGAACGGAAAAAGTAGTCCGGGAAACCTTATTTATTCGATCTGATCACCCTGTATATTGGTCCGGTCGGCCAAACCGCGAAGGGAAATCGACATGGAACATTCGACTGCCGCTGCCACGCTGATACCGCCGGAGGAGCTGGCGGCCGGTCAGAAACTGCTCGAACGGATTCTCGAACATCTGGACCGGATCCTGCTGGGACGCCGCGATCTGCACCGGCAGGTGTGGATGGGGATCCTCAGCCGCGGTCACATCCTGCTGGAAGGCGTGCCCGGGGTGGGCAAGACCGCCCTGGTCAAGGCCCTGGGCCAGATGCTCAACCTGCAATTCGCCCGGGTGCAGTTCACGCCCGACCTGATGCCGGGCGACATCCTGGGCCTGCACATCCTGGAGGAATCGCCCCAGGGCGGCCGCCGCATGCGGTTCGAGCCGGGGCCGGTCTTTACCAACATCCTGCTGGCCGACGAGATCAACCGGGCCTCGCCCAAGACGCAGTCGGCCCTGCTGGAGGCCATGCAGGAGCGGCACGTCACGCTGCTGGGCCGGACCCGGCCGCTGCCGGAGCCGTTCTTCGTGTTGGCCAGCCAGAACCCGATCGAGCTGGAGGGGACGTACCCCCTGCCGGAGGCCCAGTTGGACCGGTTTCTGTTCAAGCTGATCGTCAAGGACGTGGACGCCGAGGTGCTCGACCAGATCGTCTCGACCCGCCGCCGGGGAGAGCCGCCGAAACCCGACTGGTCGCTCTCGGCCGAGCAGTTGGGGGGATTGTTCGACCTGATGGATCGGATCTACCTGCCGCGGCCCGTCGCCCGCTACCTGGCCCGGCTCACGGCGGCGACCCATCCCGGGGCCGCCGAGGCGACCGAGATGGTCAACAAGTACGTCTCCTACGGGGCCTCGCCCCGGGCGGCGATC
>JAFGFX010000143.1 GCA_016930855.1 Sedimentisphaerales bacterium | reverse complement strand
GCGGCCCTCCCGCATCCGCCTGGCCGAGGGGGATCGGGCCGAATTCCTGCGGCAGTTCGCCACCGCCCTGAAGGCCCAGCTCCCGCTGATGACGGCCCTGCAGGCCGTCGGCCAGCAAAATCCCCATCCGACCGTCAAGCTGCTGACCCGCGAACTGTCGGAGATGGTCAAATCGGGCAAATCGCTGTCCGCGGCCTTCACGCAGTATCCGCGGATCTTCGGCCGCCTGCACGTGGCGATGGTGGCGGCCGGAGAAAGCGCCGGCTCCCTGGACGACAGCATGACCCAGTTGGCGAACCTGACCGAAAACGACCTGGAGGCCCGGCGCAGCATCATGACGGCGGCCCTGTATCCCCTCTTCGTGCTGGGCCTGGGGCTGATCTCCCTGGCGATCGTGATCACCTGGATCCTGCCGAAGATCCTGCAGACGCTGGCGGCCGATGTGCCGGTGTTGCCCTGGCCGACCCGCGCGATCATGGCCTTCAGCGATTTCCTGCAAACCCCGACCGCCTGGATCTGCCTGGGCGCCCTGGCAGTGGTGGTACTGGGATTCTTCCGCTGGAAATACACGCCCACCGGCCGCTACGTCTGGGACAACATCAAGTTGCACATCCCGGTTCTCCGTACCGTGCAGCGCAAGTGGGCGGTCTCGCGCTTCGCCCGCACCCTGAGCACCCTCTCGCGGGGCGGCATCCATATCCTGGACGCCCTGCAGATCGTCCGCAACACGCTGGGCAACGAGGTGCTCGCCCGCGAGGTGGACAAGACCATCCGCCGGGTGCGCGGCGGGGAATCCCTGGCCCAAAGCCTCAACCAGTCGGGCCGCTTTCCCCCCCTGCTGGTGCAGATCGTGGCCGTGGGCGAGCAGACCGGCCAACTGGCCGACCTGCTGCTCCAGGCGGCCGAGGCCTTCGACCGGGACACGCAGGTCGCCATCAAGCGTTTCATGTCGGTGTTTCCGGCAACGTTGATCGTGATTCTGGCGTTGATTATCGGCTTTATCGTGGCGGCCACCCTGCTGCCGATCGTCCAAATCGAAACCGCCATCCCCGGATTGTAATTGCCGGCCGGCGGGATGGTCTTCCGCATGAAAACCGCCAACGATATAACGACAGCCTCAGCGGCCCGCAGGGGATTCAGCCTGCTGGAGATCCTGCTGGTGATCCTGTTGATCGCGATGGCCAGCACGATTGTCGGATTGCAGTTCTTCGAGAAACTCGACGAGAACGCCCTGCACAACGCGGCCCGCAAGCTGCTGCACCAGGCGGGCATGGCTCGCCTGCTGGCCGGCGAGCAGCAACAGCCCTGCCGGCTGCACGTCGATCTGGATAAGGGAACCTTCTGGCTGACCCGGCAAACGCCCGATCCGACACCCGCTACGATACCCGGCACAACGCCCGGCGCCAGACCGTCCGCTTCGACCACGGGCCGGCCGAACGCCGACCGGGCCTTTTCGGATGTGTTTTTACGGCCCGGCACCCTGCCGAAACGGATCCGCTTCGTGCGGGCCCAGAGGGCCCCGGACGCGGCGGTGACCACCGGCGTCATCACCATCGACTTTTATCGCGACGGCACGGCCCAGGCGGCCCTGATCCAGCTCGGCTCACGCGACCGGACGGTGACCGTCCTGATCCATCCCCATACGGCACGAGCCCAGATCTCCGCCACGGCCGTGGCCCAGCTCCCGGACGACACGATCGATCTGAACCAGGCGGGGCGAACCCGCGATTCGGTGTTTCGCTAGGACTACCGGCTAGAAGCCATTTCACAACCGGCCCAGAACGACGGTATTGCTGCTGATCTCGCCGGTTGACGAGGTAAGGAAACGGCCTCCAGTTAAAGGGATCATGACCATGAAGCCAATCCGAAATCGACGCGGTTTCCTGAAGGACACCGCCCGGCTCGCCCTGGGGGCCCTGGGCTTTCCCGCCCTCGTGCCCGCCCGCGTCCTGGGCCAGGGGGCGCAGCCGGGTGCCAATGACACCATCACCATCGGCTGCATCGGCGTCGGCAGCCGGGGTCGCGGAAACCTCTTAAATCTCCTCCAGGACAATCGCTGCCGGGTGCTGGCGGTCTGTGACGTGGATGCCCAGCATCGCGACCTGGCCCAGGCCGCCGTGAACCGGCATTACGGCAACCGGGACTGCGGCGCGGCGAACGATTTCCGCGAGCTGATCGCCCGGCCGGACATCGACGCGGTGCTGATCGCCACCCCGGATCACTGGCACGCCCTGATCGCCGTCGCCGCGGCCCGGGCCGGAAAGGACATCTACGGCGAAAAGCCGCTGGCCCTGACCATCACCCAGGGCCGCGCCATGGTCGAGGCGGTGCGGCGCTACGGCGTCGTGTTCCAGACCGGCACCCAGCAGCGCAGCGACGGGCGCTTCCGGAGGGCCTGCGAACTGGTCCGCAACGGCCGGATCGGCACCGTCCACACCGTCGAGGTGGAGGTGCCCGGCAGCATGTCCTGCGACGGCTTCTATCCCGACAGCGTGCCGGCCGGCTTCGACTACGACCTCTGGCTGGGTCCGGCGCCCCAGGCGCCCTACTCGTACAAGCGGATCAACGCCTTCGGCTGGCGCTGGATCTTCGACTACGCCGGCGGCTGCGTGACCGACTGGGGCGCCCACCATATGGACATCGCCCAGTGGGGCCTGGGGGCCACCCATACCGGCCCGGTCGCGGTGGAGGGAACCGGCTTCTTTCCCCCGGACGGCCTGTACAACACCGCCGTACACTGGCGCTTCGTGTGCACCTATGCCAATAACGTGAAGGTGGTCTGCTTCGCCCGCAAGGAGCTGGACCCGCGCTACTTTCCCAACGGCGTCAAGTTCATCGGCTCCGACGGCTGGGTCTACGTCGATCGCGGCACGATCGCCGCCGAGCCCGCCCGGCTGCTGGACGAGACCATCGGCCCGGAGGAAATCCACCTGTACGAGTCCTCGGACCACTATCGTAACTTCATCGACTGCGTTCGGAGCCGCCGGCCGCCGGCCGCCCCCATCGAGGAGGCGCACCGCTCGGTGACCTGCTGCCACCTGGCCAACATCGCCATGCGCCTGGGCCGCCGGATCCGCTGGGACCCGGATACGGAAACGATCCTCCAGGACCCGCAGGCGTCCCGCCTGCTGAGCCGGCCCCTGTGCAACGGCTGGTCGTTGTAAAACACAAACGAGAGATCCAGAAGGGGAACGGCCATGAAATGGATCACGTGTACGGTTGCCTCGATTTTGTTTGCGCTATCCGCCCCTCAAGCCGCCGCGCAAGATACGAACGGCCAAAAAGGCATTGCCGCCCGCCATCCGGGCGACCACAACATCGCCGAGGATCCCGATGTCGTGTTCGCGGAGAATTTCGAGGATTCGCTGGCCGCCGTCATCCAGCACTGGGACAACGTCAAGAACCGCCAGATCATGTCCCTGTCGCCGGACGTCCCTGCCGGCAGCCCCGGCGGGCACTGCCTGCTGGTCAGCCACCTTGGCGGTGACGATACCGGCGGACATCTCTACCGCCGGTTGTTGCCGGGATACGACAAGCTGTACCTGCGTTTCTATGTCAAATTCGATCCGGACTGCTACCCGATCCATCATTTCGTCCACCTGGGCGGCTACCGGCCCGCCACGCCCTGGCCGCAGGGCGGCGCCGGGATCCGGCCGGCGGGCGACGAACGGTTCACCACCGGCATCGAGCCCTATGGCAAGGCCTGGCGCTGGGATTTCTATTCCTACTGGATGGAGATGCGCCATTCGCCGGACGAGAAATCCTGGGGCCACGACTTCATCAACGACCAGAATCTCAAGGTCGAGAAGAATAAATGGATCTGCGTCGAGCTGATGATGAAGATGAACGATCCCGTCGACGCCCGCAACGGCGAACAGGCCCTCTGGATCGACGGCAAATCCTGGAGCCGGGACGGTCAACTCCTCAGCCACCTGCGGCCGGGCTCGCCCCGGGGCCAATGGATATGGGACAGCTTCCATCCCGATCCGCAGGGACAACCCTTCGAGGGCTTCCGCTGGCGGCGGGATGAACGGCTCAAGCTGAACTTCCTCTGGCTGCTGGTCTATATCACCGACGCCCCGGCGGGCCATCTCAGCCGGATCTGGTTCGACGACATCGTCGTGGCCACCAGCTACATCGGCCCGATACAAACGGCACAGAGTCTCTAGAGGCCGTTTCACAACTTCATTTTTCATTTCTACTTCGTCTGAAAATATCTCTCCGCATAGTGGATAAACACCGGCCAATTCGGCCCGACCGTATGGCCTCCGGCGTGTTGCCGGAAGGCGATTTCCCCGTTAACCAATGCGGTTTCCTGCGGTGGAAATACCGCGGTCCCCAACCCTTTTTTGCCCAACAGCTCATAGACCGGCCCGGCGTGCACCCCCGCCAAAAACATCCCTTTCGCATCTATCCATTGCCCTTCCACATTTGGCGCTCCAACGCTGATGAACACCGGCCGGGGGGCGCACAAGGCGACAAGCTGGTGAGCATCGACCGGCAAATCCAGCGGCGTCAACGGTCCGGCATATTTGATGAAGCGGGGAGCAAACCAGTGGTACTCTCCGGAGGAGGCCAGATTCTCCACCTGTTCCCCGAACACTCGACGCAGTATTTTAACGCCGCCGGCCCCGGACGAGCCTATGAACCCGACGGCGATGCGCGGTTCGTAGGCCAAGGCGACAATCGCCGCCTTGCCATATCTCGACAGCCCTTCAATGGCGATGCGCCTTGCATCGACATCGGGATCGGTCTCAAAATAATCCACCGCCCGAGACGCCCCCCAGGCCCAGGCGCGCAGTGCCCCCCAGTCATCGAGTTTGCGGGGCTGCCCTTTATTCACCAATCCGATAATCCCTTCCCGAAGCCCGGCCCCATGGTCCGCCTGAATGCTGGTGGGCGCCAAGATTGCATACCCCCAGCCTTTCGCCAAGACCCGCTGCTGCCATGTCGGTCCATCCTGTGGTCGCCCGCCCCATCCCATCGGAAAATTCCAGCCATACTCCACGATAACCGGTACCGGCTTGGTTGTCTTTTGGGGAGTCGTGAGGGTCATCTGAATGTCGACGGTGATGGACGGATACCCGGAATTGTCCACATGCCCGACAAGCTGCTTGGTGGTAATCGGAAACTCGCCGTTTACCGAGTCCTCTTCTCCGGCAACCTCCCAGGTAACCGCTGGCGTATCGGCCGGAACTCTTCCGTAAATCTCTCGATCAAAATCTTCGACGATCTCCGATCTGCGTTTTGCCCATTGCTCGACGGCCGTAACGGCTTTGCCATCCTTGAAGACAAGCGGATCCGGCAAGGACGGATACGGAGTGGCTTTTGACTCGTCGGAATTGGCGGCATTCGGCGCCTGGGGATTTCCGGACGGCCCCGGCCGAAGCTTGGCGATTCCCAACTTGTTCATCATCAACTGATGATCCTCTCGGCTCAACCTGTCTATGCGCTCCCTTTCCTCTCTAGACCATTGCGCATAAACAGAGAAGGTTAAAAACGTACTCAATAATGCAGGAAGCATGAACCGAGATTTCCCGATGAGGCGTTTACAAAACATGATTCCGTCCTTTGAAGGGGGCCTCTAAAAACTGCTTTTAAGGCGAGAACGAGCGAGATGGTCGCTGGCAAGGCGCCAGGGGCTAAAATCGCCGCAGGCGGTGCCGTGGCACCGTCGAGGACGAATTTTGGGCCGACAACGCCGCCAGGGGCCATCGCCGCCGTTCGCAGCCATAATGAGTTTTAGAGGTTCCCTTAATGCTAGAGGCCGTCGACAAGGTGGCGGCGATCCGGAACGACTCATCCCGACGGCGCCGACGCCGGCAGGGCCCCCTGCCAGCCGCGCCGGAGCTGCTCGGACAACTGCTTGACCGTATCGGCGTATTCCGGCAGCCGGGCGCAGTTGCGGTTCTCGCCGGGATCGTCCTGGTGGTCGTACAACTCCCGGGCCAGCACCTCCCGGCTGGAGCGATCCTGCCACTCGGTGTAGCGGTAGCGCCGGCTGCGCAGGGAATAGCCCATGATCCTGCCGCGGGGATACTGGCTGAAGGCCGCCTGCTTCCAGGGCCGATCCGGATCGACCGTCAACGGCAGGAAGCTTAGGCCCTCCAGGTGGCCGGGCGTCTGGAGGCCGCAGGCCTGGCACAGGGTCGGATAGATATCCACGAACTCGGTCAGCCCCGCCGTGCGCCGGCCGGCGGCGGCCATGCCGGGCACGCTCAGGATCAGCGGCACGTGCGTGTCCAGCTCGAAGTTGGTATGCTTGCTCCACAACCCGTGCTCGCCGAGCTTCCAGCCGTGATCGCCCCAGAGGACCACCACGGTCCTTTGGCGCAGCTCCAGCCGCTCCAGCTCGTCCAGCAGCCGGCCGATCTGGGCGTCGACATAGGAGACGCAGGCATAGTACCCCCGAATCAGCCGGCGGGCCAGCTCGTCCGGGCAGGGCCCCCGTTGCGGGATGCCCGCGTAGCTGCGCAGCTCGCTCCAGTTGGTGACGGCGTAACTGGGCACCCCCTGGGGCAGGAAGGGATTGTCGGCCAGACGGATGCTCTCGGGCGGATACCGATCCCAATACCGTTTTGGGGCGTTGAAGGGCAGATGCGGCTTGTGGAAGCCCATCGCCAGGAAGAATGGGCGGTTCTGATACTTGCGGATCTGCTCGATGGCGTAATCGGTGTCTTTGCCGTCGGGGTAGGCCTCGTCCGCCACCTCGGCCGCCTCCCACGCGGGCCCTATGCCGGCACTGTTTTCGTTTTTGCGGTCGAGGTCCTTCATCTGGGCGATGGCCTCCGCCGTCAGGTAGCCGCGTCCCTGCCAGTCGCCGGCGGCGCGATAGGGCTCCACGCTCCAGCCCCGACGATCGTCCTTGGCGTGATGGTAGATCTTGCCGACCGAGACGGTGACGTAGCCGTTCTGCTTGAAATGTTCCGGCAGGGTCAACACCTCCGGCAGCGCCGTGCGCAGCGGCGTGGTCAGGTTGTAGATTTTCGAGGTGTCCGGCCGCACGCCGCTAAGAATGCTCGCCCGCGACGGGGCGGACAAGGCCTGCTGGCAATACGTCCGCTCGAACAGCAATCCCTCCTTCGCCAGGCGGTCGATATGCGGCGAATGGATCTGCTCGGCCCCGTAGCAGCCCAGTTGCGGCCGCAGGTCATCCACGGCGATGAACAGGACATTCCATTTCGTTTGCGGTTCGGCCGTCTGGCCTGACAGCAGCACGTCCCGGGTTGCCCAGCCGGCGGCGGTCAATCCCACGGCCTTTAGAAACCGGCGTCGCGACAGTTTTCTCGTTGTCATCTCATTCTCCTGACCGGCAAGGAAAGGCCGGACCACCCTGCGGTTAGAAATCACCTGCCGGGAACCGCCCGCCTGCATTTATCCCAAGTGTCTTGACGCCCTCAAGCCAAAGGCGCAAGGGGTCGCACTTACTTGGTTCGATAGAATCCGGCCTTCTTCTGGGTGACCTGCGGCGACCAGATCCGCACGTTGTCGATCCTGCCGGAATCGTCGAAGGAGCCGAAGCCGACATAGCCGGCGCCGAAGGTGGTGTCCTTGGCCGTCATGATCGGGACCTGCAAATCATCGAAATACACCCGGATGGTCCCCTCGGCCAGCCGCCGCTCCAGCCGCACCCGGTGCCAGACGTCCTGCCACCAGTTGACGCCGTCGGTGGTCTTTTGGGCGATGGCGATCCGGGGCTCGTTGTCCACCTTGAAGATGTTGTGGGCATGCGGATCGGCCTGGCTGGCGAAATGCACGTAGTAGAACTGACCGGGATTCTGCAGGCCGAAGAACAGGCACATGTCGCGGTGGCCGTACTGCCTGCCGGTCTGGAGCAGGTCCGCCTCCAGGATGAAATCGCCCATCTGCCGGTCGCCGATCAGGCCGATGATCAGGGGCGAGCGGACCTTCGGCTGGTAGGCGCCGCTGCCCAGAAATTCCAGCGCCCCGCCGCCGTTGCCCTGCGGGCTGAATTGCCACTTGTCCGGATCGGTGAACTCGAATCCCGCCAGGGCGTCGGCGGCGTCGAAGTCCTGGGCATAGGCCAGCCGGTATCCCGGCGGGATCGATTGGCCCGCCCGGCGGGCGAGTTGCCAGGCCGGATAGCCGCCCGCGTTCATCCGGACGCTGTAGAGCCCCGTGCGGGCCGTGACCACGATGGTGTGCCGATCGGGGCCGCCGAAGGTCACGTTGGCGGGCTGCTCCGGAAAGGCGATGGTCTCTATATTCTTGCCCTGGGGATCGAACACCCGCACGCCGTCGTTCGTCAGATAGACATTGCCGTCGGTGTCGATCGTCATGCCGTCGGAGCCCTCGTCGACAAACAGCTTCTTGTCCGTTAGCGTTCCGTCCGGATTGATGGCATAGCGGTAGGTCTTGCCGGCCCCGTTGTCGGTGACGTAGAGGTACTTGCCGTCCCGGGTGCCGATCACGCCGTTGGGGCGGACCATGTCGTCAACCACCCGGGCAACGGTCTTGCGGTCCGGAGCCAGGTAATAGACGTGCTCGCCGCCGATCTCCATGCCGTCCCGGCTGCCGTAGCGGGGATCGGTGAAATACACCCCCCCGTTCGGCGCCACCCACAGATCGTTGCAACTGTTGAAGCGCTTGTCCTGATAGGTGGTCGCCAGGGCAACCGCCTCGCCCTGCGGATCGACCGCCGCCAGTCGCCGGCCGCCCCCCTCGCAGACCAGCAAATTCCCCTCGCCGTCGAAAAACAACCCGTTGGCCCCGCCGGAATTCTCACGGAAGGTGGTCAGCTTGCCGTCGGCGAACGACCACTTCAGGATCCGGTTGTTGGGGATGTCGGTGAAGTAGATATCGCCGGCGGCGTCCACGGCCGGCCCCTCGGTAAACCGAAATCCCTCGGCCAGCTTGGCCACCTTCGCCTGCGGCGCCAGCAGCGAATCGGCGGCGCCCGCCGCGGCGCCGAAGCCCAGTAACATGGCCGCCGCCAGCGCAGCGCTCCCTATCGCCTTGATCGTCTTTATCTTACGGTCAGACATGCGTTTTCTCCTTTCCCGCCGAACGGCATCACCACGGCCCGGAAACTCCGGCTGGACCAGCCAACCGGTCAAACCAGCCCACTGGCCGGACCAACATGCCAAGCGGCCTTGCCTTCGGGCCTGTCCCGAAATCCGTTGGTCCATTGTGCGAACTCGGGCGCTGTTTGTCAACCATTCCGGAACGTAAAGGAAAGCCCAAACAGGAATCGTTTTTTTCGGTTGAGCAAAAATGTTTTTCCCGACAGCCGTTTTTGCCCGACAGCCGCATCCTATCCCATGAGCCCGTCGTCGAGCAGGCCGATCCCGGCGCCGGAACGAACCGGAATCCATCCTGACGGCATCGTTAGTCCATGCAAACGCCTCCGAATCCCCGCGAAAAAATAGGGAAAAATTAACTTGCTTTTGGCCCCCTGCCACGTTATTATTCATATGGTTGAGCTCAATCCTTGCCCCCGTTGCAAATCCCCTCCCCGACCGACCGCAACGGGGGTCCTTTTTTAGGTGGGGTAACCATGAATCCTCTGGAAAAGTGGCATGCCCATCTGCCAGAATCCAGGCAGCATCCCCAATGGCACAAGGGTACATATCCAGCCTTTATAAACAGTTATGCCGAATCGGCAATCAAGGTCACCTGCCCCGATCGCCCCAATAACCATTCAAATAATCCAAACGGATTACAGGTCGTTAACGTGATAACGTTCACAATTCAAAAACCGTTTAATCCGCCTGGGCAAACTCATTAACCTGTCAGCCAATGCCGGAGTGATAAATAGGAATAACCCTGACGTCTGGAAAGATCATCTATCGTACAATTACTTGGCGGTTCCCTTGGCCGGCGCTGGGCGCGAATCGGATGGGCACTTTTTAAATCGACGGCGGTTAGTGCTAGCCAGTTTTGAGACAAGTGCAGATCGGGGGCGGATCAGTCCGTCAGGCCGGAATAATCCACTTCCAGGCGGTGGTTTTCCTGGAGGATCTGGTCCCAGGTGACCCGCGTGCGGGTGCGGGCCGCCTGGCGGCCCAGGATCGCCGCCAGCGTGGCATTGACGCTGGGCTCGATGGTGGGATTGTCGACGATCCCCTCGGTTATGCAGCGATGAAACCGGTCGATGTTGGCGGCGGCACCGCGGGGATAGAGCCCCTGAACCTCGCCGCCCCGATAGCCGCCCCGGTTGGCCAGGATGCGAATCCGGCCGTTGTAATGGGTCTCCAGGTAGCCGTTATCGCCCTGGGCATAACAGGCGCAGAGAAACTCGCTGCGGTTCTTGAGATGCTCGCCGCGATGATTGAGGATCAAGCCGCCGGGAAATTCATAAGTCAGCGAATACACGTCGTGGGAATCCCCGTGGGGATCCCGGCGGGCAATGCGGGAGGCGCCCACGGCGCTGACTGGACGGTCCCCGGCGATCCACAGGGCCAGATCGATCGCATGGATGGCGGCGTTGACGAAATAGCCCGACCCGATGGCATCGTCGTTCGCCCAGATCAGATCCTGCAGGCGGCTCTCGATCGTATCGGTCAGAGGCGGGTCGGGGAAGCCCTCGTCGTTGTACTCGCTGGCCAGCAGGCCCACCCGCCCGATCAGGCCCTCTTTAACGCGCTGGACCGCCTCGATGAAATAGGGATCGGTCCGCGTCTGAAAATCCACCAGGAACACCTGCTTACGGGCCGTGGCCCGCCGGCCCGCCTCCTGGATCCGCAGGCAGCCCGGCACGTCACAGCCCAGCGGCTTGGCCAGGTAAACGTGGCAGCCGGCCTGGACCGCCGCCTCGGCGTGCTCGCCAAAACAATACGGCGGGGTCTCCAGAAACACGGCGTCCACGCCGCTGGCCAGCAGGCGCTGATAGGCCCGCAGGCCCCAGAACCGCCGCTCCTTGGCCACCCCATACAACTCGCCGCCCCGGTCGGCCACGGCGGGAAAATAATCGGCCACGGCGGCGATCCGGTAGCCCGAATGGCCGGCGAGGATATCGCAGAGCATCCGCCCCCGATTGCCCATGCCGATACAGCCGATCTCGATCCGGGAGTTCGCCTGGGTGCCCCGCACCTGGTGGGCCTGGACGAGGGAAAAGGAAAACAATGCCGCCCCCGACCGGGCGATGAATCGGCGGCGCGAGGGCCTCTGTTCGGCGGTCGTCGGTGGGTTGTCTGTCATGATTTGTCCGTCCGGTTCTCTGGGGGACGGCGAGTCTGCCGACCCGGACGTAAAATATGGGATCGCTATTCGCACACTGCCGCCTGGCGCTGCTGGAGAAACCAGCGGGCCGTCTGGGCGATCCCGGCGGCATAGGAAATCCGCGGCTGCCAGCCCAACTGCTCGCGGGCCTTGTCGGCGGGGAAATACACCAGCCGGCCCATCAGCCAGATGGTGTAGCGGGTCACGAACGGCGGCGACTTGATCCGCAGCAGCCGCCAGATGACCTCGCAGTCGAAGGCCACCGAGCTGGCCAGCCAGAATGGCACCTTCTTGGTCGGCGGCTCACAGCCGAACGCCTCGGCCCAGAGGGCCAGGTATTCCTTCTGGGTGATCGCCCCGTCGTTGCTGCAATTGTAGGCCTGGCCCAGGGCGACGGGGTTTCCCGCCGCCAGCAGGCAGGCGTCGGCCGCGTTGCTGGCGTTGACCACGTTGAGCCGGTTGTCGCCCGAGCCGATGATCTTGATCTTGCCGCTGGTCATTATCCGGTGGAACCGCTCGATGGTGGTGCGGTCGCGGATGCCGTAGATCCAGCTCGGCCGGATGACCGTCAGGGGGAATTGATCCTGTTCCCACATCCGCCATAAGCGGCGCTCGGCGGCCACCTTGGCCAACGTGTAATAGCTCCAGCGGTGGACGTTGACACCCAGCGGCGCCGTCTCATCCAGGACCAGGTTCGACCCGTTCGGATGGCCGTAGGCGCTGATGCTGGAGACGTGCAGGAAGCGCCGAACGCCGGCTTGTTGGGCGGCCTGGGCCAGGTTGGTCGTGGCCTCGATGGTATGCAGGCGAAACTCCTCCCACGGGCCCCAATCGCCCACCCGGGCGGCGGCGTGATAGACCACCTGGGCGTCCCGGCACAGCGCGGCGCAACTGGCCGGATCGGTCAGGTCGCCCGTGACCTTCTCCACGCCCAGGGTATCCAAAAAGGAGGTGTCCGAGGTGCTCCGCACCAGCACGCGAACCGGCTGGCCCGCCTCCACGAGCTTCTCGACAATGTGACTGCCCAATAATCCGGTGGCACCCGTGACAACATTCATAGAGCTTGCTTCCTTTGCAGCTTGGCCCAGGGATCCTTCAGGGTCGCCGTGCGGTTGAAGATCAGCCGCCCGGGGCCGGAATCCTCATCGACGCAGAAATAACCCAACCGCTCGAACTGATAGCGCGCCAGGGGCCGGGCGTCCCGCAGGCTCGGCTCCACGAAGCAATGGGTCAGGACCTCCAGGGATTGCTCATTGAGATTCGAGGTGAAATCCTGGCCCTCGGTGACGTCCTCGGGATCCTCCTTCAGCGAGAGCGTATCGTAGAGCCGCACCTCGGCCGGCAGCGCCTCGGCGGCCGAGACCCAGTGCAGGGTCGCCTTGACCTTGCGGCCGTCGGGGGCGTCGCCGCCGCGGGTGGCGGGATCGTAGGTGCAGTGGATCTCGGTGATCTCGCCGTCGGCGTCCTTGACCGCCTCGGTGCAGCGGACGAAGTAGGCGTAGCGCAGACGCACCTCGCGGCCCGGCGCCAGGCGATAGAACTTCTTGGGCGGGTCCTCCAGGAAATCCCCCCGCTCGATGTAGAGCACCCTCGAGAACGGCACCGGCCGGGTCCCCGCCGCCGGGTCCTCGGGATTATTGACCGCGTCCAGTTGCTCAGTTTGGCCCTCCGGGTAGTTGATAATCACCAGCTTCAAGGGCCTAAGGATCCCCATCACCCGCGGCGCGGTCCGGTTGAGGTCCTCCCGGACGCAATGCTCCAGCAGGGCCAGGTCCACCGTGCTGTTGAACTTGTTGACCCCGATCCGCCGGCAGAAATTCCGGATCGATTCCGGCGAGTACCCCCGCCGCCGCATCCCGCCGATGGTCGGCAGCCGCGGATCGTCCCAGCCGGAGACCAGAGCTTCCTGCACCAGCCGCAGGAGCTTGCGCTTGCTCATCACGGTGTAGGTCAGGTTCAGCCGGGCAAACTCGATCTGCCGGGGATGAAAGACGCCCAGCTCGTCGAGGAACCAGTCGTACAGCGGCCGATGGTTCTCGAACTCCAGCGTGCAGATCGAGTGGGTTACCTTCTCGATCGAGTCCTCCAGGCCGTGGGCCCAGTCGTACATCGGATAGATGCACCACGCGTCGCCCGTGCGGGGATGGCCGGCGTGCAGGATGCGGTACATCACCGGGTCGCGCAGGTTCAGGTTCGCGGAGGCCATGTCGATTTTGGCCTTGAGGGTCTTGGCCCCGTCGGCAAACTCGCCGGCCCGCATCCGGCCGAACAGGTCGAGGTTCTCCTCGATCGAGCGGTCCCGGTAGGGGCTGTTCTGGCCCGGCTTGGTCAATGTGCCGCGGTATTGGCGGGTTTCCTCCGCTGTCAGGTCGCAGACGTACGCCTGGCCCTGCTGGATCAACTGCACGGCGAACTCGTACATCTGCTCGAAGTAGTCCGAGGCGTAGAACAGCCGGTCCTGCCAGTCGAAGCCCAGCCAGCGGACGTCCTCGAGAATGGCGTCGAT
>JAFGFX010000142.1 GCA_016930855.1 Sedimentisphaerales bacterium | reverse complement strand
GTTGAAGTCGAAAAATCCGTTTTCGTCCAGCAGCACCACCGCGTCGGTCGAGGACTCGTACAGGGTGCGAAACTTCATTTCGCTCTCCCGCAGCTCCGCCTCCCGCGTTTCGATCTGCTTGAGCATGTCGTTGAAGGCGTCCACCAGGACGCCCACCTCGTCGTTTCCGAGCTTGTCGGCGCGGACGGAATAATCCTTCTTCTCCGAGACGACCTGGGCGGTCTGCGCCAGGCAGAGGATGGGTTTGGAGATCACCCGCTGCAGGCGCCGCGTCAGGATATAGGCCACGATGCCGGCGGCGACCAGCACCAGGACTATGATCTGCAAATTCCGGTGGAGCAGGCGCTGCATTTCCCTCAGGTCGGAGCGCAGGTACACCATGCCGATCCGCTCGCCGTCCAGCAGGATCGGTTTGTACAGGTGTACGTAGTGGTCGTCGAATTCGTGGCCCTCCTCCTTCATCGCCGGGGGCAGGATCTGGCGCTCGACGTCCTCCCGTTGATAGCGGGCGAACACCTCGCCCTCGTTGGTATAAACGCAGGCGAACAGGATGGAGGATTCGGCCCGCAGGGCCTTCAGGATGTCCACGGCGTCGCTGACGGCGTCGAAGGACAGGGACGCCTTGCAGTTGTCGCCGATGATCCGGGCCTGGACGGAGAGATTCTGGACGCGGTGCTGCCGCAGCGAATACTGCTGATAGGTGATATAGACGGCACAGGTCAACAGCAGCGTCACGCTGCAGATTGACATGATGATCCATATCAGCTTCTGCTTGATGGTTAGATTGGAAAACCCCAGCATTCCCACTCTCCTTCCCAACGATGCGTCAGGGGCCGACCGTCGGAAATTATGGATTCGGCTTTTCCTTCTTGATCACCCGCGTGGACAGCTTGAGCAGCTGGGCCTTGACCTGAAACCCTTCCTGCTGCGCGGCGTCCAGATTGGTTTCGAACCGAATCTTGTTTTCGACAACGATGAAATTCAGCATGCCGCCCTGTTCCAGAAAATTGGCTTCTTCCCCGATGGTCAGTATGGGCTGCTTCCGCGTCGGCTGCAACAGCATGGGCAGGTCCGGGGACTCGGAGCCGCCCGGCCGGTTCGTGCAGATAAACAGCACGTCGCAGCGCTGCAGCGCCTGGATGACCGGGCTGGATTTCGGGTCCTTGAGGTCCTGCTTGGACGGAATCGTCAACAGGACCATGTGAATCTGTTTGCCCCCGACCTTCTTCTTGTCGATGACCTTGCAGGCGTTAAAGCGGTCGGCGTCCCCCAGGAATCCTATGGTGATCGGCGGGACTTTGTCCTTTGCCTCGGGCGCATCCGCTTCGTTTTGCCCCGCGGATTGCTCCGATTTCGACTTGGGCCAGTCGATGAATTTAAGGAAATTATAGATGAACGCCGACTTGATCTCGTACTCCTTGGATTTTTTCTCGCTGAGTTTGGCCGCCGCCGCCGGCGCGCAGAGCCAAGCCCAGCCGATCAGCAGCCCGAGGAGGATGCCGGGATAAAGCAAATATCGTTTATGCCTGGTGCGGTTATGCATGATGTTGTTTGTACACCCAAAACGGCCCGTCATTGGCACGAAGGGAAATCGACGCACCGGGCGCCGATACCCGCCGTGGCCGAACGATGCCGGCCGGTCGTGCTCCGGCGGGGCGCTGGATTTCCTCCTCCACGTAACATCCCGGCCGATCGGCGCGCTGGGGGCCGAGCCCCGCGAATCGCCCACGAATCGCCGGATCGTTCCCGGATCGCCGGGGCACAATAAGCAACAGGTTCCTCTCCTTGCCATTCGCCGCCGCCTGTCCCGGCGGCGGGGCGGTACTCAATACCAGCGACTGGGGGGACAACTCCCTCATCGGGGGAGGTCCCGGAATCGCCGTGACTGCCTTTTCAAATCCATTCTTAAACCGGAACTGGCTGTAGAGCCTATGCCTATGCCGTATCGGTTGGTTACAGATCGACTATTTGGCCCGGGGATTTCAGTGAAAAAGGGGCCATCGGCCGGCGGACAGGATCGGCCGGGGCGTCTGAATCGAACCCCTAAGGACCCGTGGGGCGGCGCCAGGACGTTCGAGGCCGCCTGGGGCCCAGAAAATCCCCCTCGGCCCGGTACTTATCGGGCCGGGTCCCTTTCGGGCGACGCCGATAGATGCGCCCCGTCACGCCGGTTTTTTTCGCCGCACATCCAATACGCCGCGGCGCATCGGATTTATCGGACAGGCCGGTCTGCCGTCTGGCCCAACGATCGCGCCCAGCGGCTGGTGGCCTGGAACTTGGCCGAGGCCGCCGGGTCGTCGTCGTAGTACTGCAGCAGGCCCCAGGAGCCCCATTTGCTCCAGCGGCCGACGGAGCTGAAATGGCACAACAGGCCGCCGCCCGCCCGCTCCCAGGCGGCGTAGTAGCTGTCGTAGATCCCGCCCATCCGCGGGTGGGTGTTGCAGCGGTGGAAGAGGCGGGTCAACTGCTCATTGTTCTCGCCGCCAGCGACGCCGACCAGGTGCTGGCCGCCCTCGTAGGCCAGCAGACTCAGGCCGTATTGGTCGGCCGTTTTCTTGGTTTTGTCGACGGCCTCGATCGCCCGGGGCAGCGAGACGGTCTCCACGTGGTCCAGGGTCTGCTCGAGCGACCATTGGCTGACGGTCTCGGCCGTCAGGGAATCCCCCTGGGCCGGGATGTTCATCCAGACGTAGGGCGCGATCGCCAGGGCGTCGGCGTGCCGACCGGCGTCCTGATAGGGTAAGATGATGTTTTCCATCCACCAGGTATTGCCGGCCTGCCAGGCCAGCACCCGTACCAGCCGCCCGGATTCGCCGAAGACGTCCCGCCAGACGCGAAAGATCTCAAGCGACCGCCGGCTGTAATACTGGCCGCCGCCCTCCCAGGGGCGCTCGGCCGGTCCCAGGTCCAGCTCCTTGGCCTTCTGCCAACTGTAGCGGGTCTGGGCGAATTGGCTGTTCCACACCTCGTTGGAGTATTCGATGTAGATCTTCAGGCGGGGATCCAGCAGTTGTTTCACCTGCTGGGCAAAGCGGCGGACGTAGTCGTCGTCCGCCTGGTGCGGCATGCAGAACCAGGCGTCCGCCTGCTGGCGGTTGCACAGATCGACCATCCATTCCAGCGGCACGCCCTTGGCGCTGAAGGTGGCGTCCTGGACGGTGGGGCGGTCCTGCCAGGAGCGGATGGCCGAGCCGTTGGTGAGCATCCAGTCCATGAAGCGGAAACAGCGGACGAACCGCCAGCGCTCCAGGAAGACCGGATGGAAGGGATCTTGCCGGTAGCTGGACTCGAATCCCGGCATGATAACGCGGATGTCGCGGACATAGTCGTTCGGATCGGTTTCCAGCAGCTTCAGGTGAAAGCCGCCGCGGGCGGGGTCCACCTCGACAACCAGCCGGCCCGGCTGGCGGCTGATCACCTTCGCGGCGTTCCAGACGTCCAGTGTGCCGGTGCCCTCGTAGCAGATCGTGTAGAGGCCGCCGGGGTAGTGCCCGCCCTCGATGGTGCACAGGGGGCTTTCGGCCCAGCAGTCGGCCTCCAGGCGCCGCACCCAGCCGTGCGGATCGAGCACCAGGGGGGGACCCTTGCCCCAGGGTTTGCCCTGACGCTGGCTGATCCACGGCCGCGACATCCGGAACACGTCCACGAACGGCAGTTCCGTGTTCCAGTCCGCCGGCCCCGCCAGGTTCATCCCCAAACTGGCCCGGGACTTCTCGGCATCGCTCTGGGCCCAACAGCACGCCGACAGGGCCAGGACGGCCAGGGCTGCCAGTTGCATCCAAGGGAATGTGATTCCCGCGGCCCAACATTTCGAGTGGTGATCTGCGGTCACGGACATAGCGGCTCCTTTGGTCGGGTCGTTTCCATCTATGTCGCTAATGTATACCCTATCGTCGATGCGTCCGCAATCATTTGAAAATGCGGCAAAGGCCTCAAAGCACTGATTCTGCCGCGGTTTGGAGACGAAAAGGCTTGCCCCCGCTTTCCCGGACACTGTAGAATGGCCCGCAGATCCGTCAAGTTCAAACGAGAAAGGCGAAATGATGCTGGCCGGCACCTGGAAACTCTGCAAGAGGATCGTCCTGGCGGCGGTGGTGCTTCTATTTTTTTTCGTGGTCCTGGAGGCCATTCGCGCCTATCAGACCCTGCGCGAGCTGCATCCGCTGGCGGGCTATGCGTTTCTGGGCCTGCTGGCGGCGGGGTTTATCTACCTGGCGTGGCATTATCTGCGCTACGTCGCCGCGCGGCCGGCGGTTCTGCGGCCCGTCCGCCTGGCCGATTCCCGCCGGGCCAGCGGACCCGAGCTGCAGCGTTACCTGCGTTACCTGATCCGATACCTCTCGGCCCTGGGCGCCAATGAGCTGCTCACGCCGGACGATCGCGACCGCCTTGACCGGGGCATCGCCGACCTGGAGGCCCTGGGCCAGGGCCGCCGCGGGCCAGAGGAGCTGGCCGCCGCCGTCGGGGCCGTCGAGGACGACGTTTTGCTGGCGGTGCTGGCCAGACTCGATGAGCAGGCGGCCCGCGAGGTGCGGCTGTGCACCCGCGACGTGATGGTGGCGGTGGCGCTGAGTCCCTACCGGGCGGCGGACCTGTTCATCGTGCTGTATCGCAACCTGGCGATGGTGATCCGGATCGTCCGCGTCTACAACCGCCGGCCGCGACTGGCCGACCAGCTTCGCATCCTGGCGGACACCCTCCGCGTGGTCGCCACGGTGAATTTCATCCATATGGGCAAAAGCCTCATCGAGGGCCTGGGCACCAAGGTGCCCTTCATCCGCAGCTACACGGACGAGCTCGTTCAGAGCATCGGGGCGGGTTTCATGACCTCGGTCGCCGGCCACGCGGCCATGGACCGCTGCCGGGCCTTTCGCGGCTGGAACGAGCAGGAGGCGAAAAACCGCATCCGCGACCGCGTGGCCGAGTTCTACGCCGACGTCCGCGACATCTGCAAGAAGGACATCCTCTCGATCTGGATCAAGCGGGCCGGCGATCTGTCCAAGGAGACCGTCGAGAAGATCGGTTCCGTCCTTGACGAGATGGGCAGCCGCATCGGCACCTTTGTGAAAAAGCCCTTCCAGACCGCCACGGCCGATCCGAAAGCCGCGTCACCGTCGCCACATTCATCCCCCCGACGACGATGGTTCGGGCGCGGCCGCAAGTAGGATATCTTCCCATTGCAATATCAACGCAAATACAAATCGCTTTGTTTCCTTCCGGCAGTAAAGGGACCGGTTAAACAGATTGCCAAGGATACGACATGGACAGGATTGTCAGACACATTTGGATATTTCTTGGTTCTCATCGGAAAAAGTTGATTGCAGAATCATGACGTTAACTCATACGTATTCTGTAGGTAGAGGCTTATGTTATTTCAAACACCTGATGTATCCCGGTGGCATTGTTTTCGCCGTAGTCCGCTTTCGCCGCCCTCACCAGGAGAGCCCGCCAGGGCCGTGGGGCGGCGAAAGAAGGGCGGAGGCGAAAACCTTTCGCCGGATTCGCGGAGCCGTTCCTTGCCAACTTTTTCCGAGTTGATCCTATTTCTTTTGATGGGGCTCGGCGGTTTCACGGGCGCATCGGCGGCGGATGGGGCGGATGTGCCCGTTGAGCCTGCCCAGCGGGCACTCTATGAGGTTGAACCGGCCCCTGGCCAGACCGCCCCGACGGTAACGGCCCTGGAGGTGGCGGTCGCGCCGGCGGCCGAGAAGCCCGGATCGTTCTGGTACCACCTGGTCGGCACGAAGGCCAACGGCCAGTCTTACCGACAGTGGTTCCTGGCCCAGGGCGATCCCCTCGCGCCGTCGCCCACGACGGAGATCATCTTCCACCGCTACATCCTGCAGGAGGCCCAGCAACCACCCCTGGAATACATCGACGGTTACAATGGTAAGGCATGTATTCCCTGGTTCGGCTTTGTAGCGGAGTTGCTGCCTCGCGGAACGGAGCCGTTTCCCTTTGCCGAGGGGACCTACCTGGGTCACCCAATCGTCCGCCGGAGGTTGCTACCGGCCGTCGAGCTGGGTCCGCCGGATGATGTCAGGCCGCTGGTCCTGCGCACGGACCTGCTGGTCGTGACCAGCCGCCGCTTCCGGGACGACGGCCAACAACGAAAAGGCAAATCGGACGATTACCGCTATGTCCCCTTCGGCCGGGACGATTATGAGCAGATGATCGCGGCGGGGATCAACAGTTTCATCGTGGATGGCGAACAGGTCGACTGGGTGAGCCGGCGGGCGGTCTTTTATCGGGGCCGCGATCCGCGGGCCGAGTTTCCCGAGGAACTGTACCGTTCGAATTTCCGGGGCCTGCGGATGTACCTGGACGAGCCGGCCTGCCGGCTGGCGGGCGCGTACCCGCCGGAGGCACCGCCAGCCGAGGCGGTTAAGATGATTCAGGAGCACATCCGGCAGAAGATGCGTCAGACGCCCTATCGGGATCTGCTGGTCGAGCGGGGGATCGCCTGCGGCTCGCTGAAACTGCCGGAGCCGCCGCTGGCGATCTGGGAGACGCATATCGAGACGGGCTATTACCAGATGGAGGCGAATCCCGGCGGCATCGTGCAGGAATGCCGCTGGCGGATCGATCCGGCGGCGGCATCCGACCAGATCCTGATGTTGCAGCGGATCAACGAGCAGTTCGATGTGGATATCCCGGTTACGCCGGACAACCTGTTCCTGTGGTTCTATTCCCAGATGCGGGGGTCGTCTAGGGTTCTGGGGACCCGTTGGGGGATGAGCATCTACGGCCAGGCGGCCGAGCCGCTGCGCTGGCCCTCCATGAAGCGGGCCTACGATCTGGGCGCCGAGTATATCTGGTTCTGGACGTCGGATCACGATCACCACGTCCCGTACGCCCAGCAGTTGCAGTTGGCGCGGCAACTGGCCGAGTATGCCGCCTCCCGGCCGAGGCGGGACCTGGACGCGCTGCGGCGGGCGGCGGCCACGGTGATCGTGCTGCCCTACGGCTACACCCTGCCGACACAGTGGCAGCTGCATATCTGGGGGACGCATCTGTACCCACTGACGCGCAAGAACCGCTTCGGCCTGACGTACCAGCGGGTGCTCGCCCCGGCCGTGAAGCAGATAGCCCGCTGCCTGAAAGAGGGCATTTCCTATGACGTGGTCCCGGCGGGCGAGGCGTTCGATCCGCGGGATTACGCCCAGGTCATTTGGATCAGCGAGAAGGGCGAACGCTGACAGCGGCGACCTTAGCCACGTCCAACGATGCCAATTGTACGGTTATCCCTTGCGCTGTAGACGCGGGATACGCGGATTTGTCGTTTGCCGATGAGGAAAAATGGCTTCCTAGTAGTAACGGCCCAGGTGGCCGACGATCGCCTTTTTCAGTTCGAGCGGATCGATCGATCCCGACCGGCGGTAGATGACCTTGCCGCCGGGAGCGACCAGCAGGGTATAGGGCAGGGCCCCGGTCCATTCTTCGTCCACGGCCTCGATGAGGGCATATTTGTCCTCTGATGAAAACAGATAGTTGCCACAGGAGGCATACCGGCCTTTCAGGAAGGAGAGGACCTTGTCCTTCTTGTCCGGGGAGTCCATGCTGATCGTCACCAGTTCGAATTCCCGCTGGCGGTACATGCGATGGATATCGATCAGCTCGGGGAATTCCGCCGCGCAGGGCCCGCACCAGGTGGCCCAGAGATTGATCAGGCGGCACTTGTCCGTCTTGTTTTGCACCAGCTGTTTGACTTGTTGTTCGTCGATGGTTTCCAGGGTGACCTGTTCCTGTTCCCAACGCTGTAGGGCCTGCAGCGCCGAGAGCCGCTTGTCGGACCATTTGATCGAGCAGCCGAAGGTCTTGGTCTCC
>JAFGFX010000141.1 GCA_016930855.1 Sedimentisphaerales bacterium | reverse complement strand
TTGTTATTTTCTCGGTACGGCCGGGCCGGATAACGGACTGGGAACGCCGCTGACCGACAGCCAGATGAAGCAGCAAGGCAGCTTTGTCGGCTGGGATTTCGCAGGAGAAACAACCAATGGTATTTCATCCTGGTGGATCATCCATCCGGGCCAGTATCCGGCCCTGTATTATTTCGATCCGACGTTTGCGCCGTACGAATTTGCCGGCCAGGGTACCGGGCAATCCCCTTATCTAATCAGCGAGCCCAACGCCCTGGCGGCGATCTGGCAACGGCCCGGCTGCCATTTCCGTCTTCAAGACGATGTGGACCTTGCCGGAATCACCTGGTCCCTGGCGGTCATCCCTGATTTTACCGGCGTCTTTGACGGCAACGGTCATACCGTCCACAACCTGACCATTGACCCTGCCGGTGAGTACATTAGTTATCTCGGCCTGTTCGGTCGGATTTGGGGTTCCTCGGCGGAGGTTAAGAATCTGGTTCTGGAGAACGTACATATAACCGGCGGGAGTCGTCTCGGCGGCCTGTGCGGAGAAAACGGTGGAAGCGTCAGCAACTGTTATTCGACCGGCTTCGTTACCGGCTGGTACCGACTCGGCGGCCTGTGCGGAAGGAACAGCGGCAGTATCGACAACTGCTATTCGACTGTTTCCGTCAACGGTGGTTTTTATCTCGGCGGCCTGTGCGGAATGAATTATGATAACGGCAGTATCAGCAACTGTTATTCGACCGGTTCCGTCACCGGTGTGTATAAGTCTCAATGTCTCGGCGGCCTGTGCGGATGGAACGAGTACGGCAGTATCAACAACTGTTATGCGACGGGTTCCGTCACCGGCGGGGATGAGTCTCGATATCTCGGCGGCCTATGTGGATGGATCAATGAAAGTAATATCAGTAACTGTTATTCGACCGGTTCCGTCACCAGCGGGAGTGAGTCTCTCTATCTCGGTGGCCTGTGCGGGACGGTTTATAATAGTACGGTTAGCGACGGGTATTTCCTAAGCCCCGCAAGCGGCGGCGGCCCGATCAACGGGATCGGAGAGCCGCTTAGCGACATCCAGATGCGCCAGCAGGCCAGCTTTATCGGCTGGGACTTCGTCGGCGATGGCAACGGCACACAAGACCACTGGCAGATGTGCATCGACGGCCTCGACTATCCCCGCCTCGCCTGGCAGTTCTCCATCTCCGGCGACTTGATCAATCCCGGCCGCGTGGACAATTACGATCTCTATGTCCTAACGAACGACTGGCTGAGCATCTCCAGCCGCTGCGGCGACATCGCCCCGCCGGAATCTCCCGACGGCCTCGTCAACCTGCTCGACTACGTCGAATTCAGTCGCCATTGGCTGGATGTTTCCCTCTTTGGCGCAAACCAGGTCCATCACCTCTTGCCGAGCCTGTGGACGCCGCCACAGCTTATGCTGGCCTGGAACGCCAATCCGCGGATCCTTACCCCTTACGTCACCGCCGACAAGCTGACAATGTACTACAGTCGTTACCATGACGACCAATGGCAGATCCTCCAAACCAGCCGCGATAATCCGGCGGCCCCCTTCCCCGTCGGCCAGGTCATCACGGAACTGACCGGCGGCTTTACTCCCTGGCTCAGTACCGACGGATTGCGTATGTATTACACAATGGATATTGCGGGCGACCGGGTCATGCAACTGGCCGAGCGGGCGGACACGGGCAGCCCCTGGCAGCACGTCCGCGCCCTGACGGAGATCCACGCTGCCGGCAGCGACGACAACCGGCCGAGCCTGACCGCTGATGAACTGACCCTCTTCTGGGCGAGTTCCCGTTCCGTCGGTTCCGGTATCGCCACCTCTCTCTGGACGGCCAAGCGGAACTCTATTAGCGAGCCCTTCGGCAATGCCGTCAATCTGAGCGAATTGAATCTATATGCCAACAACAGCATGCCCTGCATCATGCCGGACGGCCTGACGATCTATTTCCTTTCTTGTAACACCCATCCCGATCAGTTTTATAAGGCCACCCGCATCAGCACGCAAGAGCCCTTCGGCAATATCCAGGCCCTGCAATTATTTGACGGCTCCCCCTTCGACGGCCACGCCCCCTTCGTCACGTCGGATGAGCAGGAACTCTATTTTTACAGCGAATGGATGGGCGTCGGCGAGGGCATCTGCGTCTCCCACTACCAGCCCTAGCCCGGAAATTTCACCTGCTTTTGGTTTTACGCGGCCTGGTTGACCCCCTACGGCGTTCTCGTCGCTATCTATCCTCGACATATATACTTGATATATGCCTGCGGAAGATAGCTCCTGCGGCCTCGTAGGCGGCCAACCATTCGCGCGTAAAACAGACCGTACAGGTCGCTAATCCAGGAAAAAGTGCGTAGCGCACTGTGGAGGCTATACTTATATACCCATGTGCCAAAACCATGTGAAATATCCGGGCTAAGCGGCATGCAAAAGCAAGCCCCGCCGGCGGAGTTGCCCTTTCCGTGCCAACCCGGCAGCGCGGTACAGGAATCAGCAAAGATCGTAAGGATCAGCATAACTATCAGAACGTAAAAAACCGCCGTTCCGATTCTCGCATGATTCATTTTTCCTGCGCCCCTCCAGGGCCCCCGGCAATCCAGGGCCCCTCATCGAACTCGCCGCGCTTGTAGAGCGCGACCACGCCGCTCTGCGCCGCACAACGGGTCTCGGCCCCGCCGAACCGGCCTGGACCGCTTTAACGCGGTCTTTTCCGGCCGTGTTGTTGTGTCTGCTGCCACCATTGCGCTCTATCCTTTCCCTGTCGGGGGGGATGCTTTGGCCATGACTATGATATCGCATTTCCCTCCCCGCTGGTCAGCCGTTCTCGGCGTCGCAAGACGACCGCGCGCCGGCACACCTTACCTTTTTGGTTTCAGTCCGCCGCCTTCAGATACAGCACGGACGGCGAATCGGGCCACGGGGCGGTAAACGACTTATCCTCCCCCACCGAGGTCACGACGCCGCCGTCCTTGGTTCGGCCCGTGCCCGGATCGAGCCATTCGGCCTCGTACCGCCCGCGCTCAAGGAGTAGCGTGAACGGCCGCGGCTTGGGCTGGTAGACCAGAACCTCCCTGCCCGGATTCCGCAGACAGTACCGCGTGCTGCACTGCCGGGCGTCGTCGGTAGGCGTCATGGCCGCCAGGTCCACTCGCAGCGCGATCTGCCGCGTGAATCCCATCGCCCGGCGGATCCCGTCCCACTTCGGATCAACCGCCGGCCTGTCGGGCGGCGAATCTTTTTGATAAGGGTCCATGAAGATGGGATTCATTCCCCTGGCAAATGCCTTCCAGACCCAGTCGGCGTCGCCGCCGATGCCCCACAAATGATCGGTGTCCAGGATAATGGCCTTGGAACCATCGGCGACCGGCGGATCGGATCGATAAAGTTCCTTCTGGCTCTCCTGCGGCGAGACGGCCTCGGCCTTGCTTTGCCAGAGCGATCGATTGGTCCCCATCCCGATCGTGCCGTCCCATTGGAAGCTCATCCAAACGGGATGTTGTTTTTCCCGCCTCTTCTCGTGGTTCCGGATGACATCGATCATATGGTATTGCCACGCCGTCGAACCGCCATGGCTTTCGTTGGAGATCTCGTAAATGACATTATCGAACGAGCCCACCGTGTCGATCACCTTGCGGACGTAGTCTTCCTGGATCGCGGTGATGCGAGGGTTGTCCAGGGTATGGACTTCGTAGCCGTTGCCGTCGCCGTCGGCATCGCCGCTGATACCGTTGATGTTGTTGTCCCGGTGTAACGGATGGCCCGACCAGGGATTGCCCTGGGCCCGGGGCGATTTCCTGGCGACGCTGAAGCCCTGAAAGAGCATCACGCCGACATACATCCCGCGTTCCTTAGCGAGCCGAACGCGATCCCGCAGCCGCTGGAAGTACTCCGGATCGTACCGGGTCAGATCGAACTTCAACTTGCCGTCGACCGCCGTGCCCGGACCGGTCCGCCGGTAGACCAGGGGCCGACACCAATACCGCTGCCTCATCCAGGCCGCCTCGCGATCATCCTCCCAGGCCCACAGCCGAAAGAAGTTGTGGTGATGCCCGGCGAGAAAATCAAGAAACCCTTCATAATCGAACGGCACGGGCGGATCCGTCGGCCCGCCGTCCTGGAGGTTGTGCCAGGTATGCGAGCCGGTCAGGTAAACCGCCTGCCTGCCGTCGTGGGTGAAATAGCGAGGATTGCCCGGATGGATCCGCAGCGGCCCGGCGTCGTTATCCCGTCGCCGCACCGAATGCTCTTCCAGGAGTTTCGGCAATTGCTCCAGCACCTGGCGTTCCACGTCGTCCAACTGATCGAACAGCCGTTGCCGGCGCATATCGAACGAGCGTCGCGGTCGCCCTTTGCTTGCCCTGCGCGCGTCCCCGTTGTGAAGGCACCATCCGGCCGCCCCGCCCTCGATCGCTCCAGCCAGGTCCCGGACGAAATCCGCCTCCTGAGGCTGCCACGAGGGATTAAAATCCCGCCGAAACGGCTCCTGGCAGTGAACGGGCACGACCCGGCCCAACTGCTTCATGAATTCCAAGGCCTCCCGCGTCTTCGCGGACGTCTCCGCCGCGCTGTGTGCATTGCGCCGTCGATGCGGACTGACGAAGTCGACCCGGACCTCGTGCAGGTAGCGGTGCAGGTCCTCTTTCGAGGCGTCGCCCACGTACGAGGCCGTCAGCAGCCGGTCGGGATCGATCGCCTTGGCGGCGTTCCGCAGCCGCGCCAGCGTCTCGAAAGAGACCGTCTTGGGCGTCTTACCTCCTCCGCGGATGTTGTGCTCGTTGGCCAGGTCAAGGTACCAGTTGCGGTACGGCGTCAATCCCGCGACGAGCGTCCTGACCGCCTGTTCATGGGCCTCGTCGCTCGACAGGTGCGGCGAGCCGATCGATTCGCCCCGCGTGAACGTCACGTCGACAACCAGCCCCCGCCGGTCGCACTCGGCAATCAGCCAGCGCAGCCGATCGAAATAGGGCTGCCGCGACCGGCCGTCGTTATCGACCGCCGAGACATCATTGTCGAAGGCGCTCCAGGTAGCCCAGACGCGAATCCAGTTAAAGCCGTACCGCTGGATATCGTCGAGATCGGCCACAACGAATTCCTTCGATGCGCCGAGTCCGCCATAGTAACTGATCCCGCAGAGAAACACGCGCCGTCTGTCGATGGTGAAGTGCGACCCGTCGATGCCCAGAACGATTTTCCTTGTGTCGTCATGGCCGGCTCGTTGCCGGGGAGAATCCGCGGCGATTGCATCCTGGAAAACTGCGAACGTGTTGCGTTGCGTGGGATCGGGAGTTGTCGCGTTGAAGGTCTCCGGGACCATCGCTCCCAGCAGCAGCAGCACGGCCAGAACCGAGAACACACCTACTCCATATCGACTGCGGGTATTCATTGATCTGCTCACACTTGTCGTGGTTTCCCGTTCTTCCGGGCACTGGTTGAGCCACATACGGTTTGTCGCCCGAGGTCTTCACAACTCGATGCGTTTTGCGACTCGGAATCGATCCGTCGATCCGTCCAGCGGAGTCATCCATTGATATCTGAGCTTATCACCCAACGCGGTGATGTCAAGGGCCCCGTCCGGGTTGTCTGGCAGGTAGGTTGCGTCCAGACGCGATCCGGGCCGGAGGCGAAGCCCCCTTCCCGCCCGGTAATTGAGGGATTTCGACTCCGATCATAGTCGCGCGGTTGACTAGTTGACTTGTATCATTGGGGATGCGACCCGGCCGATTGGAGAGCCGCTGCCCTATCGCCTGAATTCGGCCTGGCTGGTTAGCAAACAGCCTTTATATCGCCTGGACGTGGTAATAATTGGCCAGCGTGATCGCCGGCTGGGGGCTGCCGTCCAGATAGGCATCGATCTGCAGGACCGGCGGCTCGGCGTCGATCCGGAAATAGATATCGACATCCACCGTGCAGCGATTCAGTTGCAGGCGACGGATGCTGCTGTAGCCGCTGTAATACAGCCCCTCGCGGACCATCGGCAGGTAGTCCTGGATAATCGGTCGGGGGTTTTCAATGGATCCGACCTGCAACTCGATGCGTCGAAAGAGCTCCAGCAACCCCGCTTCCAGCTCTTCGGCGGGGATATCGATCCGCGCGATCTGGCCGGCGCCGAGCTGACGCTGGTCGATGGTCGTGATCGACACCGGCCTGGCGTTGCACCCGGCCAAAAAACCCACAACCCACAATAACACGATCCACCGATTCCCACGCGTCCAGCGGCGAGTGGCGTTGGTCCGTCGCAATCGTTTCAACGATTTCGACCGGTTATATTTCGAGGTATTGTCAGCAATCATCCGCATCGTTTTATGTATCGGCAGACCGCCGAACATTGGTTTTGTTTTTTTCCTGTTGGGGCAGATCCCGGCCGCCGGCCGACCCAGACCGGTCGGTTCAAGCCTGCCCATTCAGGCCGTTTGACTCAGACCGGCCGTTTCAGACCGTTCGGTTCAAACCGAGCATTTTTATCCCCCCCTGCGTCAGCCCGCCCGACCGGGCGAATCCCGGCGGATCCCCGGCCAAAATACGCGGACTGTATCGATTGTAATGATTTTAATAGCATGGATTTACGTTAGGAATCGGCCGTAATCCCCGTACGGGCGGAAAGTTATCCACAATCCCGGTTAATGGCTCAGATGCATCCAGGATATCCGCCGGCCGGGACAATTCCCGCTTGTACAATAGGATTTAGGCGGCGAAGCACCTGCTTTTTCCCGTCCGCTTGATTTCTATTAGTCATTACATAACAAATAGTTATATTAATTTTCCACCCGGCTTTTCCCTGCCCGCCCTCAAAACCGGATCCCCGGCGGCCCTGCGGACAGCCCTCCAATCGGCCCAACGGTCGCCAGGGGGATTATCCACAATTTGCTCACATTGAATCAGGGATTTTCTGATGGTAATTTTTTGGCCTGGCCGGGGGAATATTCCCCGCCCGGGCACGACCAACATAATAAAGACCTACGTGTTTTATAGGGATTAACGGGGCCATATTTGTACGCCGCCGGATCCACACCCGGGCGATCCGGCGGGAAGCCGGGCAGGTAAAAAGCAACATAAACGCTTAATAAAAAACCACTTAAGCTACAATATCCCTAAAAGGCAAATCACCCGATCCGCCCGGGTGCACGTACAGGTAGCCCATTTGGACAGGAGTTAATCGCATGGTTCGCCATCACTTTGCCGGATAAGATTGTCCTGGAGTCTTGCAATTGACCGAGTGGTTCATTACTATCCACGTCAAGCCGGATAACATGGTGATGAAACCGCATAAAAAAACAACCCATACCAACCCTCTTCATCGCGTATACCGCATACTGCGAATCACCGTGGCCTGCGAGGTGCTGTTGATCCTGGCGGGGGCGTGGGCCTTTGTCGGCTGCCAGCGGGTGCCGGATTTTCCCCGGCGGGCCCGCTGGGTCTCCATGACGCCGGACTATCTGCAGGTGTATACCTACGACCGTGACGGCGACGGCAAGGACGATTACCGCCAGATCTTCGACCGACAGGGCCGCAAGAACGAGCTGCTCTTCGATATCGAAGCCGCGGCGCCGGAGCAGGTCCTTCTGGACCAGCTCGACCCGGCCCAGACGCCGCATTTCATCATCGCCCTGGACGGGGTCCCCTTCGAACTGGTGGCCAGCCTGTATCAGGACGGCTGTTTCCGCCTGTTCTATCCGCCCAGCCGCATGATCAGCACCTTCCCGAGCATGACCGATTTGGCCTATTCCCGGATCTTCGGCGGCAAGCGTCCGCCGGCGTTCCAGGCCAAGCACTTCAATCCCCGGAAAAACCGCATCGTCGAGGGCAACGAGCTGTACCTCAGCGGCGCCATGGCGGACTGGGCCAGCCGTCTGGACTATCGCGTCTCCTTCAAGATGGACGCCCTGGCCTACGTCATGCCGGAGCAGATCTTCGAGCACGAGCTGCGCAACATGCGGGAGGTCCTGCTGAACACCACCAAGGACACCGCCATCGTGTACAGCGTCGCCACCGCCGGCCTGGGCACCCAGGGCGGCCGCGAGGCGATCCTGAAATACCTGCGCCAGGTCGACTGCTTCTGCGAGGAACTCGTCTACGAACGCCGCGGCCGGGTGAAGATCACCCTGCTGGCCGATCATGGACACAACATGTCCGGCCGCGGCTGGGTCACCTTCGACGAGATGTTGGCCAAGGCCGGCTTTCGCCCCGTCCACGAACTGCACGAGCCCCAGGACGTCGTCGCGGTGAAGTTCGGCCTGATCTCCTACGCCGCCTTTTTCACCCGGCAGCCCGACAAGGTGGCCACCGTCCTGCTGCACGATCCGGCCACGGCCCTGGCCTGCTATCCGCAAGACGACGGCGTCGTGGTGCAGACCCTGGACGGCAAGGCCCGGATCTTCCACGACGCGGGCCGCTATCGCTACGCCGTCGAGTACGGCGACCCCCTGCAGTTGGGGCCCATCCTGGCGACGCTGCGGGCTCAGGGCCACGTGGACGCCGCCGGCTACATCGACGACCGGGCCCTGTTCGAGGCCACCATCGAGCACGAATACCCCGATCCGCTCCATCGCCTCTGGGACGGATTCCACGGCCTGGTGGAGATGCCGGCCGACCTGGTGGTCTGTCTCAAGGACGGCTGGTGTCACGGCAGCCGCTTCTACCATGCCGTCATCGGCGGGGCGACCAGCACCCACGGGTCCCTCAACCGGATCAACACCACCGCCTTCGTCTTAAGCATGTGGGGCTCGCTTCCGCCGGCCCTGCGGCCGGAGGATGTCATGCCCGCCCTGGAGGCCCTGCGGCAGAAGCGCTAGCGATTTGCCATCGTCCTGCTGGGCCGCACTCGATGTCCCGGATCCGCAATCGACCGCAACGAGTCGGCGTCTGTCCGCCTCCAGCGTCCCCGGCGGCAAGGGTCACGACAGGCATCGAGCCCGGCGGGCGTCGGCGGCCCTGGAGACTTGACACGATCGGCCGCAGCTTCTATCATCTCCAGTAGCGTTTTGGCCGGCCGAACGGGCGGGCCGTATTCAGAGCATAGTCTCCACGAAAGGAACAGGCACATGGACGTTTTTGACTTCGCCATCCAGATGGAAAAGGACGGCTACCAATTCTACCAGGAGCAATCCCGGCGGTTGGAGGATCCGGCGGCCCGCAACATGATGATCAGCCTGGCCGAGGACGAAAAACGCCACGAACAGACCCTCCGCCAGATGAAGCAGGGGCGGTTGGGTCTGGTCAAGGGCGAGGTCATGCCCGGCATGAAAAATGTGTTCCAAACGCTCGTGGACGAGGGGCGCGGTTTCGACAACGAGCAGGACAGCCTGACCAAGGTCCTGCAAAAGGCCCTCGGCATGGAGCGCGACAGCATCAGCATGTATTTCCGGCTGGCCGAGAAGGCCGAGACCGGCGAGGAGCAGGCCGTCTGGAAGGCGCTCGAGGCCGAGGAACACCGCCACGCCAAGGTGATCGGCCTGGCGATCGAGTACATCGAGAATCCGGCCACCGTCCTGGAAGACGCGGAGTTCCAGTTTTACGGCCATGAAGGCACCCCCTAGCGGTGATCCCTGCCTTGCCGGCGCTTCCCCCCCTCCCCGGCAACCCGGCGACCGGCGCCACGGTAAAGGGTACATCTGTCGGTTGGCATACTCACGCTCGCGTGGGCATGTGTGATGCATTCATGTCATCCCTGCGCAGGCAGGGACCAGAATCCAGAAGTACCGGTTGTTATGCCTTGTTGGAATGCCTTATTAATATACAAACACCAAGGACGGTCCCTTTTATCAGGGGGCTCTGCCCCCTGAAACCCCCGCCCATTTAACCTCCCCCCTTGGGCGAGGGGGTGCGAATCGCACCCACAGATCGCCGCGAGTCGCTTGCCGCGAGGTGGCATAGCCACCCATTATTCGCCGCGATCTCGGTTGGCGAGTTGACGGTTCATTCTGAACCTACCTGGTGGGCTAGACGAGTAACATCCATTATGGAGCAGAATACGGACATAGCGAGGTGGCATTGCCACCCCAGGTTCGCCACGATCTCAGCTGGCCAGTTGACGTCTCATACTGAGACTGCCCTATGGGCGAGATTCAGGGTGGCAGCCACAAGCGCAGCTTGTGGATGGGGTGGCACCGCCAAGCGAGTCTTCGAGCTTGGGGGTGGGTCGCTTGCCGCATATCACTAAACAATTACCAAACTCCGTTTTTTAACCAACGGGAACCGACATGGCGCTGCTCATTTTTTTATTCAAGGCCGTAGGGATCTCCCTTTCCGGCGTGATGGCCCCCGGCGCGATCACCGCCGCGACCATCGCCGCCGGCAGCCGGCGGCGTCACGCGGGCGTCCTGATCGCCGTCGGTCACGGCATCGTCGAGTTTCCCCTGATGCTGCTGATCATGGCCGCCCTGACCACGATGAAGGGCGAAGGCAACGTTTTTGCCCTTTCGCTCGGATCAAGCCGCTTGGAGATCCCCCTCGATTGGATTCGCATCGCGCTGGGCCTGGCCGGTGGATTCGTTCTCCTGTGGATGGCCGTCGGCATGATCCGCGAGTTGCGGCAATCCGTTCATCGAGATGAACTTTTCTCGCCCAACGCGGCAAGCGATTCTCGCCAAGACGCAGCGACCAACGGGAGCGTCAAAAGTCACGGAAGCCCGCGGCGATCTGAAAAAACGACCAACGGGAGCGTCGAACCGCCAACCGAGACCGCGGCGAATTGCCCGTCGCGGCAAGCGACCCGCGGCGAATTGCCCGTCGCGGCAAGCGATTCTCGCCAAGGCGCAGCAACCAACGGGAGCGTCGAACCGCCAACCGAGACCGCGGCGAATTGCCCGTCGCGGCAAGCGACCCGCGGCGGCCAAAATCCTCTCGTGATTGGTATCCTGCTGAGTCTGGGCAATCCCTATTTTTTGCTCTGGTGGGCGACCATCGGCCTGGCGCTGGCCGCCCAGGCCCGCGCGTTCGGCGTATTGGCCTTCGGCCTGTTCGCCCTGATCCACTGGCTGTGCGACCTGGTCTGGCTGGAGATCCTCTCCTACGGCAGTTTCCGCGGCGCCCGCCTGCTGGGCGAGGGCGGCCAGAAAATCATCCTGGGCATCTGCGCCCTGGCGGTGCTGGTCTTCGGCCTCTGGTTCCTGGCCGACGCGGCCCACCTGCTCTACAAACTCCACTTGGCATCCTGACAGATCGAAATCCACCCCCCGCAAGCTCACCGGCCAACCGGGCCAAATACACGAATGCCTCTATATGGTTCCGAAAGAGGACATCGTGGACGCTGAACTAACCTTCCTGGGCCAGCACTACCGCCTGCATGACCTTCTGATCCCAAACCGCTAATTCGCGGTTGACAGCGGCTACCCGCCTGATATCCTTTCCCTTGGCGGATGTCCCAAAAATACCAACTCGGCATCCCTATGCGAACGGTCCAGATATCTAACAGGCGACACAACGGATGAATCATACGCTGGATTTTCATATAAGTAAGGCTGAGGCAAACAGTTATCAACTGGACCTGTTTGAGCGCGGCCAATCGCAACCGCTGGCCCGCACGGTCTTCGATTACGACCTGTCCTATGCCACCCAGTTCGAGATCAACCAGTTGGCGCCCGACGCCCCCGACCCCCAGGGCCGGTTCGAGCGTATCGAGGCCTTCGGCCGCAGGCTGCACCGGCTCATCTTCGTCCCCGAGATCCAGACAATCTGGTCAGCGTATCTGGACAAAAGCAGTTTTCTCGTCTTCGGCCTCCGCCTGGCGGACGACGCCCGGGCCCTGGAGATCCTGCCCTGGGAGACCCTCTACGACGGCCGGGAATTCATCAGCGCCGGCGTCAAAACCGGCATGGTCCGCACGCCCCTGGGCGTTCCGCTGACCGACCCGCCGGCAGCGGTCCCCGGCCCGCTCAAGATGCTCGCAGTGATGTCCAGCCCGCTGGACCTGCAAGACCACGAAAGGCTGAATATCGAGCAGGAGCAGGAGAACCTGGTCCACGCGGTCGATACGCCCTCCAGCCGCGGCAAACTGGAGATCACCTTCGAGGACGAGGCCAAGCTGGGCGTCCTCGAAAACGCCCTGGAGGAGGTTTTCCATATCCTGCACTATTCCGGCCATGGCCTCCCCCCGGAAATCGGCGGCGGCCTGCTGCTGGAAGGGGAAAACGGCAATAAACAGCCCACCCCCGCCGCCGAATTCATCGGCGTACTGGAAAAGAGCCGCTCCGACCTCCGGCTGGTATTCCTCTCGGGCTGCCAGACCTGCCGGACCCTCTATTCCTCGTCCTTTGCCGACATGGCCCGCCAGCTCATCCAGCGGCGGATTCCCTCGGTCATCGCCATGCAGTTCAGCATAAGCGACCAGGCCGCCCGGATCTTCGCGGAGAATTTCTACACCCGGATCACCGGCGACCAGCCGATCACCAAGGCGGTTAGCGCTGCCCGCCGTCAACTGCTCGCCAGCGACCACATGTCCCTCCGGTCCGAGTCCTTCACGCCGGTCCTGTTCGCCTCCTCGGACCAGCCGCTGGCCACCGAGCAGACCGACCGCCCCCCCGTATCCGTCCCCCAAATCGACAAGGGTATGTTTCTGCCCCTGCCGCAGTTGCAGTACGGCTTCTACGGCAGACGCCGGGAATACCGCACCATTCGCGAGGGCCTCCTTACCAAGGGCCAGCGGGCGATCGTCATCCACGGCATCGGCGGCGTCGGCAAGACGGCCCTAATAAGCACCACCGCCACCCGCCTGCGCCGGCACTTCAACGGCGTCTATGCCTTCGATTGCTCCAGCGGCACCCTGGCCCCCGAGACCATCCTGCTGGAGCTGCACCGCTTCCTGAGCCAGAACGGCGTAACGGCCCTGGCGGAACTGGTCGGTCATTCTATTCCGCCCGATCAGTTGGCCAACTATATCGGCCAGGTGCTCAATCAATGGCCGCTGCTGCTGATCTTCGACAACTTCGAGACCCTTCTGACCGCCCAAACGGGCCAACGCCACCGGATCACCGACGATCAACTGCGCGAGTTCCTGCGGATCCTGGTCCAGACCGTCTGCAACCACAGCCGGTTCCTGTTCACCTGTCGTTACCTATTCGATCTCGACGCCCATCGCGTCGGCAACATCATGGAACTGGCCCTCGGGGACCTGAGCCGGTCGGAGTCGCTGTATTTCATGCAGAAGCTGCCGAATCTCGCGGGCCAGTCGGCGGCGAACAAGGTCAAGATCCACGAAACCTTCGGCGGCCACCCCTACGCCCTGGTGGTCCTGGACCGGCACTGCTCCCATCGCTCCCTGGATTCGATCCTGGCGGACGCCCGGGGTATCCACCAGGACCTCCACGCCTTCATCGCCATCGAGCTTAATTATCACCAGCTCACCCCCCGCAGCCGCGAACTCCTGAACCGCCTGGCCCCCTTCAAAAAGCCGGTATCTATCGCCGCCGCCGAATGGGTCCTGGGGGAAAAGATACAGAATGTGGACATGGATTTCATCAAAACCCTGGACCGTAATACAATGCCGCCTGAGATGCAGGCCATGAGCGATGAAGAACTTCTGGAGGGTTTCAGGCGGACCATGCCGGAAAGACGCCGGGCCGAAAACCCCTCGAAAAACCTCGAAGAGTTGATCGGCTGGGGTCTTCTGACGCCCATGACAACCGACGACGGTTCCCATCTCCTTGCCGTCCACAGCCTGGTCCGTGACTACTGTGGCAGGAAGATCCCCCCCGACAACTGGCGAGCCTTTTTGACTGATGCCGCCGCCTATTATACCAACCAGACAAAACTGACCGCCGACGACAGCAAATCGTCCGCGGCAGTCTTCCTGGAGATGGATGCCTTTGAACTGCTCTGCGAGGCCGAAGACTACGAAAAGGCCGCCAATTTACTCATAGCCGCTACTCCTCTTCTTGACCGCTGGGGCTATGGCAGATACCTCGAAATGCAGTATAAGCATATCGCACCGAAACTGGAAGAATATCAACAGGCCGTTGTATATGGCAACATGGCAACCTTATTGCAAGATAGAGGTGATTATGATGAGGCCCTTGCAATTTATGAACGGGTAAAAGAACTCCCAAATTTCAATCTGAAGCGCAACGCATAGGTTTGCCCCAGAAGACCTCTGTCGGGGTCCGATAGTTTAAGCATTTACGCGGT
>JAFGFX010000140.1 GCA_016930855.1 Sedimentisphaerales bacterium | reverse complement strand
GCCAATCCCTGGATCGACAAGGAGATCGTCACGCAGGATCTCTACGAGCGTCTCGATACGCTCATCCGCCTGGGCGACGGCTATATCGCCCTGCCGGGCGGTACCGGGACGTTGTTGGAAATTGCGGCGGTCTGGGAGCTGATAAATAAACAGTTCCTGGGCAAACGGCCGATAATATTCTTGTCAGATTTTTGGAAACCGGTTATGGATACCCTGGCTCGCGCCGGCCAACCGCGGCCGGCCTGCCTGGAGATCGCCGATGATATCGGGCAGTTGCGGTCATGTCTGCGGCGCTGGTTCGCCCCGGACCGAACCGGGGGGCCGGAAAGATAACCGTTTAGGTGCCATGCGAACATCCTACAGCCATAGCCATCAGCGTACGGCCCGATTCCGGCGGATGAATCCGGCGGCCCGCGGCCCTGCCGGCGCCTTGCTGGCCTCGGTGCTTGTCTGGCTGTTTCTATTGCCGGCGGGCGGTGATACCACCCTGCCGGCCCAGACGCCGGTCGAATCGATCGGCCCGGCGGCAGCGCCGGCGGTGGCCAGCCCGGCAAGCCCGGCAGCACCCCCGACGACCGATCAGGACGCCAACAGCCCCACCACCGCCCCGGACACCGGTCGCGGCCCGTCGCTGATCCTGCCGGAAGGCCTTCTTATCAGCGGCCGTCGGGCCAAGTTGATCAAAAAGGAGCGGGACAACCGCTGGTTTTTGGTATTCGAAGAGGAGATCGAATCCCTGCCGGAGGTGGTCGCCGCCCGGGAAATACCCTCGAGCCCCACCAAGCCGGCGGTCAGCCCGGCGGTCATCTCCTCCAACGCCGTACCCGATAAGGTGTCCGCCACCGGGGGCCAAACCGATCCGATCCACTATCATCATCCGATGGAAGTCCTCCCGGGAAAATGGCTCACCGCAATGCTCAAGGTCGTCGCCAACCAGGTGGACATGACGGTGGATTTTCGGGTCTGGGGCGAGGTGACGACCTACCAGAATCTCAATTACATTCTGCCCACCTTTGTGGCGACCCTGTCGCTGTTCGGCAAGGAAGCCCCGACGGATGCCGCCGACGCCCAGCGGATCAGCCCCCTGGAGGCGGCATTGGTCCGTCCCGGCCCGCAAAACAACGAGCAGGACAATCCCGCCGACCTGCCTGACGACCGGCAATCCGAGCTGCCCGAGCAGCTGCGGATCATGCTGGAGAAGATACCCCGCACCCGCCCGCTGGAATTGCCGGAGGCAACCACCACGTCCGGATCGGCGGCGCCGCAGACCCCGACGGATGCCATGGTGGCCGTCAAGGGCGCCAAAACCCCCCCGCCGGCCCGCCGGGACGGCCAGATGGTGATCGACCGGGTGGGCCGGATCCATTACGATCCGGAGGCGGGCCGCTGGCTGTTCAGCTTCGAGGCGGACGGCGCCAGCCTGGCCGAACCGCCGATGATCCTGCATCCCTGCCGGCTGCTGGAGGTCATGGAAACCGCCGTCCAGCGGGCCAACCTGTCGATCCGATTTCGGGTCTCCGGCCAGATCAGCATCTACCAGGGACGTAACTATATGCTTCTTCGCAAAGTACTTATGGTCTACGACCTGGAAAATTTCACGAAATAACCCACCGGATCAAAACTTAGGGTTGTACGGCCAATCGACCCGGCCTACAATGCTGCCTGGCCGCCCGGGCCAGCCGAAAAAGGGCGGCCTATTTTGGCGGGCGGCGAAACGGCAGGACAATCAACACAGGGACAACCAATGGCTCCGACACCGAAAATCCTGATCAAAAACGCAGGGTCGATCACCGTTCTGGAACTGCTGGACGAGGAGATCCTGGACGAGGCGACGATCAACAACATATCGGATTCCCTGTTGTCCCTGATCCACGAGCGGCCGCAGATCCACCTGGTGGTCAGTTTCGTCCGCGTGAAACACCTCAGCTCGATGGCGCTGGGGATGCTGATCCGGTTGAACAAGAAAATCGAGGAGGGCAAGGGCACGCTCAAGCTCTGCGACATCAAGCCCTCCCTCCAGGAGATCTTCCATATCACCAAGCTGGACAAGCTCTTTGAGATATACGTGACCTGCGAGATGGCCCTGAACAGTTATGCCGTCTAGGCCCGGCAGGCGCCGCCCGAGGCCGGCGGCCGCAGCCGGGGAACACGCCACGGCCACCTGGGCATCCGGCGTTGGTCCAAGGGGACGGGGATGACCCGGCGATGATCCGAGAGGATCAAGACCCGCCGGCGTTGATCCGACGAGATAGCGATCATCCGGTGATGGTTCGAGAGGACAAGAACGACTCGAAAGCGGCCGCAAACCACACGCCGCCCGCCTAACGCTGCCGACAGTAGTGCGAATGATTATGAACGGCGCCTCCTTTCAAACAGTACAAATCAACAGCGATTTCCACCTGGCCAAGGAAGTGGAAGACCAAATCATTTCGGCCGCCCAGACCAGCGGCTACGACGAGGACGTCATCTTTGCCCTGCGCCTGAGCGTCGAGGAGGCCCTCAGCAACGCCATCCGCCACGGCAACGCCTACGACGTGAAGAAAAAGGTGCATGTCCGCTACTCGGTCAGTCCCGATCGGATCGACGTCTATGTCTCGGACGAGGGCCGCGGATTCGACCCCGGCGGCGTACCGGACCCGACGGCGCCGGAAAATCTGGAAAATCCCAGCGGGCGGGGCATCATGCTGATGCGGGCCTACATGAACCAGGTGGAGTTCAACGACGCCGGCAACGAAGTGCATCTGGTCAAGTTGAACCAGGCGAGTTAATCTGCCGACCATGAACCGATTGGCCATCACAACCAGCCAGACGCCGAATGCCACCATCATGGAGCTGGCCGGCTCGGCGGACATCGGCGAGGCCGGACTGCTGGACCGGCGGCTGCAGGACACGTTCTCCCAGGGACACTACCGGGTGATCATCGACCTGAGCCGCCTGGACTTCACCTCCAGTCTGGGCCTGGGCAGCCTGATCCGGGCCCACAACCGCTGCCGGCAGCAGAACGGCCGGTTGATCCTGGTCAATCCGCAGCCCAAGGTGATGCGGGTGTTCCTAACGACCCGGCTGAACGACCTGTTCCGGATCGTCGACCGCCTGGACGATGCCCTGCAGGCGTGCCAAGAAACAAAGACGCCGCCCGCCAAGCCGTCGGATTGACGGATGGGGCTGCCGAAGCGCCGGCGGCCGACGCGGCGCCGGGAGTATACAAGGACGAACATATCCTAAGGATGGGACCGTATGATGACCACGAACGTATCAAGCCGGAATCGTTCCCGGGCGCACCGCCGGTCGGCGGGTCTGCTTTTGGTGTTCCTGGGCTGTCTGTGGGGATGCAATCCATCGTCCTCGTCGCTGCCCCGGCCGACGGTGCAGTCGGTGCGCAACGGATACCGGCCCCTGCCCAGCCGGTCCGATCCGCTGTACCGTTCGTCTCCGGCGCGCCCCGCCGTCCCGGCGCCGGCTGAATGGGTTCCGCCGGCGTCGCTGGAGGACCGCAGCCGCTGGCGCGGCATCATCGTGCACCACTCGGCCACCGACTCGGGCAATGCGGCGCAGTTCGACCAAATGCACAAGAACCGGCGCGACAACAACGGCGAGCCCTGGCTGGGGCTGGGCTATCACTTCGTGGTCAACAACGGCCATGGCGCCGCCGATGGAAAGGTGGAAGTGGGATTCCGCTGGCGCCGACAGATGCAGGGGGCCCACTGCCGGCCCCGATCGTGCACCGACAACTACTGGAACGAGCACACGATCGGAATCTGCCTGGTGGGAAACTTCGAGCACCACGCCCCCTCCGCGGCCCAGTATGAATCGCTGGTCCGGCTGATCCGCTTCCTGCAGCAGCGCTACAACATCCCCGCCGACAAGATCCTCGGCCACGGGGACGTTCCCGGAGCGCAGACCGCCTGTCCGGGGCGCCTCTTCTCGTGGGCGCAGCTGCGCCGGCAACTGGATGAATCCCGCCTGGCGAGCTATTGAACCGCCGTCAAGGGCGATCGCCGCCGCGACAACGCCACGAGGGCCGCTCGGAAACGGCTTGCCCGCAAGGCCATCCTATCGGCAGGCCGGCTCCGGTTCGAACAACGCGGCGCCGATGGCCTCCAGCCGGGAACCGAACTCGGCCGGGTAGTGCGAATCCCGGGCCTCGTTGAGGAAACTCAGGTCGGTTTTGCCAAAGGACAGGACCTGGATGTCCCGCCGTTCGCCCAGGTAAAACGGCTCGCTGAGCAGGCGGCGGGGCAGGGGGCGGTTCTGGGCGTCAAACGCCACGATCAACTGCGGGCAAAAGGGATGCTCCGGATGGTGGCGCACCACCACCGCCCAGTCGCCGCTACTCATCTTGATCTTGGCGCCGATCGGCAGGGGCTGCAGCGTGGCGGCGAAGGTATGCAGCAGGACCGGATCGTACCACGGCGAATAGGGACCGTACACCATTTCGTGCAGGGCGACGATCGGGGGCTTGGCCTGACGATATTCCGTCCGGCTGATCGCCGCCGTGTAGGAATCGACGATGCGGAGAATCCGCGCCTCGATGCCGATCTGCTCGCCCTGAAGGCCCTTGATATACCCGGAGCCGTCGAAGTTCTCATGGTGCTGCAGGATGGCCTGTCGCGTGCGGGGATTGATGTTTTCGGGCAGCAATTCCACCCCTACGCGGGGATGGGCCCGGATGGCGTTTTTTTCCTCCTCGCTCAAGGACTCCGACTTGTCGTACACGTAATCGATCGGCGTCATGCCGATGTCGTGAAACAGGGCCGCCGTGGCCAAATGGGTCACGCTGCGGAAATGCTGCTGCAACCGGCCCGCGTCGGCGCCGGCCTGCTGGCTGAGACGGTCCTGGATCGCGTAACACAGCAGGAGGGTGAAATTGAACACCTGCATGCCGTGCCGCTGCAGATATTCATTCCAGTGCACGGACTGCTCCAGGATGTTCAACGTCAGCGGGTTGTCCCGGATGTGCCGGAGCATCTGCTCGATGACGGATTCCAGCTCGGCGATCTGGTCGGCCTGCAGGGCAACCTGGTTCCGCAGGACCTCGTTGGCCTTTTGCGCCACCGATTCGACCTTTTGACGCAACTGCTCGGATGCCTGCGCCGTCGGCTCCGGCGCGGAGGCGACGTCGGACACATCGACCGAATCCTCGCCGTCCGCCGGCCTGATATGGAAGGTTTGCTCGGCACACGTTCGCTTGAGGTAGCGGATGTCGTTTTCGGAAATGGCATGCCCCGGCGGCAGCAGCACCTGAAAATTATGCAGGACGCTTTTGGCCAGGACCATGCCCGTCTGCAGTTGATCGACGGTCAACACCAATGGCATAGAATATCTCCCTCCCCCGTACTACCCCAAGTATACGATATAGGGATTCCGTAGGTGAATGCCCGCGAGGAGAAAATCGCAGATTCCTCGACCGTTACGCCCCGGAGGCATGTTATAACCTATAATGCCATCGGCAGAACTGCCGAACGGATTCACTACAAAAAGGGGAAATGTTGCCAGATACGAGAGTTCTTATCGGACGGCGGCCGCTCGGGGCGGAGCGAAAGGGCCGGCACGGCGGATTGGATCCATCCGGCAGGCGCGGGCGGATTTCCCGGCGCGGGGACCGGTCGGCGGTCCGGCAGGTCCGATTACCGCGGCAGGCGCGAGCGGATCTCCGCGAGCAGGGTCTCCATGCGGCCCGGCGGATAGGATTGCGCCGGCCATTCGGTGAACACGCCGTCGCCGGGATGGCGGGGGATGATGTGAACATGCAGGTGGCCGACCAGCTGTCCGGCGCAGCGCCCGTTGTTCAGCAGGATATTGCATCCCTCGGCGCCGACGGCCTGCACCACGGCCCGCGAAAGCGGGCCCAGCACGCCGGCCAGCCGGCCCATCAGGTCCGCGGGGCAGTCGGATAGGGTCTCGACATGCCGCTTGGGGACAACCAGCGCGTGGCCCTCGCTGATCGGTCCGATATCCAGAAAGGACAGGAGGTCATCGTCCTCGTAGATGGTGCCGCAGGGGAGCTTGCCGGCGACGATCATGCAAAAAATACAATCCTGGGACATGGCGGTCTCCTTGTCTGCGCTTTGCGGCTGCGACAGGCCGACGCCCCGGCGGCTCGATCCCGCCGGGGGCGGCATGATTTTTCCGTCCGCCCGGCCGGAAATCCGCGGATCCGTCGCTGGACGCCTCCGGAGCCTGGACGCACCCGGCCGGCCCCAAACGACGAAACCCCCGCGGGGAACGGGGGTTTTTCTCTCGCCAGGATCTTTTGGCCCAATGCCGGACTACGAGGCGGCGCCTTGGCCATCCTTGGGACCGGCCGGCGAATCGGCGCCGGCCGGCCGGGCCGGCTCGGCCGCGGCCGGATCGGGCGGTCCCGATGCGTCGGCCGGTTCGGTTTCGGCCTGGTCCACCGGCGGCGGGGAGTCCCCGGGCGCCGCCTCGGCAACGTCACCGCCGGCCGGGGCGGGCTTGGCCGGCCGGGCCGATTTGGACCGGCGGCGGGGCGCCGCGGCGGCCGACGTGGCGGCGGACTCGGCCACCAACTGCAGCATGACCAACTGGCCGTTGTCCCCGATCCGCCGAAACGGCAGGTGGATGATCCGGGTGTATCCGCCGTTGCGGCTGCGGTATTGGGGTCCGATCTCGGAGAACAATTTCCGGATCACGGTGGTCTCTTTCACCGGCACGCCGTCCTCGACCTTGCAGATGTCCCGTTCCTGCAGCAGGGTAATCGCCCGACGGCGGGCATGCAGCGAGCCGTCCTTGGCCAGACTGACCAGCCGCTCGGCAAAGGGCTGAACGAACTTGGCCTTCTGGCGGGTCGTCGTGATCGTCCCGTGCTCGAACAGGGACGCCGCCAGATTGCGGCGGAGGGCCCGGCGATGGGCGCTCGTACGATTCAAATGTCTTCCGGCAACCTGATGTCGCATCGTATCCTTCCCGTCTTTTTTCTCGATACCGCCGGTCGGGGCGCCCGCCTGATCCGTCATGGTTCCGGGGGCCCCTGCGTCCGGCGATGCTTGTACCTGCCAACAAAATGAGTGACCACGATCCGCAAACGCCCGGATCGGGCCATCCGCCCTCATTGTGTCGGGCGTCCTTAATCCACCTGCATTCCCAATTCCAGGCCCAGGTCGGCCAGTTTGCGCTTCACCTCCCGCAGGCTGGTCTTGCCGAAGCTGCGCAGGGCCAGCAGTTCGCTGTCCGTCAGGCGGACCAGATCCCGGATGGTTTCCAACTTGGCCATCTCCAGGCAGTTGGTGGCCCGCACGGACAGATCGAGACTGGAGACCGGCTCGCCGAGCTTCTTTTTCAGTTCCTCGTCCAGCCCGGATTCGACGGCTTCGGCCTGGACGGCCGACTCGGATTCCGCCCGCTCCGGTCCCAGTTCAAAGTACTGGATGAACGGCCCCAGGTGCTTGCGGAGGATCTTGGCCGCCTCCACCAGGGCCAGCTCCGGCCCGATCGTGCCGTCGGTCCAGATCTCCATGATCAGCCGGTCGTAATTGATCCGCTGGCCGACGCGGGTTTCCTCGGTCTTGTAGCGGACCCGGCGCACCGGCGAGAAGATCGCATCGATGGGAATGACGCCGAGCTCCTGCTGAGAGGCGGCGTCATCCTCCATGCTCGCCGGCACGTATCCCCGGCCCCGCTTGACCGTCATCTCCATGGAAAAATGGATGTCCTGGGTCAGGGTGGCCAGCACCTGATCCTTATTGATCACGGCCAGCTCGGGGCCCGTCTCGATCTGGGCGGCGGTGACCGTGCCGGCCTGCGACGCCGAAACCCGCATCACGGTCGGTTCGTCCCGATCGAGCCGGATCACCAGCGATTTCACGTTCAAGATGATGCCCGTGACATCCTCTTTCACGCCCTCCAGCGAGGTGAACTCATGGGGCGCACCAGCAATCTTCAGCGAGGTGACGGCGCTGCCTTCCAGCGAGGAAAGCAAAATCCGCCTCAAGCTGTTGCCCACGGTGATCCCGAATCCCCGCTCGAAGGGCTCTATAACCAGGCGACCATAGGTCTCGGTGGAAACCTCTTTATCCAATACCACCTGATTGGGCAGTTCCAATCCGCGCCACCGAATTCGCATGGCAAAACCTCCCGCTTGTCAGCGGCCCTCATCAACCGGTCCCGTTTGCGGGTTTGCACGATTCCAAAAAGGAACCGGTTTTCTCCGGCCGCTGCATGTTTCAATTGTGTTGTTGCGCCACCCGGCCACCGGTGGCGGGATTCTTCGTTTCGATCTCACATCGGGCGCGCCGGACCGACGGGCCTACCGGGAACACACCTCCACGATCAACTGCTCCTCCACCGGGATCTGCACGTCGTCCCGGTTCGGCAGGGCCACGACCACGCCTTCCAGGGCCTGGGCATCGACCTGCAGCCAGGGCTGCACGGGAGAATTCTTCTCCGCCTCCAGGTTGGCCTGAATGAGCTTCTTGGTCTTCTCGGCGGCCTTCAGGGTGATCTTGTCGCCCTGGCGCACCGAATAGCTGGGAATGTCGCATTTGCGCCCGTTGACCTTCACGTGCCCGTGGGTGATGATCTGGCGGGCCAGCCGGTGCGAGGGGGCAAAATGCATCTTGTAAATCACGTTGTCGAGGCGGCGCTCCAGCAGGCTCAGCAGCGTCTGGCCGGTGTTGCCCCGCCGGCGCTCGGCCTGGCGGAAATACAAGCGAAACTGTTTCTCCAGCACGCCGTAATACCGCTTGACCTTCTGTTTTTCCCGCAAGCGGATGCCGAATTCGCTGGAACGGCCCCGCCGCCAGGAAAACATCCCCGGCGGCCGGTTGCGGTCCTGGCGTTCCATCGGGCACTTGGCGGTTTCGCAACGTGCGCCCTTGAGCATCAACTTGATGCTTTCGCGGCGGCACAACCGGCATACTGGTCCCAAGGTTCTACCCATCGTATACTGCAACTCCTCATCTCAAGTCAGGATTCGTTTTCCATAACACCGCCGGGCCGCGTACGCCGGCCCGCCGCCGGGTGCGCGGATGACGGCTACCTTCATCTTTGGGCCGCCAAACGGCCCCCGCCTCGCTACCCTGTGGTTTTGTCAGGGCCGCCCGGGAAGTAGCCCCCGACCCGGCCGGTCGGCGGCTAGACCCGCCGACGCTTTTTCGGGCGACACCCGTTGTGCGGCAGGGGCGTGACGTCCTCGATCGAGGCGATGCGCATGCCCGCCGCCTGCAGGGCGGTGATCGCCGATTCCCGTCCGGAGCCGGCTCCCTTGACGCGAACCTCCAGCTCCACCACGCCCTGCTTCTTGGCGCTGTTGGCGCATTTCTCGGCGGCCCGCTGGGCGGCGAAGGGAGTGCTCTTGCGCGATCCCTTGAAGCCGATGGTGCCGGCCGAATCCCAACACAGGGCCTCGCCGTTCGCATCCGTAATCGTGATGATGGTATTGTTGAACGACGCCTTGATGTGGGCGATGCCCTTGCCCACGTTGCGCCGCAACTTCTTCTTCGCCGTTTTTTTCGCCATAACGTCTTTCCTGGTGCGATCCTCAAAATTCCCATGATTGCCGCTTCGGCCCGGCCGCTTCGGCGCCGCGCCGGGCACAACCGCCCGCTAGGAGCGCATCTCCTTGACGCCCTTCTTGCCGGCCACGGTCTTGCGGGGCCCCTTGCGGGTCCGGGCGTTGCTGCGGGTGCTCTGGCCGCGCACCGGCAGGCCGCGCCGATGCCGCAGGCCGCGGTAACAGCCGATGTCGCGCAGCCGGGCGATGTCCTGGGAGACCTGCCGGCGGAGCTGGCCCTCGATCACGTAATTGCGATCTATGATCCCCGAGATGCGGCTCAGCTCGTCGTCGGTCAGATCCTTGGCCCGGATGGTGTCGGAGATCTGGGCCTCCTTGAGAATCTGCCGCGACAGATACGGGCCGATCCCGTGGACATAGGTCAGGGCGATCCACACCGGCTTGTCGTTGGGCACGTCAATCCCTGCGATACGAGGCATAGCGACTCCCTTTATCTGCCTTGCCGCTGCTTGTGGCGGGGATTGGCCTTGCAGATCACCCGGACCACGCCGCGGCGTTTTACGATTTTGCAGTATTCACAAATTCTGCGTACGGACGTTCGAACCTTCATGTTGCGCACCCGCCTGTCATCTGCTATTTCCGCAGCACGATCCGGCCGCGGGTCAGGTCGTAATGACTCAATTCCACTGTGACCGTATCGCCGGGCAGGATGCGAATGAAATTCATCCGCATCTTCCCGGAGACATGGGCCAGCACCTCGTGTCCATTCTCCAGCGCCACGCGGAAGACGGCGTTCGGCAGTGCCTCCAGCACCGTGGCGTCCACCTTGATGGCGTCTTTTTTGGGCATGGGTTTTTCCTGCATCCTGTTTTGGCCCGGCGGCCGGCCGCCGGTCCGCCCCGGTTTGCCTTCGGCCCTTTCGGCCGCCGCTTCGGGCGGAAGGCAACTTAGCGGCCTCAACCACGACGGCGTCCCCTCTCTACCCGGCCTCGCAGGTCGCCTCCTTATCCTTGTTCCACCTCGGCCCTTGAAGGCAAAGGCTACTTTTTGGTCGGCCCCGCTGGCCGACGCCTGGTGCCTGTATCAACTCCAATCCATCAACCACGAAGCCGCCCCACTTCATTCGGCCCTGGTTGCCGCCTTGTGTCTGTATCAACTCCAATCCATCAACCACGAAGCCGCCCCACTTTATTCGGCCCCGTCCGGGCCGGCGGTGAGGATCTCGGTCCCGTCGTCCGTCACCGCGATGGTATGTTCCTCATGGGCCGACGGCAGTCCGTCGGCGGTCAGGACCGTCCAGCCGTCGCCGGAGACCTTGACCTTCCAGGTCCCCAGGTTGACCATCGGCTCGACGGCCAGGACCATGCCCTTGCGGAGCAGCAGATCGTTGCCCAGCAGCTCCCGGCTGACGAAGTTGGGCAGCTTGGGATCCTCGTGCATCTGGCGGCCGATGCCGTGCCCGACGTAGTCCCGTACGACGCCGAAGCCGGCCTGTTCGGCATGTTCCTGCATGCGGCCGGCGATCTCGCTCCAGTAGCGTCCCGGCCGCGACTCCCGCACGGCGATATCCAGCAGTTGGCGCGTGATCCGCAGCAGGCGCTCGACCTCGGGATCAACCCGGCCGATGGGGAGGGTGATGGCCGCATCCCCGCAATAGCCGTTGAGCTTCACGCCGCAGTCGATGCTCAGGATATCGCCGTCGGTCAGCATCCGCCGGCCGGAAGGGATCCCGTGGACCACCTCCTCGTTGATGCTGGCGCAGATACTGGCGGGAAAATCGAACCGCGCCGCCGGGTTTCTCACTCCCTTGAACAGGGCCGTGCCGCCCGCTTCGGCGATGATCCGATCACTCAGATCGGCCAGGTCCGCCGTGGTGACGCCTGCCGCCGCGATCTCTCTTAACTTGTGTAAAACCCGGCCGACGACTTGTCCGGCCGCCCGGATTTTTTCGATTTCCCTTGCGGTACGAATCGCCACCGCCATAGCCGTCTCGTCCTCGCGTCAGCGGTTGCAACCATCCAGAATCGCACTGAGCGACCGGGTCACCTGCTCGATCGGCACATTGCCGTCCACGGTTTGCAGGGTTCCCTGGTGCCCATAGTAATCAATCAGGGGCGCGGTCTGCTGATGATAGGTCTCGATGCGCTTGCGCACCACGGCGGCCGTATCATCGCTGCGCTGGGCGAGTGCGGCCCCGTCCCGGTCGCACACGTTGGCCCGTCGGGGCGGATTGAAATCGACATGGTAGGCGGTCCCGCACCGGGGGCAGCTGCGCCTGCCGGTGATCCGCCGTTCCAGTTTGTCGTCATCGACGTCCAGGTTGAGCACCACGTCCACCTGTTTGTCATCGTCCCGCAGGGCCTGGTCGAGGGCCTGGGCCTGCTGGAGGGTGCGGGGGAAGCCGTCCAGGATCACCCCGGACGTTTCGCCGTCGGCGGCCGCGCCGATCTCCTGGCGCATCATGGCCACGATCAGATCGTCGGGCACCAGCCGGCCGCTGTCCATGTAGGACTGGGCCTGCTTGCCCAGATCGGTGCCCTCCTGGCGCTCGCGGCGCAGGATGTCCCCGCTGGACAGGTGCCGCAGCCGGTACCGGTCGGCCAGGAACTTGCACTGGGTGCCTTTGCCGGCGCCCGGCGGGCCCAGAAACAGGATTATCATGCATACGCTCCCTTGATGCGGCCGCCCTCCATGAAGCCGGCGTAATTCCTCATGATCAGGTTGCTCTCGATCCGCTGGACCAGATCCAGCGAGACCGACACCACGATGAGCAGGCCCGTGCCGCCCAGGAAGGTCGCCACGTTCCAGTCGATATCCAGCCAGACCATCACCATGGTGGGCACCACGGCGATGATCGAGAGGAAGCCCGCCCCGACGTAGGTGATGCGGCTCATGACCTTTTCCAGGTACTCGGCCGTCCGGCGGCCGGGCCGCAGGCCGGGGATGAACGCGCCGCTGTCCCGCAGGTTGGTGGCCATCTCCTTGGGCTGGAACTGCACCGTCGTCCAGAAGTAGGCGAAGAAGTAGATCAGGACGATGTACAGCAGGTTGTACACGTAGGATTCATACCGGAACGCCGACTGCACCTCCGCGATGAACTTCGATTCCCACACGCGGGAGATCCAGCCGATCACCAGCGAGGGGAACAGCATCAACGTGGAGGCGAAGATGATGGGCATCACGCCGCCGTGGTTGACCCGCAGGGGCAGATACTGCCGCTGGCCGCCGTAGACCCGCCGGCCCCGCATCATCTTGGCGTACTGGATGGGGATCCGCCGCTGGGCCTGGGTGATCAGGATCGCCCCGGCGACCACCCCCACGAAGGCGACGATCAGGAAGAGGATCTTGTCGGGCCCGATGGAGGTCTCCGAGACGTTGTCGTAGGAGAAGTTCGCCCGGGCAATCACCTGGCGGACCGCCCAGGGCATTTGGGCGACGATGCCGGCCATGATGATCAGGCTGATGCCGTTGCCGATGCCGTATTCGTCGATCTGCTCGCCCAGCCACATCAGGAAGATGGTGCCGGCGGTCATGGCCACGACCCCCATGGCGAAGAACATGTACCAATGGTTGTAGATGATATCGCGATAGACGAAGCCGCTGTTGCGCATGTAGACCAGCCAGAACGCCGCCTGGATCAGGCAGATCGCCACCGTGGCGTAGCGGGTGTATTCCTGGATCTTGCGGCGGCCGGTCTCGCCCTCCTTGTGCAGCTTCTCCAGGGCCGGCCAGACGGTGACCAGCAGCTGGAAGATGATGGAGGCCGAGATGTAGGGCATGATCCCCAGGCCGAACAGGCTGCTCTGGCGCAGGTTGCCCCCGGTGAACAGTTGCAGATAATCGGCCACCTGGCCGAACAGGTTGCCGGAGCCGCCCTGCTGGCGGGTGATCTCGGCCAGGGCCTCCTGGTCCACGCCCGGCACCGGCACATGGAATCCGACGCGGTAGATACACAGCATGCCGATGGTAAAGAGTATCTTCTTGCGCAGTTCCGGGATCTTGAAGATGTTTATGGTCGCCGAAAACATTTAATTACCCGTTTCTTTACGTGGGCCGTTTTTGAGCCCGTCGCCTTGGCCGTGGATCGCCGCGAGCCACCACTTCAACGAACACATCGCCTCGTCCCGTCCCGTCCCGTCCCATCGGCCCGATTCATCCGCCGGCGTCGTCTTCATTTTGGCCGGGTCGTCGTCTCTGGCGGCCCGCTGCCGTGGCTTTTTACTTCAACAACACACATCGGCCGGGCATCCCATCGGCCCGGTGCGGCCGGCGCGGCCGGCGCGGCCGACTGAGCCGGACGCCCTCAGGATAGTCGCTGGACGGAGCCGCCGGCGCTGGTGATCTTCTGTTCGGCGCTGCGGCTGAATTTATGGGCCACCACGCTCAAGCGGCGATTCAGCTCGCCGTTGCCCAGGATCTTGACCTTGGCATCGGCGCGGCGAATCAAGCCGGCCTGGCAGAGGGCCTGCGGGTCCACCCGCGACTCCTCGTCAAACTGCTCCAGCTGGTCGACATTGACGATGGCGTACCGCGCGGCGAACACGGCGTTGTTGAATCCCCGTTTGGGAATCCGCCGGAACAGCGGCATCTGGCCGCCTTCCATCGTGATCGGAGGCAGCGAACCGGAACGGGACCGCTGGCCCTTGTGGCCGCGGCCGCTGGTCTTGCCCAGGCCGCTGCCGGCCCCCCGGCCGACGCGCCGCCGCCGTTTATGCCTTCCCACCTGAGAGGTTATCTCATGAATCATCATGACTGCACATTCCTTACGCCGGTATGGTTACGCCGCGCAGCGTTTCGATCTGCTTTCGGCTGCACAGCTGCTGGAGGGCCTGCAGGGTCGCCTTGACCACGTTTTTGGCGCTGGTGCTGCCATACACCTTGGTCAGCACGTTATGGACGCCCGCCAGTTCGAGCACGGCCCGGGCGGCCGAACCGGCGATGACGCCGGTCCCCTCGCTGGCCGGGACCAGCACCACGCGGGTGGCGCGGTACTTGGCCTTCACCTCGTGCGGGATGGTCGTGCCGAAGATATTGACGCGCTGGATCTTCTTGCGGGCGTCCTTGATCGCCTTTTCCACGGCGGGCGGCACCTCATTGGCCTTGCCGTAGCCGATGCCCACCTGGCCCTGGCGGTCGCCCACCACGACCATCGCCGCGAAGCTGAACCGCCGACCGCCCTTGACCACGGTGGCGCAGCGGAACACCTTGACCACCTGCTCCTCGAACGGGCTTTCTTCCGCCGCCGCCTGTCGTTTTGCTGACAACTGAGACACGTTATGCTCCGATTGTTTTGCCGGCCATCCGGTGATTCTCGTTTACGTACAAGGATCTTATCCTCTCTCGCCTTGCCCTGCACGGGCCGCCGCAATCCTCCCTCCGCCCGGTGGGCCGGTTGCCTTGCCGGGGGCGGGCGGCCCTAGAAGACCAGGCCGGCCTTGCGGGCGGCTTCGGCCATGGCCTGGATGCGGCCGTGATATTTCATGCCGTTGCGGTCGAAGCGGACCTGGTGGATGCCGATGTCCAGCGCCTTGCGCGCCAGGACCTGGCCCACCAGCGTGGCCGCCTGGCGGTTGCCGGTCTGCTTGCACTGATCGGCGACCTCCTTGGTCAGGGTGCTGGCGGCCACCAGGGTCGCGCCGTTGTCGTCGTCGATCAGCTGCACGTACATATGCCGCAACGAGCGGTACACGGACATTCGGGGCCTCTCGACGCTGCCGAAGACCTTTTTGCGCACGCGGCGCTTGCGGCGCCGATGCTGAAACTGTTTGAAGACGTTCTTGTCCATATCGCGCTACTCTGTTTCCTTGCCTGCGCCGGCGGGGGCCGGCGCAGTTGCTGTTCGGCTCCAAGCAGGGCAAGCGGATTTCCTTGGCGTATGCCGGCGGGCGCCCCGGCAGCGCCGCCGGATTATCCGCCGCTGGCGAAGGCCTTGCCGACCTTCCGCTTGATCTGCTCCTCGGCATAGCGAATGCCCTTGCCCAGATACGGTTCCGGCGGGCGCACCTGGCGGATCGCCGCGGCGAACTGGCCCACCGCCCACTTGTCCGGCCCGCGGACGGTGAACTCCGCCGGGATTTCGTTGCCCCGGGTGTTGGGGGTCTTGATCTCTATGGCCACGCCCGGGGGGATGGGCAGGACCGCCGGCTTGGCAAATCCCACCGAGAGGGAGATCTCCTGGCCCTTGACGCTGATGCCGTAGCCCGTGCCGAAGATCTTCAGGCTGCGGGCGAATCCCTGGGTGACGCCCTGGATCATGTTGGCGATCAGGGCCCGGGTGGTGCCGTGCAGGGCCCGATGGAGCCGTTGATCGCTCTGGCGGGTCACGACGATCCGGCCCGCCTGGGCATCGTACTGCACGGCGATCTCCGCTCGAACGTTCAGGGTCAGCGTGCCGCCCGAGCCGCCGATGGAGACCTGGTTGCCGTTCACTTCGACCTTGACGCCCGCGGGAACGGGTACCGGTTTTTTTCCTATGCGACTCATCTGTCTAACCAATCGTACTGTTGGGTACCGCCCCGCCGGCCGCTTGGCTGCGGGAGGGCGGCAGGATTCACATGTTCACCGCTGGTACTGATATTTTCATTCCGTACTGATGTCGTTGCTGTGTCCCGATGCTTTCGTTTCGTATCAATGCTTTCGTTTTGTGCCGATGTTCTCTTTGGTACCGATGCTTTCGTCTCGGTCGCACCCAGGTCGCCCCGGTCGCTTACGACACCGTGCAGAGCAGTTCGCCGCCGATCTTCTGGTGGCGGCACTCCTGGTCCGTGAGGACCCCCTTGCTGGTGCTGACGATCGCCACGCCCATGCCGCCCATCACCTGGGGCAGCTCGCCGACGCCGCAATACACCCGTCGGGAGGGCTTGCTGCAGCGAGTGATCTGGTGGATCACCGTATCGCCGTGGGGGCCGTATTTCAGGCGGATCCGCAGGAGGTCCTGCTTGACGCCCGTGGCGATCCGGTCGTAGCCCTCGATGAACCCCTGCTCGTGCAGCGCCTTCGCCACGCCTTCACAGACATGGGAGGCCCGCACGTTCACCTCGGTCTTTTTCGCGCCCAGCGCGTTACGGATTCGCGTGAGCATGTCCGCTATCGGGTCTGCGTGCATACCTGTATACTCCGTTTCCCGGTCGGTTCGCGGCGGGTACTACCAGCTCGCCTTGCGAACGCCGGGAATTTTCCCTTCATTGGCCAGGGTGCGAAAACAAATCCGGCAGATCCGGAACTTGCGATACACGGCGCGGGGGCGGCCGCACAGCTGACATCGGTTATAGCGACGCGCCGCGAACTTCGGGGGTTTTTCCGCTTTGATTCTCAAGGCCTTGGTTGCCATGCATCCCTCACCATTCGTCTGGTCACTTGACTACGGGCGTCCAACAAAATGAAGTCAAATGGCCCCATCCGGGCGTTTCAATATCCCTGTCACTCATTTTGTCAGAGGTTATTCATCTTTCCTGCGGGCATTGCCGCGCCGCGGCGCGGCCGGCCCGGCCGGTTTTGTTGGTCGTTATCGCCATCGTTGCCCCGTCGATCGGCGGTGCCGCCGCGCCCCTCACGACGCCCTTCTTCTCCCGGCGGCCGGTCCTTTACGGTTCCGTCGCCTTTCTCCCGGCGGCGGCGCTCCGCCACGATACCTGCCACCCCTTTCCCGGCAGCGGGCCCTTCACGATGCCGCCCTTCGTTCGGCGACGGGGCCTCTAGTTGCTGCGAAAGGGCACGCCGAACAGCTTGAGCAGTTGGCGGGCCTCGGCGTCCGTGCGGGCGCTGGTGATCATGGCGATATTCATGCCCTGCTGGTTCTGGACCTTGTCGGGATTGACCTCGGGGAAGACCATCTGCTCGCTCAGGCCCATGTTGTAATTGCCGCGGCCGTCGAACCCGTTCGGGTTCAATCCCCGAAAATCCCGCACGCGGGGGATGGCCAGGCTGACCAGCCGATCCAAAAATTCGTACATCCGCCGTCCCCGCAGGGTCACTTTCAGGCCGATCTCCATGCCGGTGCGGGTCTTGAAGTTGGAGACGCTCTTGCGGGCCTTGCAGAGCAGCGGCTTTTGGCCGGTGATCTGGGCCAGGTCGGCGGCGGCGCCTTCCAGGAGCTTCTTCTCCCGGGCGGCCTGGCCCACGCCCATGGAGACCACGATCTTTCGCAGCCTCGGCACCTGCATCGGATTGCGATAGCCGAACTCGCTCTTCAGCGAATTAATGATTTTTCCCTTGTACAAGTCCAGTAGCCGCGCCATCTCCGCAATCCTCTTCTACACCCTAACAAACTGCCGGCCGCTGGGCAAACCAGCCTGGTTTGGTCTATCGCACCGGTTTGTTAGACGCCCTTATTGTTTCCTTGCCTTCCGCGTGACCAGTTCCAACTGGGTGCCGTCGGAAGCGACCCGCTTCTTTTCGCCGCCGTCGGTCACGAAGCGCACCCGGGTGGGACGGTTCGTTTTCTCGTTCAGCGGCAGCACGTTGCTGATGTGGATGGGTCGCTCGATCTGCAGCCGGCCGCCCTGGGGATTCCGCCGCGAGGGGCGCACGTGCTTGTACACCCGGTTGATCCCCTCGACGACGATCATGCCCTTGACCGGATCCACGCTGAGGACCTTGCCGCGCTGCCCGCGATGGTCCCCGGAGATCACCACAATCATATCGCCTTTTTTCACATGCCGGGCCACTTATACCACCTCCGACGCCAGCGAGACGATCTTCATGAAATTCTTCTCCCGCAATTCTCGGGCCACGGCGCCGAAAATACGCGTGCCCAGCGGATTGCCGTCGTTGTCGATCAGCACGCCGGCGTTGCTGTCAAACCGGACATAGCTTCCGTCCGGCCGGCGGGTGGGGAATTTCGTGCGGATAATCACCACTTTGTGCACCTTCTTGTCATCCAGACTCATATTCGGCAGCGCCTTCTTGATCGCCACCACCACGACATCGCCGATCCCGGCGGTCCGCCGGGTAAATTTCCCGCTCGACGTGCTGCCGCCCAGGACGCGCACCACCAGCGCCGTCTTGGCGCCGGTGTTGTCGGCGATATCAATGATTGTTTCCTGCTGTATCATGCGTCCATCCTTCTTGTGCTGAGCATCCTCGGCAACAACGCGACCGCCGCTTGCCCCGGCCCGGCCGGCTCGGCGTACCCACCCCCCCCACTCGCCGTCCCGGCGTCCCGCCGCCCCGATCCGGCCCGTCGCCTCGGTGTTGTCCGGCGCCTTACTTGACCTCCTCCGACTCGACAATCCGCAGGAGCCGCCACATTTTCGTCTTGCTGAACGGCCGGCACTTGACGATTTCCACCCAATCGCCCTCCTTGGCCTGGTTGTCCGGATCGTGCACGTGCGCTACCGTTCGCCGCTTGAGGATCTTGCCGTACTTCGGATGACGCGTCAGGTAGTTCATTTCGACCCGCACCGTCTTAGCGCCCGACCGGCGGGACACGATGCCGCGGTAGCGGGTCAATGGTTTCCGTTTCGTACTGGTTGTCATAGGGCTATCCCGCCTGCGTTTTTATACTCTAACATAACTACCGGCCGCTGGGTAAACTGGCCCTCGTTTGGCCTATCGGGCCGGTTTTGCTCGACGCCCTTAGTTCTGGGGCTCTGGCGACGACGATTCCTGCCGTTCCAGTTCGCGCTCCCGCAAAATCGTTTTCAACCGGGCGATGTCCCGCTTGGCCTTTTTCAACTGGCTGGGGTCCTCCAGCTTTTCGGTGACGGCCTGGGTGCGGATCTCGAACAGCCGGCGCTGCAGCGATTCCAGGTCCTCGACCAGCTCATCCGGATTCATTTCTCGTATTTCTCTGGCTTTCATGCTGTCCTTCGCCCTTCGGCAAAACTTGCGTTACGACCGGTGGCGGGTGACCAGCCGGCAGCGGACCGGCATCTTGTGCGCCACCCGCAGCAGGGCCCGCTTGGCTATGTCTTCCGGCACGCCGCCGACCTCGTACAGGATCGTTCCCGGCTTGATCTTGGCCTCCCAGTGATCGGGCTCGCCCTTGCCCTTGCCCATGCGGGTTTCCAGGGGCTTGGCACTGACCGAGCGGTGGGGGAAAATCCGGATAAAGACCTTTCCCACGCGATGCAGAAAGTGGGTCGCGGCCACCCGGCCGGCCTCGATCTGCCGGCCGTCAATCCGCCCGTTTTCCAGGGATTGAATGCCGTAATCGCCGAACGCCACATAATTTCCCCGCGTGGCGTTGCCGCGATTGCGGCCGCGCTGGTATTTACGCCATTTGACTCGTTTGGGCATCAAGGCCATAATTCACATCCTCGTATCACCACTCCGGCCCGCTCGGCGTCAACCGCCACGGGTCGGTACTCCTGCTCACTGATATTTCTCAACATCCCTCGATACATTCAGGCCTTCCCATCGGGCCGACCCACCGGTCCGGCATCGTTTTCGACTTGCCGGCCCCATCACCCGTCCTGCCCCACCCGGCCCTATACGCCCAGGTGGCCCGGTCAGCGTCGGCCGCCGCGGGTCGGGGGCTCCGGCTCGGCGGCCTGGTCGAACATCCCCCGATACACCCAGACCTTCACGCCGATGGCGCCGTAGGTCGTCCGCGCCAGGGCAAACCCGTAATCCACGTCCGCCTGGAGGGTCTGCAGGGGGATGCTGCCCATCACCTGGCGCTCGGAGCGGGCGATCTCCGCGCCGCTGAGCCGGCCGCTGACGATGATCTTGACCCCCTTGGCGCCGGCCGCCAGGGTGTTTTCGCAATGCTGCTTCATCGCCCGCCGGAAGGCCGAGCGGCGCTTCAACTGCTCGGCGAGGGCCTCGGCGACCAGCTGGGCGTCCACGTCGGGCCTCTTGATCTCCACGATATTCAGGGTCACCTTGCGGTCGATCAGGTCCTCCAGGGCCTCGCGCAGCCGGTCCACCTCGGCCCCCTTGGGACCGATGACCAGGCCCGGCCGGGCCGTTTTCAGGATGATCCGCACGTCGTCCCGGGTCCTTTCGATCTGGACCTCGGCGATGGCGGCGTACGGCGGCTGGCGGTTCAGGCGGTTGTCGATGTACCGGCGCAGGTGCTCGTCCTCGACCAGAAACTCACCATAGGCGCTCTTGGGAGCATACCAGCGGCTTTTCCAGCCCAGCGTAATGCCGGTGCGAAACCCAATTGGCGATACCTTCTGACCCATGTAATCCTCGATTTTCCCGCTCGGCGTTCCAGCGGCTCCCGTTCGTCCTGTTCGGTTTCATGCTCCCGCGGGCGGCGCCCGCGGCGTGCCGCCTTTCGACGGCACCTGCCCCCAGAGGGCCGGTTTACTTTCTATCTTCTCGACGTCCCCAACGCGGCGGCCCCCTTGGCCGATTCCGCGTTGGCTCGTTGGTCATTCCACTCTGGAGGTCGCTTCCACAACCTCGTCACCTGGCGGCGGTGGCGGCAGCACCGCCGTTGGGATCAGGTCGGAAATGGCTTCCAACAACACCCTTTATCCGGACATTACCACGCCGTTGTTTGGCCGGTTCGGTTGGTTTTGTTGGTCGCCCTCAATCCATATCCACGCTCACGTGGATGTGGCTGGCCAGTCGGGTCCAGGAGACGGCGCGTCCGCGGTCCTTCGGCCGCCAGCGGCGGGTGTTCAGGCGGACGCCGCCCTCGTCCACGCGGGCATCGCTCACATACAGGCGTTCGACGTCCGCCTCCTGTTCGTCGGCGTTGGCGATGGCGCTGCGCAGGACCTTGTCCACCATCACCGCCGAGCGCTTGTTGGCGAACTTGAGCAGGTCCAGGGCGTCCTGGACCGTCCGGCCGCGAATCAGTTGGGCGATCAGCCGCGCCTTGCGCGGCGCGATCGGGGCGTAGCGATGGCTGGCCGACCAGACGACCAGGTCCTGGCGGGGCACCTGGAGCACCTGGGCCAGGGTGTCGATGTCCGCCCGGGTGGGCGCAGGCGTGAGGCGATCCTGCTCCCAGTTGCCAATCGCCGCCCGCGCCTGCCGGCTGCTCAGGCCCGACCGCTCGATCCGTTCGGCCAGATCGGCCGTGCTCAGGCCGCGCGCCTTGCGGCACCGAGATAATTTTTTTCCGCTTAACATGTCTGCCTAATCCGTTTTTACTAGTGCCCGTCGGGAAGACCCGCCGGGTATTTTCACCGGAAGCCGTTTTCCTAACCGGCCGCCGCGTCGTCCTCACGTTTCGAGTCGCCGCTTGCCCGGGTCGCCAAATGGCCACCGCGCCCGACCACGACCCCGGCCGGCCGGGGTCTATTTGCCCTTTCGGCCGCCGCTGTGCCCGCGGAAGGTGCGGGTGGGCGAAAACTCGCCGAGCTTGTGCCCGACCATGTCCTCGGTGATGTACACCTTGTTGAACATCTTGCCATTGTGGACCATGAAGGTATGGCCGACGAATTCCGGCACGATGGTGCAGCGCCGCGCCCAGGTCTTGATCGGATCACGGCTGCCGTCCTGCTGCTGTTTCATGATCTTGCGAAACAGCTTGTCATCGATATACGGTCCCTTTTTGAGCGAACGTCCCATGAAGTATGATCCTTATGCCTGTTACACCGACAGTTGTATGCCCCGGCCGTTCTTGCGGCGCCGGATAATCCGTTTGCTGGAATTTTTCCGGCGGTTGCGGGTGGTGCCGCCCTTGGCCGGCACTCCCGTCGGCGAGCAGGGATGGCGTCCCCCGTTGCTGCGTCCTTCGCCGCCGCCGAGGGGATGGGCCACCGGGTTCATCGCCTTGCCCCGCACGTGGGGCCGGCGGCCCAGGTGGCGTTTGCGTCCGGCCTTGCCCAGGTGGACATGCTGGTAATCCACGTTGCCGATCTGGCCGATGGTCGCCCGGCAGGCCAGGGCGATCATCCGCATCTCGCCGCTGGGCATGATCAGTTGGGCCCACTTGCCCTCCTTGGCGGCGATGCGGGCGACGGCACCGGCCGAACGGACGAGCGCGCCGCCCTGGCCGGGATTCATTTCCACGTTGTGGATCTCCAGGCCGGACGGGATCGCTCCCAGGGGCATGCAGTTGCCCACCTTCGGCTCGACCTTCGGGCCGCTTTCCAGCAGGTCCCCGACCCGCAGGCCCTGGGGGGCCAGGATATAGCGTTTTTCGCCGTCGGCGTAATGCAGCAGGGCGATATGGCAGGTCCGGTTGGGGTCGTACTCGATGGAGGCCACCTTGGCCGGAACGCCGTCCTTGTTCCGCTTGAAATCGACGAGGCGATACATCTTGCGGGCGCCGCCGCCGCGGAACCGGACCGTCGTCTTGCCGCTGTGGTTGCGGCCGCCGGAGCGGGTGACCCGCTTGAGCAGGCTTTTCTCCGGCTGGGTCCGGGTGATCTCGCCGTAATCGAGCACCGTGCCGTGACGGCGGCCGGCGCTGGTCGGTTTGTAACTGCGAATACCCACGGTTTGGCTTCCTATCGGTTAGAACAGGTCGATGCGGTAATCCTCGTGCAGCACCACGACCGCCTTTTTCCAGTGCGAGGTCGTGCCCCGCACCCGGCCGCGGCGGCGGGGCTTGCCCTTGTGGTTGGCGGTCCGGACGTCGGTGACCTTCACGTTATAAATCATTTCCACGGCCTTTTTGATCTGGGCCTTGTTCGCCTTGAAGTTCACCTCGAAGGGGTAGGCCCGCAGGGCCTCCGCCTGGTGGGTGCCCTGCTCGGTGATCAGCGGCCGAATCACAACCTGGTAGGGATCGTTTTTCACGGTGCTATCCTCGCTCCTCGTCGGTCGCCGTCGGGGCCGCCGCCTGGGTTTCCGGACGCAGGAGCCTCTCGAGCGCCGCCCGCGTAAACAAGAGTTTCCGCCGCCGCATGATATCGCCCGCGTTCAACTGGGTCACTTCCAGCATGTCGACGCGGGGCAGGTTCCGCAGCGATTTATACACATTCACGTCGTACTGTTCGGTGGCGACCAGGCAGCTGCGATCGATCTTGAGATTGCCGAGGATGGCGGCGAAGTCCCTGGTCTTGGGCGTCTCGAAGCGCAGCTCGTCGATCACCAGGGCGTCCTGGCCGGTCAGCTTGGCCAGCACGGCCGAATCGCGGGCCAGGCGCCGCTGCTTGCGGGGCATCCGCTGGCGAAAATCGCGGGTCTGCTTGGCGAAGGCCACGCCGCCGCCGCGGCGGATCACGGTGCGCACGGCGCCCATGCGGGCCCGTCCGGTGCCTTTTTGGCGATAGAGCTTGGCCGTGGAGCCGGCGACCCGGCCCCGGTTGCGGGTGGCGGCCGTGCCCTGGCGGCGGTTGGCGTGATACATCACCACCGCCTGCTTGAGCAGCGCCGGGCGGATTTTGCCGCCCAGCAGCGACTCATCGACCTGGACGCGGTCGATCTGCTTTCCCTCGCGATTGTATACGGGTATCTCGATCATCGTAACTCGCCTTGTATGCGAAGCGCCTCTTTATTGTTTCCTTGTATCCGGCGGGAGCACCTCTCGCCGCCCACCGTCCACCTTGTTCGCCGGGCGGCCCGACGCCTACCGGCTGAATTTTATTCTTTCGTTTTGGCTCGGGCTCTTGGTTTTGCTCCCGGCACCGCCAAGGAATAGCCGGAGGTTTTAGCCCTTCGTTTTGGCCCGGGCCAGCACGACATAGCCGTTGCGGGGTCCGGGCACGGAGCCCTTGACCATGATCAGGTGGTTTTCCTTGTCGATGGCCACGACCTGATGATTGCGGCTGGTACAGCGGACGCAGCCCATATGTCCGGCCATGCGTTTGCCTTTTTTGATGCTGCGGCCGGTGCTGCCGGAGTCCACGCCGATGGAGCCGGGGCTGCGGTGTTTGCGTTCGACGCCGTGGCTGGCGGGTTGGCCCTTGAAGCCGTGGCGTTTGACCACGCCGGCGAAGCCGCGTCCCTTGCTGGTGGCGATCACGTCGAGGTACGGGATTTCATCGAACACCTCCACGGTCAGGGTGTTTCCCACCTCCTGCTCGGCGGCGGCGCCGAGGCGCACCTCGCGGACAAAGGCCTTGGGCGGGCTTTTGGCCTTGCGGGCATGGCCGATCTGGGGCTGTTTCTGGCGGGACGACTTGACGGTGCCGAAGCCCAGCTGCAGGGCATGGTAACCGTCGGTCTGGACGGTCTTGACCTGCAGGACGGTGCAGGGCCCGGCCTGGATGACCGTGACGGGGGTGATGGTCCCCTGCGGGTCATACATGCGAGTCATACCCAGTTTTTTACCCAGCAACGCCGTTACCATGGTTGTTTCCTTCTGTTCCGTCCGCCCGTCCGCCCCGTCGCCCGTGGGATCCTGTCGGCCTTACGGCCGGGTGTCGATCCTGATGCGTATCCGCGTATTGCCCTCATTTCTCGATAGCATCATTCTCGTTTCTTAGTCGGTGCGGCTTCTGCCCGCTCCCCTACCCGAATCGTTCGCTCTCCGTCGGGTATCGCCGCCGACTCCTCAGCCCGAATCCGGCCCCCACTCCATCCCCCTCCCGCCTCTTTGTCCACCTCTTCCATCCGCTTTGGTCCGCCGGCTCGGCCCGGGTGGCCCCGGTTAGACGCGGATCTTAATGAAAACCCCCGCCGGGACAACCAGGCGATTTAACGCCTCTACCGTGCGGGGGTTGGCATCGCAGATATCGATGAGCCGCTTATGCGTGCGCATCTCAAACTGTTCGCGCGATTTCTTGTCGATATGGGGCGAACGCAACACGGTATAGCGTTCGATCCGCGTAGGCAAGGGAACCGGACCGGCTACCCGGGCATTGGTACGGCGCGCATGATCGACGATCTCCCGGGCGGACGCATCCAGTGCCCGATGATCGTAGGCCTCCATCCGAATTCGTATACGTTCCGTGGTCACGCCGTGACCTCCTGCCTAAGTAAAAAATGGATCGCCGTCGGCCGCTGCCGCCGACGGGGCAACAGTTGGGTCTCTCTGCCGATAACTATCTAACTAGCTTACATTTAAGCAGTTTAGATAGATCAGACAGCCTAGCGATTCCTGTCATTTCGTCAATAAAAAACTGGGGAAAAATAATATAAAAAATTCCCCTCCAACCGCATCCCTGCCGTTGAAGTCTTTCCATCTTGCCAACCCGGACGGACAGGGCAGGATTTTGGGAAACCCTTGCGGCAGGTACTGGCCAGGGGGACGTTCAGGTCCCGCCAGGGATGTAAGTTAAGGTTTGGTAATACTTTATACTAACGCGGGAAACCGGCTTTCCCGCTCGCATTGTATTGAACTAGGTATGTTAGCGGCCTCTTGGCGAGTTGTCAATAGGCAGTTTCGAGAACTTTTTGGGAAAGTGGTTCCGGCATGGGTTCGTAGCGGGCCGGTTCCATGGTATAGCCGGCCCGGCCCTGGGTGCTGCCCCGCAGATCGCTGGCGTAGCCGAACATCTCGGCCAGCGGCACCAGGGCATCGATTACTCGGGACTGTCCCCGCTGTTCGGTGTGGCAGATCACCGCCCGTTTGCGGGCCAGGTCGCCCTGGACGACGCCGTAAAAGGATTCGGGGGTGACCACTTGCAGCTTCATGATCGGCTCCAAGAGGACAGGGCCGGCCTTTTTGAGGGCGTCCTGGAAGGCCAGGCTGCCGGCCTGCTGGAAGGCGATATCGGAGGAATCCACCGAATGGTAGGACCCGTCCAGGAGGGTGATTTTGACGTTGATCAGGGGAAAGCCGCCCAGGATCCCGCTGGCGGCGGCGTCCCGGATGCCGGTCAGGATCGAGGGGATGTATTCCTTGGGGATGGCCCCGCCGGTGATTTTCTCCTCGAACAGCAGCGGATCGTCCCCCGCCGGCGGCTGGAAGGGCTCGATGGCCAGGACCACGTGTCCGTATTGCCCGCGTCCGCCGGTCTGCCGGACGAATTTTCCCTCGCCGGAGGCGGCCCGGGTGATGGTTTCCTTATAGGCCACGCGGGGCTTGCCGACCAGGACATCCACCTTCAGGTCGCGGGTCAGGCGATGCTCGAGGATCTCCAGGTGCAGTTCGCCCATGCCGCTGATGATCGTCTGGCCGGTTTCCGCCTGGTAATGGACCGAGAAGGTGGGATCCTCCTTTTTGAGGACCTCGAGGGCCTCGGCCAGCTTGGCCCGTTCCCCGGCGGTCCTCGGCTCGATCGAGAGGGAAAGGACCGGCTCGGGAAACTCGATGGTTTTCAGGACGATCGGGCGTTTCATGCCGCAGAGGGTATCGCCGGTGAGGGTATGTTTCAGGCCGACCAGGGCGACGATATCGCCGGCGGCGGCCTGCTCGCGGGCCTTGCGGGAGTCGGCGTGCATCTGGAAGATCTTGGTGACGTTTTCCTTGCGGTCGCGGGTGCTGTTCAGGATGCGGCTGCTGTTGGCCAGCGTACCCGAATAGATGCGGGCATAGATCAGGTCGCCGTGGGCATCGGAGGTGATCTTGAAGGCCAGGGCGAGCAGCGGCCCGTCGGGATCGCAGGGGTACTCGACCACCTTTTGTCCCTGGCCGGGCGCGTGGCCCGGCACCGAGCCGCGGTCGATTGGGTTGGGCAGAAAATTCACCACGGCGTCCAGCAGCCGGCGGGCGCCGATGTTTTTGAGTGCCGCGCCGCAGAACACGGGCTGGATGCGGCCCTGGATCGTGCCGATCCGCAGGCCCCGGATGATCTGTTCCTTGCCGAGCGATTCGGTCCGCAGGTAGGTTTCCAGCAGGCCGTCGTCCTGCTCGGCGGCCAGTTCCACCAGCGCCTGGCGCTGCGTTTCGGCGAGGTCGCGGTAGGCGGCGGGGATATCCTCCTCGCGGCAGGAGGCTCCCACCTTTTCCGGGTGGAAGTAGACCGCCTGCATCTCCAGCAGGTCGATGAATCCCTGGAAGCGATCCTCGCTGCCTAGCGGGATCTGGCAGGGCACCGGCCGGGCCAGGAGTTTTTGGCGGATGCTCCTGACGGACATCTCGAAATCGGCGCCGACCTTGTCCATCTTGTTGATAAAGCAGATGCAGGGCACGCCGTATTTCTGGGCCTGGTGCCAGACGGTTTCGGACTGGGCCTGGACGCCCTCGCTGGCGTCGAAGACGGCCACCGCCCCGTCCAGGACCCGCAGGGACCGCTCCACCTCGGCGGTGAAATCCACGTGCCCGGGCGTGTCGATCAGGTTGATGGTATAGCCCTTCCAGGGGCAGGTCGTCGCCGCCGAGGTGATGGTGATGCCCCGCTGCTGTTCCTCGAGGAGGTAGTCCATCACGGTCGTGCCGTCGTGGACCTCGCCGATCTTGTGGGTCTGGCCGGTGTAAAACAGGATCCGTTCGGTGACCGTGGTCTTGCCGGCGTCGATGTGGGCCATGATGCCGATGTTGCGTATTTTGGCTAATTCGGTCTTCATCGCGTTTTCTGGGGCCAACCGACAGAAAAAAAGCCACGACGGAGTTTGGCTTTCCACCGTGGCTGCAAAGGTCAACCAACTTACCAGGCAAAGTGGGCGAAGGCCTTGTTGGCGTCGGCCATGCGATGGACGTTTTCGCGGGTGGTCATCGCGGCGCCTTCCCGGCGATAGGCGGCCATCAGCTCCTCGGCCAGGCCGAGATGCATGGGTTTGCCCTTTTTGCCGCGGGCGGCCTGGATGACCCAGCGAAAGGCCAGGGCCCGCTGGCGTTCCGGGCGGACCTGCATGGGCACCTGGTAGCTCGCCCCGCCGACCCGGCGGCTGCGGACCTCGATCATGGGCTTGACGTTGTTGATCGCCGTCTCGAACACCTCCAGGGGCGAGGCGTCCTTGATCTTCTTGCCGATCACGTCCATGGAGTCGTACACCACCCGCTGGGCCACGGACTTCTTGCCCTTCCACATGATGGAATTGATGAACTTCGAGACCAGCTTGCTGCTGTATACGGGGTCCGGTTTCAATTGTTTGGCCGAAGCCGTAAAGCGTTTTGCCATGCTACCTTATTCTCCTGGTTTCTCTCTGCGAGCCGGCGTACCCCGCCGCCTGTACACTGTGGCACTACCGGGGGCCTTCGGCGCCGGGTGCCGCCGGGGGCTATTTCGGGCGCCGGGCGCCGTATTTGCTGCGGCCCTGCTTGCGGTTGGCCACGCCGAGCGTATCCAATATGCCGCGGATGATATGATACCGCACGCCCGGCAGGTCCCGGACCCGGCCGCCCCGGACCAGCACGATGCTGTGCTCCTGGAGGTTGTGGTCGATGCCGGGGATGTAGGCGGTGATCTCCTTGCCGTTGCTCAGCCGCACGCGGGCCACCTTCCGCAGGGCGGAGTTGGGCTTTTTGGGCGTCTGGGTGCGGACCTGCAGACAGACGCCCCGCTTCTGCGGGCATGAGCCCAGGTCGGGGGTTCGGTTCTTGCTGCGGACCTTTCTACGGCCCTGCCGGACCAGTTGATTGATTGTGGGCATACAACACTCCTGTACGAACTTATGTCATTCGACTATCGTCGAATCTTTATATTCTAAAGGCCGTTTCCTGATCCCGTCACCCGGCGATATCAGCACTAATACCGCCGTTCTGGATAGGTTGTGAGATGGCTTGCAGAAGCCAAATCCAAACCGGCCACCCCAGCAGCCCCCCGGCCGCATCAGTCTCACCGGACGCGCCTGGCCGCATCAGTCTACCCGGTCACCTCGGCCTGCCGGACGAGTCTGACCAAATCGGCCCACCTGGCCGCATCAGCCTGCCGGATGAGCCTGACCAAATCGGCCCACCTGGCCTCGGCCTGCCGGACGAGCCTGACCAAATCGGCCCACCAGCAGCGGCCGTTTCGGCCGACGGTTGGCATCATACCGGTTTACGAACCCCGCGTCAAGCCCAGGGCCTCCTTGACGGCGGCCTCGGCCAGGGCCTCCTCGGCCTTGCGCCGCTCGAACTCGTCGATCGTCAGCTCCGGCGGGCGAGGCGGCTCGGCCAGATGCTTGACCTGGATGTCCAAATAGGGCTTGAAGGCCGTTCCGGCGGGGATCAGGTGGCCCAAAATGACGTTCTCCTTGAGCCCCAGCAGCCGGTCCTCCTTGCCGGACAGGGCCGCCTCGGTCAGGACCCGGGTGGTCTCCTGGAAGCTGGCCGCGGAGACGAAGCTCTCCGACTGCAGCGAGGCCTTGGTGATCCCCAGCAGCATGGTCGAGGCCGAAGCGGGCCGGCACTTGCCGCCCAGGGCCGGATCGCCGCCGATCGCCAGCACCGGTTCGTTGATCTTTTCCAGCTCTTCCCTGCTGATGATGGTCCCGACCGCAAGGTCGGTATCGCCGTGCTCGGTGATCTTGAGGCTGCCGGCCATCATCAGATTGGCCGCCCGGAACTGGAACTTGTCCAGCACGTCGCCGGGCAGCAGATCCGTGTCGCCGGGATTCTCCACCTTGACCTTGCGGAGCATCTGGGTGATGATGATCTCCACGTGCTTGTCGTTGATCTTGACGTTCTGGGCCCGGTAGACGTTCTGGATCTCCACCAGCAGGTAGCCCTGCAGGGCCTCCTCCCCGCGGATCCGCAGGATGTCGTGGGGGACCAGGGGCCCGTCGGTCAGCGGTTCGCCCGCCTCCACGTAGTCGCCGGTATGCACGTTCATGTGCTTGTCGTGGGGGACGTGGTGCTCGAACTCCATGCCGCCCTCCGAGCGGACGATGATGGTCATCTTGCCGCGCCGCTTGTCGCTGCGCAGCTCCACCCGGCCGGAGATCTCGGCCATGGCGGCGGGCTCCTTGGGCTTGCGGGCCTCGAACACCTCGGTTACCCGCGGCAGGCCGCCGGTGATGTCCTGCGTGCCGGTGATGGCCCGGGGCTGCAGGGCCAGCAGGGCCCCCTGGTTGATCTCCTGGCCCTCGTCGACCTGGATGCGGGCCTTGGCCGGCAGGTAATGGAAATCCAGAATGCGGCCCTCGGCGTCCTCGATGACGATGCGGGGGTGCTTTTCGCCCTTGTGCTCGACGACCACGGGCCTCTGGACGCGGCCCTGCTGGTCCACCTCGGTGCGGATGGTCTCGCCTTCCTCGATATCCTGGAACTTGACGATTCCCGCCACCTCCGAAAGAATCGGCACGCGGTGCGGGTCCCACTCGAACAGGACGGTGCCCTTTTTGACCTTTTGGCCCTCGTCGGCCAGGATCGACGCCCCGTAGGGCACGCGGTAGCGCTCCAGTTCGCGCTCCTTGTCGTCGAGGAGGATGATCTCGCCGTTGCGCTTGAGGGCCAGGCGCTGGGCCGCGCCGTCCTCCTGGAGGACATTGACGGCGTTCAGTTCGAAGTAGCGCACCAGGCCGTCCACGGTGGCCAGGGTGTTGTGCTCGACCACCGCCCGCTCGGCGATGCCGCCGGTATGGAACGTCCGCATCGTCAACTGGGTGCCGGGCTCGCCGATGGACTGGGCGGCGATGATGCCGACGGCCATGCCCTGCTCGACGAGCCGGCCGCTGCTGAGGTCCACGCCGTAGCAGCTGGCGCAGACGCCCAGGGGGCTCTCGCAGGTCATGGGGCTGCGGACGCGGATGGTGTCCAGGCCGAGCTCCTCGATCTTGACCGCCACGTCGGGCGTGATGACGTCGTTCTCGGCCACGATGATCTCATCGGTGATCGGGTTGCGGATGGTGTCGCGGGCGATCCGGCCGATGATCATCTCCCGCAGCGGGATGGAGACCTGCTCGCCCTTGTACACGGCGCTCTTGCTGATGCCCTGCAGGGTGCCGCAATCGTGCTCGTTGACGATGACGTTCTGGGCCACGTCGGCCAGCTTGCGGGTCAGGTAGCCGCTGTCGGCGGTCTTCAGGGCCGTGTCGGCCAATCCCTTGCGGGCGCCGTGGGTGGAGCTGAAATACTCCAGGACGCTGAGGCCCTCCCGGAAATTGGCCTTGATGGGCGTTTCGATGATTTCGCCGGAGGGCTTGGCCATCAGGGCCCGCATGCCGCACAACTGCTGGATCTGGTCGACCTTGCCGCGGGCGCCGGATTCGGTCATGATGAACACCGGATTCAGGTAGGGCTGGCCCTCGCGCTGGTCGTTCTTCAGCTCCGTCATCATCTCGTTGGTCACTTCCACCCGGGCGTGGGTCCAGGCGTCGATCAACTGGTTGTAGCGTTCGCCGTCGGTCAGGGCGCCCCGCTTGAAATTCGTCTCGATCCGGTCCACCTTCTTCTGGGTCTTGTCGATGATCTCCTGCTTGCGGCTGGGGATCCGCAGGTCGGTCACGCACATGGACAGGCCCGCCAGCGTCGCCCACTTGAAGCCGAGCTCCTTGATGTCGTCCAGCAGGCTGATCGTCGCCCGGCGGCCGACGAACTGGAAGCAGTCGCTGATGACCCGGCTGATCGCCTTGGAGGTCATGGGACGGTTGTAAAACGGCATTTCCCCGGCCAACACGTCGTTGAAAATGCAGCGGCCGACGGTCGTCTCGACCAGGGCGCCGTAGTTCGAGTACTTGTCCTTCTCGTCGATGGCCCGCTTGGCGGGATCGAGCCGCACCTTGATCCGGGCGTGAATGGCCACCTTCTTGTGGTCGTAGGCCATCATCGCCTCCTGGGGATTGGTGAACACCATCCCCTCGCCCGGCTCGTTTTCCCGCATCAGGGTGATGTAGTAGTTGCCCAGCACGATGTCCTGGGAGGGCGACATGATGGGCGAGCCGTTGGCCGGCGAGAAAATATTGTTGGTGGCCAGCATGAGCACGTGCGCCTCGGCCTGGGCCTCGACGCTCAGGGGCAGATGCACCGCCATCTGGTCGCCGTCGAAATCCGCGTTGAATCCCCGGCAGACCAGCGGATGGATCTGGATGGCGTGGCCCTCGATCAACACCGGCTCGAAGGCCTGGATGCCCATGCGGTGCAGGGTCGGCGCCCGGTTCAGCAGCACCGGATGCTCCCGGATGACCTCCTCGAGCACGTCCCAGACCACCTCGTCCCGCCGCTCCAGCATCTTCTTGGCGCTCTTGATGGTGTCGGCCAGGCCGCGGTCCTTCAACTGGCGGATGATGAACGGCTGATAGAGCTCCAGGGCGATCCGCTTGGGCAGGCCGCACTGATGGAGATGGAGTTCCGGCCCGATGACGATCACGGACCGGGCCGAGTAGTCCACGCGCTTGCCCAGCAGGTTCTCGCGGAAGCGGCCCTGCTTGCCCTTGATCATGTCGGTCAGGCTCTTGAGGGGCCGGTTGCTGGAGCCCAGCACCGGACGGCGGCAGCGGCCGTTGTCGAACAGGGCGTCGACGGCCTGCTGCAGCATCCGCTTCTCGTTGCGGATGATCACCTCCGGGGCGTTCAGGTCCACCAGCTTCTTGAGCCGGTTGTTCCGGTTGATGATCCGCCGGTAGAGGTCGTTCAGGTCGCTGGTGGCGAAATTGCCGCTTTCCAGCAGCACCAGGGGCCGCAGGTCCGGCGGGATCACCGGGATGACGTCCATCACCATCCAGTCCGGCTTGTTGCCGCTGGACCGCAGCGACTCGACGATCTTGAGGCGCTTGCTGATGTCCCGCGTCTTCTGCTGGCTCTTGGTCCTGGCCAGATCCTCCCGCATCTTGACGATCTCGGCAACCAGGTCCAGTTTCTGCAGCAGGGTCCGCATCGCCTCGGCGCCCATCTCGGCCTTGAAGGTGTCGCCGTACTTGTCCTGGGCCCGGCGGTAGTCCTCCTCGCTGAGGAGGTCCTTGAGCTTCAGGGGGGTCTCGCCGACGTCGGTGATGATGTAATCCTGGAAGTACACCACTTTTTCGATGTCGGTGGTCTTCATGTCCAGGATGTTGGCCAGCCGGCTGGGCATGGCCTTGAAGAACCAGATATGCACGGCCGGCGCCGCCAGATTGATGTGGCCCATGCGCTTGCGGCGGACGCGGCTGTGGGTCACCTTCACGCCGCAGCGGTCGCAGATGATCCCCTTGTACTTGGTGCCCTTGTACTTGCCGCAGGCGCACTCCCAGTCCCGCTCCGGCCCGAAGATCCGCTCGCAGAACAGGCCGTCCTTCTCCGGACGGTAGGTGCGGTAGTTGATCGTCTCGGGCTTGCGGACCTCCCCGAACGACCAACTGCGGATGTCGTTGGGACTGGCCAGGCTGATCTTGACGGAACCATAATCATTGATCCGGTCGTAAATCGACTCAATCATTCTGGTTCTCTCCTCATAAAACAATGACGGATCTACCCGATCCGCTTCTTTTCCAATTGAATGTTCAATCCCAGGCCGCGAATCTCGTTGCACAACACGTCGAAGGAGACCGGGGTGCCGGCCTCCAGGCAGTTGAGCCCCTTGACCATGGATTCGTAGATCTTGGTGCGGCCCTCCACATCGTCGCTCTTGACCGTCAGGAGCTCCTGGAGGATGTAGGCGGTCCCGTAGGCCTCCAGGCCCCAGACCTCCATCTCGCCGAAGCGCTGGCCGCCGGTCCGCGCCTTGCCGCCCAGCGGCTGCTGGGTGATCAGGCTGTAGGGCCCCGTCGCCCGGGCGTGGATCTTGTCATCCACCAGGTGGTGCAGCTTCATCAGATACATGTAGCCGATGGTGACCCGCTGGTCGAACGGCTCGCCGGTCCGCCCGTCATAGACGGTGATCTTGCCCGAGGCGGGCATCGTCACGTACAACTGGTCCGGCGGCGGCACCTCGCGGGCCGCCTCGATCCGCTCGATATTCTTCTGGACGTGCACATTGGCTTCCGCCATCGCCGCGTGGACATCCTCTTCATCCGCCCCGTCGAAGACCGGGGTGACCGCCTGGAAGCCCAGGATCCGCGCCGCCCAGCCCAGGTGGGTCTCGAGGATCTGCCCCACGTTCATGCGGCTGGGCACCCCCAGGGGATTCAGCAGCACGTCCAGGGGGGTACCGTCCTCCAGGAACGGCATGTCCTCCTCCGGCAGGATCCGGGCGATGACCCCCTTGTTCCCGTGGCGGCCGGCCATCTTGTCGCCCACCGCCAGGCGCCGCTTGGTGGCGATATACACCTTGACCATCTCCAGCACGCCGCTGGGCAGCTCGTCGCCCCGCTTCATCTGCTGGCACTTGCGCTGGGTCTGCTCCTGCAGGTCGGCAATGCGGTCCCGGAAGGGCGCAATGATCTTTTCCGCCTCCTCCCGCTTGCTCGCCGGCTTGACCCAGGCCAGCTCGAAATTGTCCACCTGCTCGCCGACCACCTCATCCGAGTCGCTCAGGCCCATCTTCTGACGGGTGGTGGGGTCGACGATCACCAGGTCCATCCTGTCCTTGAGCGTCAGGGCCATCTGCCGGAAGATCTCGCAGACCTTGTGCTTCATCTCCTGCTGATAGTCCTTCATCGCCCGGTTGTGCGCCTTCTTCTGCTCGTCGCTCATGTACATCCGGCGGCTGAACCGCTTGGTGTCGACGACGATGCCCTCCTGGCCGCTGGGCACCTCCAGCGAATCGTTCTTGACGTCCTCGCCGGCGCGGCCGAAGATCGCATAGAGCAGTTTCTCCTCCGGCGACAGCTCGCTCTTGCTCTTGGGCGAGACCTTGCCCACCAGGATGTCCCCCGGCCGGACGTAGGTGCCCGGCTGCACCACGCCGCCCTCGTCCAGATTGGCCAGGGCCTTCTCCGAGACGTTGGGGATGTCGCGGGTGAACTCCTCCCGGCCCAGCTTGGTCTCGCGGATCTCGATCTCGTATTCCTCGATGTGGATGCTGGTATAGGCGTCCTCCTTGACCAGCCGCTCGCTGATCAGGATCGCATCCTCGAAATTGTAGCCGTCGAACATCATGAAGCCGACTAGCACGTTCTGGCCCAGGGCCAGCTCGCCCTGGCAGATCCCGGCGCCGTCGGCGATCACCTCGCCCTTCTTGACCTTCTGGCCCAGGTCCACGATGGGCTTTTGATTCAGGCAGGTCCGCTCGTTGAGCCCCACGAACTTGCGCAGCTCGTACTCGTCGGCATCGTTCAGGACGATGTGCCGGGCATCCACGGCGGTCACGGTGCCGTTCTGGCGGGCGTGGACCACCATGGAGCTGTTGCGGGCGACCACCTCCTCCATGCCGGTCGCCACGATCGGCGGCGCCGTGCGCAGCAGGGGCACCGCCTGCCGCTGCATGTTCGAGCCCATCAGGGCCCGGTTGGCGTCGTCGTGCTCCAGGAAGGGAATCAACGCCGCCGAGACGCCCACCGTCTGCTTGGACGAGACATCCACGTACTCGATCAGGGAGCTGTCCAGCTGGGCCAGGTCCCCGTCTTGGCGGGCCAGGACCAGGCCCTTGACCAGCTTGGCCCCGTCCTCGTCCAGCACGTCGGTGGGGGCCAGCACGGACTCGATCTCCTCGTCGGCCCGCAAATTCACGATCTCCGCGATCCGGCCCTTCTTGATCTTCAGATACGGCGTGACCAGAAATCCGTACTCGTCCACGTCGGCAAACACGCTCAGGGAGGAAATCAGGCCGATATTCGTGCCTTCCGGCGTCTCGATGGGACAGATGCGGCCGTAATGGCTGATGTGCACGTCCCGCACCTCGAAGCCGGCGCGCTTGCGGTTCAGGCCGCCGGGGCCCAGCGCCGACAGCCGCCGCTCGTGGGTCAACTGGCTCAGAGGGTTGGTCTGGTCCACGACCTGGGACAACTCCCCGCGGCCGAAAAAGAAATCGATGCTGCTGCTGATGCTCTTGCTGTTGATCAGCTCCGCCACCCGGGTCAACTGGTCCGGGTCCTTGATGCTCATCCGCTCCTGCACGGCCCGGCGCAGCTTGAGGAACCCCTTGCGCAGCTCGTCGGTCGCCAGCTCGTCGATGGTGCGCAGCCGGCGGTTGCCCAGATGATCGATGTCGTCCACGTAGCCCTGACCGTTGCGCAGGCCCACCAGGTACTTCAGCGAATTGAGGAAATCCTCCGGCCGCAGCGTCATCTCGTCCTCGCTGATGTCCTGCTTGAACTTGCGGTTCAGACGGAACCGGCCCACCTTGCCCAGGCGGTACCGGTTGGCGTCGAAAAACTTCTCATGGAACAGCGTCCGGGCCTTCTCCAACTGGGCCGGATTGCCCGGACGCAGCCGCGTGTAGATCCGCAGCAGCGCCGCGTCGTGATCCTCGCAGGAGTCCTCCGCCAGGGAATTCATGATGATCGGGTCCGGCAGCTTCTCCGCCACCTCCACCCGCTTCAACGCCGACTGCTGGATGGCGGCCAGCGCCTCGCCGACCTGGCAGCCCGCCTTGACCAGCACCTCGCCGGTCTCCTTGTTGACCACCGGACCGACCGCCCACATGTCCGCCTTGAGCTGATCGACGGCCACCTGCTTGGTGGGATAAAACTCCCGAATGATGTCCGCCGACTGGCTGAACCGCTCGTCCATCGCCCGCAAAAACGTGGTGACGCTCAGCTTGGCCGACTGGTCGATGCGGACCACCATGATGTCCTTCTTGGTGATGTTGATCTCGATCCAACTGCCGCGTTCGGGAATGATCCGGCAGCCGTGCAGCGGGCGGTCGCCTTCCTGCGACTCGATGATGAAATCCACGCCCGGACTGCGGTGCAGCTGGTTGACGATCACCCGCTCCGCCCCGTTGATGATGAACTCCCCGCCCCCGATCATGATGGGCATCTCCCCCAGGTAGACGCTGTCCTCCATGATCTCTTCCTTGTCCTTGCGGAGCATGCGACAGCGCACCCGGAACGGCACCCCGTACGTCAGGCGCAGCTGCCGGCATTCGTCGGGACTGTACCGCGGCTTGCCCAGATCGTAATTGAGATACTCCAGCCGCAGGTTCTCGTCGTAGCTGACGATCGGAAAGATCTCCTTGAGCAGCCCTTCCAGACCCTGCTCCTTCCGCTTGTCCGGCGGCTCGTCCGCCTGGAGAAACTTCTCGTAGCTGGTCCGCTGCAGCTTGCTCAGCTGGGGAATCTCCACCCGATCGGCAAAACGGCCAAATGTGCGGGTTTCCTTGAAATACATAGCGCCACCCTCATACCGTTACGGCTTGTGTTCCACCGGCGTTGCGCGCCTGCGCGACGCCAACCCGGGGTCATTTAACCTCGACGACGGCTCCGACTTCCTCCAGGACCTTGGCCAACTGGTCGGCCTCTTCCTTGGGCAGGCCTTCCTTGACCGGCTTGGGCGCCGTATCGACCAGCTCCTTGGCCTCCTTGAGACCCAGACCCGTGGCGGCGCGCACTTCCTTGATCACCTTGATCTTCTGATCGCCGGCCGACTTGAGGATCACGTCGAAGGCGACCTGCTCCTCCTCGGCCGCCGCGTCGGCCGCCTGGCCCGGCGCGGCCGCCACGGCCACCGCCGTGGCCGCCGGCTCGATCCCGTGCACGTCCTTGAGATAGTCGCTGAGCTCCTTGGCCTGCAACAGCGTCAGGCCCACGATCTTCTCGCCGAGCTGCTTGATGTCCTCGCTATAGCTTTTCTGCTCCACTGCCGCTTCCTCTGCCATGACACCCTAACTCCTTATCCAGCCATCGAACTACCGATCCGAGTGCCGGCCCACCGTTGGGCCGTTTTAACCCCGAAGGGACAGTCGAATCCGTAACCCAAAATCATAACCACAAGGGGACCTCTAAAAACTGCTTTTATGGCGAGAACGAGCGAGATGGTCGCTGGCAAGGCGCCAGGCCTAACATCGCCGCAGGCGGTGCCGTGGCACCGTCGAGGACGAATGTTGGGCCGACAACGCCGCCAGGGGCCATCGCAGCCGTTCGCAGCCAAAATGAGTTTTTAGAGG
>JAFGFX010000139.1 GCA_016930855.1 Sedimentisphaerales bacterium | reverse complement strand
GGCGCGGGAGCGGGAACCATCCAGTTCGGCGATACCTTGGACGGGACATTTGACCTGACCCTGTCGGCGGGCGCGGGGGATATAGAGTTCCTGGGGGCGGCGGGCGGGAATTCCCGGCTGGGTAATCTGCACATCGAAGCCGCCGCGGACGTTACCGCCCAGGCCGATCTGATCGTGCAAAGCCTGTATCATCCCGCCGGCTCCGGGGCGGTGTATGTGCAGAATCAGTTGAATACCCAGGGGCAAGCGGATCAGCCAGGCGGCCCGGTATCTATTACCACCACCGGGGATATCACCATTGTCGACGGCGTGAACAGCTCGGCAGGTACTGCCCTTTCGGGTAGCGGCCATCATGGCGGTCTGGTGCAGTTGAATTCGCAGAATGGCTCGATTACCGTGGGCGCGGTCACCACATCCGGCAGCGAAGCCGTCGACGGGATCGGCGGCGACGCCGGCGATATCCTTCTGCAGCCCGGTGCCGGTCTGGTGCAAGGCGATCGCGGCCAGGGCGATTACCTGCCGGTCGGCCTGCTGAATCTGTACGGCGACCTGACCGCCCTGGGCGGATCGGGCAGCCAGGGCCAGGATGGTCTGGGCGGGCGCATCTTCCTGGCCACCGAGGGACGCAACCACAGCCCCAGCATCGCCAGCATCGCCGGGGATCCGGCCGGATCGGATGTCACGGTCGCCGGTCGCCAAATCACCATGGGGCCGAATGAAAAATTCACGGTTCTGGGCAACCTGACCTTGCGGGCGCCGGGCGGGACCATCACCGTCGGCGATCTGACGGCACAGGAGAATCTGGTGGTGGATGCCGGGGAATGGGGAACGATCTTCCTGCTGCAGCGCCAGGCCGGATCCGTGCGTTTGGCCCAAAGCGCCGGCGGCGGTCTGCTCGTCGATGAGGGCGTGGATTATGTCGCCGCCGGGCAAATCGAGTTTGTCGGAACGGTCGAATTGGCCGGCCAGGCGGATACCGGCGCCCAGTTCGCCACTCTCGACAGTGATACGATCAGCGAATCCCTGCGATCGGACAAACGGTTTGTGATTCGGGAACTGCCGGAGGTTCCCGACCTGATCGGTTCCGTCCTGGACGGCGTGGCGACCGGGCGGGTGATTTCCGACAGCGATCCGCGGGTGGCCGAGATCCTCGCCGGCATCTGGCCGCCGCCGGAGAGTCGTCCGGCCCTTTTCGAGGAGGTATCCATCCTGACGGACCAGGTGTGTTTGTCCGAGTGGCGAAGCCTCCAGGACGTCTGCTCCGCCTGGCATATCGAACCCCGGGCGCCGTACGCCTCGGAGATCGATCAAGACTGGGCCTGGTACGATGATGTCTCCTGGTTGCTGGCGGATGGTTCCGGCCGGATCACCGCCAATCGATTGGCCGTTTCCTCCCTGCGGCGACTGGCCCAGGCCTGGCGGCAACTGGATCCGCAGACCGGGGGTATGGATGCCGTATCCCGGATTGTGCAATCCCTGGTCCAACTGACCGAATGGGAGAAACAAACGCTCATCGAGCGGATGCAGGCGTCCCTGTCATCGGCGGCGCCGTAAATCCCATCGGTCAAGCAAGCCGGGCGAACCGGGGCGATGGCGATACCCGGCTGCCCTTGGCGCCCGCGGCGATTGTAACCGGCTTCTGCACCGGCGAAATCCTCTCTCCTTCCCGCCTTATAAGCCAATTATAGAGCCCCCCTTCCGGGCATCGTTTGACAAACAGATCGAATGCGTTACACTTGGGGCGTCGATCCAAACGATGCCAAGGGCCGGGCCAGGGGCCTCCATCGGGAGTTTGGCCGGAAGGGATTGCGGTTCGCGTATTGCACCGTGCGCCAACTTCGTGTCGTCTCGGGTAGATGGATCGGTGTGCCTGCCGGCTCCGTCGGGATAATATACATGCTGACACCCGACAAAAAGTCGATCGTCGGCTGGGCCCTCTACGATTGGGCCAATTCCGCCTTTGCCACCACGGTCCTGGCGGGCTTTTTCCCCATTTTCTTTCAACAGTATTGGCGGGCCGGTGCGGATCCGACCCAGAGCACCTGGTATCTGGGCCTGGCCAATTCCACCGCCGGGATCGTCATTGTCCTGGGCGCGCCGATCCTGGGGGCGATCGCCGATTGCGGCGCCGCCCGCAAGCGGTTCTTGGCGGGCTTTATGCTGTTGGGCGTAGTCGCCACGGCGAGCCTGGCTTGGATTGACCAGCCCCGCTGGCTGCTGGCGGCCGTCTGTTTCACCCTGGCGGCGATTGGTTTTTCCGGCGGCAATATCTTCTACGACGCCCTGCTGACGGCCGTGGCCTCCAGGGAGAAGGCCGACTGGGTCTCCTGCCTGGGCTATGGTCTGGGGTATCTGGGCGGCGGTCTGCTGTTCGCCTTGAACGTGGTCATGTCGCTGTATCCGCGGTGGTTCGGCTTTGCCGGGGCGGACTCGGCCGTGCGGTTTTCCTTTCTGACGGTGGCTCTGTGGTGGGGATTGTTCAGCGTGCCGATCCTGCTTTGGGTCAAAGAACCGCCCCGCGGCCGCGCCGTTTCCGGCTGGACCATGGTGCGGGACGGCTGGGCCCAACTGCGCGCGACGCTGGGTCGGATTCGGCGGCTCAAGCAGGTGTTCCTCTTCCTGCTGGCCTACTGGTTTTACATGGACGGCGTGGACACGATCATCCGCATGGCCGCCAATTACGGCCGGGCCCTGCAATTTGAAACGCGGGATCTGATCTTGGCCTTGCTGCTGGTCCAGTTGATCGGATTTCCGGCGGCCTTGCTCTACAGTATCTTGGGCCGGATGCTCGGGGTCAAACGGGCCATCCTGCTGGCGATCGGCGTCTATCTGGCGGTGACCGGCTGGGCGGTCGGCATGGACAGCCGCCTCGAGTTTTATCTGCTGGCGGTGGGGATCGCGCTGGTGCAGGGCGGGATCCAGGCCCTGAGCCGTTCCTTCTATTGCCGGCTCATCCCGGCGGCGCAATCGGCGGAATTCTTCGGCTTTTACAACATGCTGGGCAAGTTCGCCGTGGTCGTGGGCCCCTTGCTGGTGGGGGCGGTGGGAAGGGTGGCCCGCTATAGTGGTGTCAGCGCGGATAACGCCCTGCGCTGCGGTATGGGATCGGTGGCGATCCTGTTTCTAATCGGGGGGATCCTGCTCTGTTTCGTGCGGCCGGAGCCGGCGGGTGGCATCGCCACCCCTTGATCGCCTTGGTCGCTTGCCGCGACGGGCAATTCGCCGCAGGTCGCTTGCCGCGACGGGCAATTCGCCGCGATCACGGTTGGCTCTTCGACGCTCCCGCTGGTCGCTACGCCTTGGCAACGGGTGGCAGCGCCGCCCTCTGTCCGACGCGAGCTCGGTTGGCACGTTGACGTCTCATCCTGAGACTGCTCTATAGGCGGGAAATGTAGCATCCATTACGTAGCACGTTACCCTAAGAGGCCAACAAAACGATGTCATTCCCGCGAAAGCGGGAATCCAGAAATCAAATGGCTGGGTGGCACCGCCAAGCGTAGCTTGGGGGTGAGGTGGCATCGCTCATTCCGTGATTCATTTTGCGTTTCTATTTAGCTTGGTCCGGCCCGGCGTTGCCAAACGATCCTGGCCGGTTATAATGTCGTCCAAAGGAACAGGTTCCCAGGGATGGTTTACCAACGAAATATAAAGGCGGATACTATGAAACACATAATGCTCGGTGTTGTGTGTATGGTCTTTCTGGTGATCAGTGGGGCTTCTTGGGTTTCGGCGGAGGTCAATTTCTGGCCGCGTCAGGAACGCCTGCCGGTGATCGAGGAGCTGCCCGATCCGTTTGTTTTCGCCGACGGTCGGCGGGTGCACTCCGTGGCCGACTGGCCCAGCCGGCGGCGGGAAATGATCGCCATGATCCTGCATTACCAATACGGTCACCTGCCGCCGCCGCCGGATCAGATCACGGCCCGGGAGCTCTCCTCGGAAACGGTCTTCGGCGGCGCCGCCGTCAAGAAGGAGGTCCTGTTGACCCTGGGGCCCGGCGAAGGCTTTGGGATCCACGTCGGCCTGTGGATTCCAACCGCTGGCGGCCCCTGGCCGGCGATCCTGAAGAACGACCAGGGGATATTCCGGGTGCCCATGGCGGAGGAGATCATCCGCCGCGGCTATCTGGTGGCGGATTACGACCGCACGGATCTCGATCCCGACAAGGGGCTGGTCGTGGGGCCGGCCCAGTCGGCCTATCCGGATTATGACTGGGCGACGCTGGCCGTTTGGGCCTGGGGCGGGATGCGGGTGATCGATTACCTGCTCACGCTCGATGGGGTTGATCCGCAACGCATTATCTTCACCGGCCATTCCCGAGGCGGCAAGACCGCGCTGTTGGCCGGCGCCCTGGATGAACGCATCGCCCTGGTGGCGCCCAACGGATCCGGCTGCGGGGGGGCGGGCTGCTACCGCATCCAGGGCGAGTCATCTGAAGATCTAGAGGCGATTACCCGGCCCAGCCGGTTTTCCTACTGGTTTGCCCCGCGGCTGCGCAGCTTTGCCGGCCACGAGAACCGCCTGCCCTTCGATCAGCATTTTCTCAAGGCCCTGGTCGCCCCGCGGGCCTTGCTCACCACCGACGCCCTGGGCGATCTCTGGGCCAATCCGTTGGGAACGCAGCAGTCCCATCGGGCCGCCCGGCCGGTCTTTGCCTTTCTGGGCGCGGCCGACCGCCTGGGCATGCATTTCCGCGTCGGCGGGCACGATCAAAACGCCGAGGATTGGCGGGCCCTGCTGGATTTCGCCGACAAGGTGTTGCTGGGCAAGGATGTCCCCGCCCGCTTTGACGCCGAACCGTTCGGCCAGGCCCCCCGGCCGTATTCCTGGTCGGCCCCCTAGGCGGCGGCAAATATCACCCGTAGAATTCCCGGTCAAAGCAGAACCAGGACCACTTGCTGCAAGGAAAAGGATTACCGCCCACCCGCGAGTGATCAGGCCTCGTTCCAGCGGTCGTAGAACTCCACGAATTTATCCCGTTCTTCCCCGCCCAACAATTCGATCGCCGAGCGGGGGTGCTGGTTGAAGTACGCCGTGATCAGATAGGGGATGCAGGGGCCCCATTCGAGGTGTTTCTGCAGGGGAAGAAAGTGTTTCTGAATGCATTCCAGGACCGCGCGCAGATTGAATTTCGGATTGCGCAGGAAGCTCATCAGCAATTCCATCGGGCAATTGCCCGCCCCCCGGCCGATCCCGTGGATGGTGGCGTCCAGGCGGTTCACCCCGCAGATGATCGCCTCGATCGTGTTGCCAAAGGCGAGCTGCTGGTTGTTGTGGGCGTGGATTCCCACTTCCTTGCCGGTCCCCTTGACCGCCTTGAGGTAGCGCTTGGCATAATCCCGAATCTGCTCGGAATACAGCGAGCCGTAGCTGTCCACGATCACAACGATATCGGCGGGGCTGGCGGCGAAGCTGGCCAGGGCCTCCTCCAGTTCCTTGTCCTTCACGGTGGACAGCGCCATCAGGTTGATCGATACCTCATATCCCTTGTCCTTGGCGTCCTTGACCATATCGAGCGCGGTGGGAACCTGATGGATGTACGTCGCGACCCGGATCAGGTCCAGAACGCTGTCCTTCTTCGGCAGGATGTCCCGCTTGTAGTCGCTTTTTTCCGCGTCCGCCATCGCCGAGAGCTTCAGGCCGGATTCGTTGTCCCCGACGATCCGCCGGATGTCGTCTTCGTCGCAGTATTTCCAGTCCCCGTGCTTGTCCGGCGCGAAGATCTTCTTGTCGTTCTTGTAGCCGATCTCCATGTAGTCGATCCCGGCGTCGACGCAGGTTTGATAGACGGTCTGGACGAGTTTATCCTCGAACAGATGTCCGTTGATCAGACCGCCGTCGCGAATGGTGCAGTCCAGTACCTTGATTTCCGGTCGATACGTCACCCAAGGCGCTTTGGTCATGGCGTTGGCCTTTCCTGTTTCTCCTGTAGGGGGTTTGTCATTTCTGTTGATCTTATTTATATAGACCTATTATTATACATCCATGGCTTCAAAAGGCAAGGCCATTATCCCGGCCGGTGCGGGATAAAATATCTAAGTGCTTATGTGGCAACGTGATAGGTGGATCCAAGCCCCGGGCCGCCGCTAGCGGTATTGGTACCCATGTCCAAGGTTAACACCATCTGCACCATCGGCGTCAGTCCCTGCTGGGACATCGTCTGTCGGGGGCAAAATCTCCGCTGGCAGGCGCACCAGCTGATCGAGGAGCAGACCTGTCGGCCGGCGGGCAAGGCCCTGAATGTCTCGCGGGCCCTGGTCTGGATGGGGATCGATCACGTGGCCGCCGGACTCTGGGGGCGGCAGGATTACGGCCAGATGCAGCGGGCCCTGCGCGACTGGCGGGGCCGGGTCGAGATGCATTTTGTCCCGGTCGCGGGCCAGACCCGCCGAAACATCACGCTGGTGGATACCCGCCGCCGGCGCGAGATGCATCTGCGCAGTAGTGACGGCCTGTTGCAGCAAGCCGCCCTGAGGAAACTCCAGCGAAGACTCTCGGCCGTGGTCCAACCCGCCAGCCTGTGCGTCTTTGCCGGATCCCTGCCGACAGGGACCGGGTTTGAGGATGTACTGTCCCTTGCCCGGCAGTGCCGCGATCTCGGGGCGCGGCTGGTCTGGGATAGCTCCGGGCGGGCCTTGCGGTCGGTCGTGGACCGGTTGGGCGGATTTCTGTGCAAGCCGAACGTGGCGGAACTGGCCGAATGGCTGGGCCGTGAGGTCCCCGATCGGCCCCGGGCCCTGATCGGCGCCGCCCGGGGCCTGCTGGATCGGGTGGAGATGCTTTTGATCAGCCGCGGAGCCAAGGGGGCCTTGCTGCTTACCCGGCGGGGCGCCTGGCAGGCCCGTTGTCGCCAGACCGAAAGTTCTGTAGAGTCCACGGTGGGCTGCGGCGATTGCCTGCTGGCCGGATTTTTGGCCGGCTGGGTCCAAAACGGTCGGCCGGACCTGTCCCTGCGGTCGGCCGTCCAGGCGGCCACCGCCCACGCCTGGGGCCACGACCGGGACCAATCCTGGCCCCAGGTGTCCCGGCGGATCAAGGTCGATCTCTGCCGGATCCCCGACGGCACCGCGTAATCCGTTGGGGCCGCATCGTCCGCCGGACGGCCGGGACATCGAGTTGACAGTCTCCGGCCTGCGCGGTACAGTGTCCGCGTTAAGGGGCATGAGGAGCTGTACTCTTGGGCGGACGGGTCTTTTTCCTGGTTCTGGGATCGGCAGTAATCGGATTGTGTCTTGGCTGCCGCCAGGATGACGAGCTGGATCGTCTCATCCAGGAAAGCCCTTTCCAGAACATCCCCTCGGAAGCGACCGATGATCTCCTCATCGTGACCTGCCAATACCTGCCCCTGCAATTGCCCGGCCACGTGGATGTCACGCAATGGCCGTTCTGGGAGAAATACGACGCGCTGGCCGGCGGAACGGATCTATCCCGGCCGGTGGGATTTTCCGCCGAGCAGCTGCGGCTTTGGCGGGAAAACGGCTGTTTCGTGGCCGTTGCCCCCAGCACCACCTGGGTCGAGCTGCGCGAGCAGCTTCAGCGAGTGGGCGGCAAAACCCTGGCCCAGACCACCGCCCTGATCCGTCATCCGGCGGAGGAAGTGCAGTTTTTGGCCGGGTGGATCTTCCAGCCGGATTCGATCTACCTGTGGGAAGGCGCCGCCACGGGCCGGGCCTTGACCCTCCCGGCGGGCCACTGCCTGTTCAATGTCAACTGCATACCCGGTCTGGGCGGCGCCCAGGCCAAGGTATTTCATCTGAAGATCGTGCCGGAGGTCCAGGCCGCTGATCCGCAGGACCACTTCGGAACGGATGAGTTTGGCGTCCTGCGCCGCATCCGGGAGAATCCCAAGATCGTGTTTACCCGCCTGGCGTTGTCCGGCACGCTGCCGATCCACCATTTTGTGGCGATCGCCTCCCGGCCGGATCCGCAGATGGCCGGCAAACTGGGGCGGTTGTTTTTCCGGCGGGCCGAGCCGGAGCAAAACCAGCAGATCATCGTTCTGTTGCTGCCGATGTTGCAGACCGGGGCCCAGATAAAGGCCCAGCCAGGGCTATGAGACCACCGAACAACCGCGGCCTCGTATTCGGCCGCTGAGTAAAGACCGGCGGCATCCCGGTTCCGGAATTCGTGGGGCAAGGTGGTTTCCGGCCGGCAAGTGAAGAAATCCGATGCATCCGACGAACGAATATTATCGTCACTTGTTTGCGTGTTCGCCGCTGGCCGTGATCGGCATGGATCCCGACGGCACGATCGAGAACGCCAATCGATCCGCCGAGAGCCTCTTTCGCCTCGCGTCCTCTGCGATCGTGGGGCGCTCGCTGGCGGAGGTGGCGCCGCCGGAGCGCCGGGAGCTGGTTCAGCAGGCCCTCCAACGGGTCGCGGCCAGCCGGCAAAACGCCGAGCTCGAGCTGGAGATTCAGCCGGACGGCAGCCCCCGGCGCGTCCTGTCGGTCACCCTGACGGCCGTCCTGGATGATCAGGACCGGGTGGGGGGCTTGGCCGCCTGGATCCAGGATATCACCCATCGCCGGGAGCTGGAGACCAAGTTGGTCGAGACGGAAAAGATCGCTTCCCTGGGCACCCTGGCTTCCGGCGTGGCCCACTACTTCAACAATATCATGGGCGGCGTGGCCATACTCGTCGATGTGGCCCTGACGTCCTCCAATCCGGACTCGACCCGCCGTGCCCTGGAGAAGACCGCCCAGGCCGCCGTCCGCGTCGGCGAGATTACCCGCAACCTGCTGACCTTCGCCGAGAAGGATAAAATCCTCAGCGATTTGGCCGATATCACCGAGGTGATATTGACCTTTGCCCATCTGGTGGAAAAGCGGCTGGCGGAGAAAAACATCAAACTGCAGCTGCATCTCCAGGCGGCCCCGGTCGTCGAGGTGGTCGGATCCCGATTCCACCAGATGCTGGAGAATCTGCTGGACAACGCCGAGAACGCCATGCCGCAGGGCGGGACCGTGCGTCTCGGCCTGGTGCAGCATGGCGACCATTTGGTGCTGACCTTTGCCGACACCGGCAGCGGCATCGAGGCCAAGGACCTGCCGCACATCTTCGAACCGTTTTACACCACCCGCGGCACGCTGATGGGCGGCGACCAGAAGTCCGCCGGCCTGGGCCTGTCCGTGGTCCACGGGATCGTCCGGGAATGCGGCGGCACGATCGAGATCCGCAGCCGGCACCACGAAGGCACCACCTTCACCATCCGCCTGCCGATCCGGGGAAAAACGTAAGGGCGTTTTAGGACCCGGGCAAACGGTTTCGTATGCCGATGATGCCGGTACGGTCGATTGGAAAACGGTTTCGATAAACGGGCAAGATATCCAGGCCAAGGACAGCGACGATGGATTCAACCCTCAAGGTGGCGACCTGTCAGTTTCCCGTCTCGGGCTCCATCCGCCGCAACGCCCGCCGGATCCAGGCCTTCCTGGGCCAGGCGAAGCGGCGGCGGGCCGATATCGTGCACTTTTCCGAATGCGCCCTGAGCGGCTACGCCGGGGAGGATATCCCCAGCGCCGACCGGATCGACCAGCCGCTCCTGCGGGCGGAGACCACCAACATCATGCACCTCGCCCGACAGTACCGCCTCTGGATCATCCTGGGCAGCACCCATCCGCTGACGCCCCCCCGCAAGCCGCATAACAGCCTCTATCTGATCGATCCGCAAGGCAGGATCGCCGATCGCTATGACAAGCGGTTCGGCACGCCGCGCGACCTGCACCATTACAGCCCCGGCGACCACTTCGTGGTCTTCACCATCAAGCGGATCCGCTGCGCCCTTCTGATCTGTTTCGACCTGCGTTTCGGGGAGCTGTATCGCCAGTTGAAAAGGCAAAACGTCCAATGCCTGTTTCAGTCTTTCTACAACGCCCGCCAGAAAGGCCCCTCCATCCACAACGTGATCATGTGTCAGACGATGCAGTGCCGTGCCGCGGATAACTATTTCTGGATCAGCATGGCCAACTCCTGCGCCCGCTACGCGCCGTATCCCTCCTGCATCATCCAGCCCGACGGCCGGATCGCCGCCCGACTGCGGATGCACCGGCCGGGCATGCTGGTCCATACGGTTGACACCGCTAAAAAATTC
>JAFGFX010000138.1 GCA_016930855.1 Sedimentisphaerales bacterium | reverse complement strand
GACGAGCCTGGGCCGCATGGCGGCGCACACCGGCCAGGAAATCACCTACGACCAGATCCTCAACAGCGACCACGAGATGGCGCCCGGCCTGGATGAGTTGAAGATGGACTCTCCCGCCCCCCTGCAGCCTGACGCCGACGGCAGATATCCCGTCCCGCGACCGGGAATTGTTAAAGACCGGGAATATTAAGGGCGTCTAACAAAACCGGTCCGATAGGCCAAACCAGGGCAGCTTTACCCAGCGGCCGGTATTTATGTTGGAGTGTATAAAAAAGGAACCATCATGAAACGAGAAACCAGACCGCAAATCGATGCGTCTTCGCCGGAGACGCGAAACGATCCCACGCGCCGGGAGTTCCTGACTGCCGGCGGCAAGGTGGTCGCCGGTTCGGTTCTTGCCGGCGCCGTTCTGCCGGGCGCCTATGCGGCCCAGGACAATACCATCAAGCTGGCATTGATCGGCTGCGGCGGCCGGGGCACCGGGGCGGCGTCGGACGCCCTCTCGGTCAAGAACGGCCCGGCCAAGCTGGTGGCCATGGCGGACGTGTTTGCCCATCGCCTGGCCAGCAGTTACAAGAACCTCCAGGGCCGGCACGCCGACCGGGTGGACGTGCCCGAGCAGCGCCAATTCATCGGATTCGACGGCTACCGCAAGGCGATGGATTGTCTCGGCAAAGGCGATGTGGCGATCTTCGCCACGCCGCCCGCCTTCCGCTGGGTGCATTTCACCTACGCCATCCAGAAGGGGCTCAACGTGTTCATGGAAAAACCCGTCACGGTGGACGGCCCCTCGACCCGCCGGATGCTCAAGCTCGCCGAGGAATCGGTGCAAAAGAATCTCAAGGTGGGCGTGGGACTGATGATCCGCCATTGCCGGGGCCGGCGGCAGTTGAAGGAGCGCATCGATCAGGGCGAGATCGGCGACATCGTCGCCATGCGGGCCTATCGCATGGCCGGCCGGGCGTCGCTGGCCGGTCGCAAGCCGGACGGCGTCAGCGAGCTGCTCTACCAGATCCAGCGCTTCCACGCCTTCCTCTGGGCCAGCGGCGGCATGTACAGCGACTATTACATCCATCAGATCGACGAGTGTTCCTGGATGAAGGGCGCCTGGCCGGTGGAGGCCCAGGCCTTAGGCGGCCGCCACGAGCGCGGCCGATCCCTCGACCAGAATTTCGACAATTACTCCATTGAATACACCTACCCGGACGGGACCAAGCTGTTCTACTACGGCCGGGCCATGAGCGGCTGCAAGGGCGAGTTCGCCAGCTACGTGCACGGCACGAAGGGCTCGGCCATCGTCTCGACCAACAGTCACTATCCCGGCAGGGTCCGCACCTACCGCGGACACGTCATGGACCGGGAGCACATGTTGTGGGCCTTTCCGCAGCCGGAGCCGAGTCCCTACCAGCTCGAGTGGGACGACCTGATCGACGCCATCCGCAACGACCAGCCCTACAACGAGGCGCAGCGCGGCGCCGAGGCCAGCCTGGTCTCCTCCATGGGCCGCATGGCCGCCCATACCGGCCAGGTCGTCACCTTCGACGAGGTCCTCAACTGCAAGCACGAATTCGCGCCCGAGGTGGACGCCTTCACCATGGAATCCGCCGCCCCCCTGCGGCTGGATGAGAGCGGCCGCTACCCCGTGCCCCAGCCGGGAGTTCTCAAGGATCGGGAATACTAAGGGCGTCTAAAAAGATGAAGGCAAAAGGCCTCACGCGGGCGGCTGAACGCCTCGGTCGCTCATTATGTTAGCAGTTATAAAATCGTACCGCGGCGCCGCGGCCAGCGGCCGCCGTCAGGAACGGATTGTTTGGAAGCCCCCGACGAAGGATGGTTTGGAGTTGTTAGCGCCGGCCGGACCGCAGGGCGTATGAGGCAGGCGGGCTTTATCCCTTGTCTTGTTGCAAAGGAGCGATCATGAAACCAGAAACGAGAGGTCTCGCCAATACGTCCGCGCCGAAAACGACCCGTACTCCTTCGCGCCGGCAGTTTCTATCCGCCGGCGGCAAGGTGGTCGCCGGGTCGCTGCTTGCCGGGGCCGCCCTGCCGGGTGCCTACGCCGCCGAGGATAATACGATCCGGCTGGCCCTGGTCGGCTGCGGCGGCCGCGGCAGCGGGGCGGTCGCCGACGCCCTGACGGATACGGGCAGTCCCAAGAAGCTCTTCGCCATGGCGGACGTCTTCGACTACCGCCTGCAGAATAGCCTCAAGAGTATCTCGGGTTCCTACGCCGCGCAGGTGGATGTCCCCCCCGAGCGGCAGTTTCTGGGCATGGACGCCTACCGCAAGGCCGTCGACGCCGTCGCGCCGGGCGGCGTCGTCCTGCTGGCCACGCCGCCCGCCTTTCGGCCGGGCCACCTGGAATACGCCGTGGCGAAGGGCTGTCACGTCTTCATGGAAAAATCGTTTGCCGTGGACGCCCCCGGCGTCCGCCGCGTCCTGGAGGCCGGCCGCCGGGCCCAGGCCAAGAATCTCAAGATCGCCGGCGGCCTGATGAGCCGCCACTACAAACCGCTGGAAGAGGCCGTCGAGAAGCTGCATGGCGGCGCCATCGGCGAGCTGATCACCTGCTGGGCCTATCGCGAGCACGCCCCGGTGGGCTTTTCCGCCAAGCCGGCCGGCATGAGCGAAATGGCCCATCAGATCCGCAATTACTCCAATTTCTCCTGGCTCAACGGCAGCTTCATCCTGGATTGGCTGATTCACAATATCGATGTCTGCTGCTGGTGCAAGGACGCCTGGCCGGTCTCGGCCCAGGGCCAGGGCGGACGCCAGGTCCGCACCCAGCCCGATCAACTGTTCGACCACTACGCGGTGGAATATACCTTCCCCGATGGCACGCGACTGTTCGCCCAGGGCCGCCACATGGACAACTGCTGGGGCTTCTTCGGCGACGTGATCCACGGGGCCACCGGCTCGGCCGTGCTCGGCGAGGGGATCACCGTCCCCCAGATCTACAAGGGCCACCGGCAAACCCCGGAGTCCCTGATCTGGAAATACGACGGGCCCCGTCACAACGCCTACGAGCAGGAGCATAAGCTGCTGTTCGAGGCCATCCGCCAGGACAAGCCCTATAATGAGGCCGAACGCTGCGCCTACGCCGCCCTGGCCGGCATCCTCGGCCGCATGGCCGCCGAGTCGGGTAAGCAGATCACCTGGGCCGAGGCGCTCGCCTCCAACCTCGAGCTGGCGCCCGGCCTGGACGGGTTCACCATGGATTCCACGCCCCCGGTCGTGCCCGACGACCAGGGCCGCTATCCCGTCGCCATGCCGGGAAAGACCCAAGTACTTTAAATTGAGTATGGAACATTGGCTGCGATCGACGAATTGGAGATATCGCTGCGGCCGAAGAAAACAAGCTGCCTTCCATTGATTCAGATGTATTGAATCTCGATGAGACACATTGAGATTAGAGCCTGTTGGCCCAGCCGGGCAAACGGCGGGCCGGTGAACAAGGCAATACGCCATTGCGGCAAGAAGGAGGCCTTATGGCACAGGCAAAATCATTCGACAAAGGGACCGGATCGACCCGGCGGGAGTTTTTGCGGGCATCGACGGCGACCGCGGCGGCGGCCGCCACCGGCGTGATGACCGGGACGCTGGGCCTCCAGCGCGGCGTGTTTGCCGCGGGCGGCGACGTGATCCGCGTGGGCATGATCGGCTGCGGCGGCCGCAATGCCGGGGCGGCCGTCCAGGCCCTCTCGGCGGATCCCGGCTGCCGGCTGACGGCGATGTGCGATATCTTCCTGGACCGCGTCCGGGACAAGCGGCGGATCCTCCAGGAGCAGAAAAAAGACCAGGTGCAAGTCGACGACGCCCACTGCTTTGGCGGCTTCGACGGCTACAAGCAGGTGATCGAGTCGGCGGACGTCGTGGTGATCGCCAACGCCGCCAAGTTCCATCCGCTGCACGCCCTGAGAGCCATCCAGGCCGGTAAACACGTCTTTGTGGAAAAACCCCACGGCATCGATCCGGCCGGGATCAAGACGATGCGGCAGGCGGCCGACCTGGCCCGGCAGAAGAACCTCTGCCTCGTTTCCGGCCTGCACAGCCGCTACCACACCGGCTACGCCGAGACCGTCCAGCGGATCCACGACGGCGCCATCGGCAAGGTCATCGCGGTCGAGGAGAACTTCCTCCGCGGCCCCTACGGGGTGATCCCCCGCCGGGAGGGGCTCACCGAGCTGCTCTGGCAGTGCAGCACCCAGTACCATTTCCGCTGGCTCTCGGGCGACGACGTCCCCCAGTCGCTGGTGCACAACCTGGACCGGACCAGTTGGGTGCTCCACGACGCGGCCCCGCTCAAGTGCCACGGGCTGGGCGGCCGGTCCTCGATGACCGAGCCGATCTACGGCGATGTCTTCGATCACCATGCGGTCGTCTATGACTTCCCCGACGGCGTGATGGTCTACGCCCTCTGCCGGACGACCAACGGCTGCTACAACGACTCGGCCAGCGTGGTGCTGGGCTCGAAAGGCAAGGCCGATGTCACCCGCTGCGAGATCAGCGGCGAGAATCCCTGGCGCTGGAACGGCCGCTGCGATCCCTATCAGCGGGAGCACGATGTGCTGTTTGCCGCGATTCGCTCCGGCAAGCCGGTCAACAATGGCGACTACATGACCCGCAGCACGATGATCACCGTCATGGGCCAGATATCCTGCTACACCGGCAAGGAGGTCACCTGGGAGCAGGCCAACCAGTCGGATTTCTATTACCCGCCCAAGCCGGAGGAGTGCCGCGACGATATGGCCCCGCCCGTCCAGGCCGGCCCCGACGGCAGCTATCCGGTGCCCAAGCCGGGCTTTAACAAGATGATCTAGAGTCCCCAACCGGACGGCCCGGGCCTCCCGCTGGGCGCGGTTTCTGGAGGGATTCCGCCGGCCGCTGTTATGCTAAGCCTGGCCGCTGGATGAAAGTGGAAATATTGGCCAAGATGCCCAGACGAAACGCCGCCAGAGGTGCGTCAATAAATGGCAGGCGGCGGACGGTAATAAGGATTTCATGACAGGAGAAACACAGGTGAGTAGAACACGTCGTGCTTTGGTGTGCCTAGTGGTGGGCTTGGCCGGTTGGGGATTGATCGAGGCGGCGCGGGCCGCGGCCGCCGCCGAGCCCCCCCCGAAGCGATATACCGACACCGTCAAGGGCAAGGACGGCCAGACGATATCCTTCGACATGGTGCTCATCGAGGGCGGGACCTTTATCATAGGCAGCCCCGAGAGCGAGGCCGATCGCCAGGAGCACGAAGGCCCCCAGCATAAAGTGAAGCTGGATTCGTTTTACCTGTGCACGACCGAGACGACCTTGGCGCTCTTCCAGTTGTATTACCAGGAAACCGTCACGGCCAAGAAGGAGTTTCTGGAGGTGGAGCAGGAGAAAACCACCGCCGAGTCCGTCGGCGTCGAGGTGGACGCCATCAGCGGCCCGACCCCGGTCTACGGCGACATGACCATGGGCTACGATCCCCAGCACCCGGCCATCGGCATGACCTGGCACAACGCGATGACGTTTTGCCAATGGCTTTCGAAGAAAACGGACAAGAAATATCGTTTGCCGACCGAGGCGGAATGGGAATATGCCTGCCGGGCGGGCGGCGCGGGCTGCTACGGCGTGGGCGACGATCCCAAGGTCCTGGCCCAGTACGCCTGGTACGCCGACAGCGCCGACGGCGAGACCTGCCCGGTGGCCAAGAAGAAGCCCAACGCCTGGGGGCTTTACGACATGATGGGCAATGTCAGTGAATGGGTGTATGATTTCTACAGCCCCGATGCCTACCAGCAGGCGGCCAAGGCCAATCCGGCGGTCAATCCGACCGGTCCCAAGGAAGGCCGGGTGCACGTGGCCCGCGGCGGCGACTACGACAGTCCGGCCGAGGCGCTGCGCTGCGCGGCCCGGAGCCAGGAGGAACCCTGGTGGCGTGCCGGCGATCCCCAGATCCCCAAGAGCCGCTGGTGGCTGCCGGAGATCGACATCATCGGCTTTCGGGTGGCCTGCACCCCGCCTGTCGAGGTGTCCAAGGTGGATTAGGCTCACCGGTCCGGCGGGATCAATCGACCAAGACCGCCCCCATGGCAGGTTCAGAATGAACCTTCAACTGGCTGACCAAGCCCGCGTCGATCTATGTGTACGATTCGTACCTCGCCCAAACGAAGCGACCAGCGGGAGCGTCGATACTTCCTAATGATCGCGGCGAATTGCCGGTCGCGGCAAGCGACCGCGGCGAACAAGGGGTGGCTGTGCCACCTCAACCCAGCAGGTTGAGGATCTGGCTGCGGTTCTGGTTCATCATGGACAGCAGGGTCGTCCCCATCTGCATGAGCAGTTGCAGGCGGTTGTTGTTGGCGGTCTCCTCGGCGTAGTCGATATCCTCGATCCGGCTTTTGGCCTGCGCGTGCGCGGTGCTCGCCGCCGAGAGGGAGCTCAGGGTGCTGTTGACCGTGTAGGACTGGATGGCGCCCAGGCGGGCCCGTTCGGTGGCCACGTGCAGTGAGGCGGCCGAGGCGATATTGCTGGCCTGATGATAGTTCCCGCTGGCCAGGTCGTTGGCGCCGCCGCTCTTGATACTGCGCAGATATCCCACCGAATCGTTGCCCAGATAGGCCGAGTTCAGCGAGGTCAGTCCATAGTGGATTCGGTTGATCGGATTGGCGTCCAGTTGCCAGCCGGCCCCGCCGGAGGTGATCGAAAAGGTGGTGCTGGCGGGAGCGCCGGTCCCGAAGCTCTCTGTCAGGCTGAACCGCACCGAGGTGGACCCGCTGCTGAAATAGACCTGCAGGCCGTCCGCGGTGGTCGTCAGGCCGTTGACGGTCACGGTGGCGTCCCCGCCGGTGTCGCTGGTGACGGAGCCGTCCATGTCGAAGGTGCCGTCGGTCACGTTGATCTGCACCGATTGGCTGGAGCCGTACTCGCTGGAGCGGAAATACAGGGTGCCGCCGTCGGCCTCGGCCACCACGCCGGTTGAATCGCTCTGGGCGTTGACGGCGGTTTCGATGTTGCTGATCGTCGAGCCGCTGGCCAGCGTGAATTGGACGGTGCCGTTGTTGCCGGTCAGGCTGAAGGTCACGTCGTCGGTCAGGTTCCCGTCGGAGTAGGAGATCACCGCCTTCTCGGCCGCGGCGGCCAGGGCGACCTCCAGGCTGATCGTGCCGGCCGCGGTGTCGGCGGAATTGACCCGCACGTCCGCCAGCTTGGCGGTGTCCACGCCAGAGGTGTTGTAGCCGGTTCCGCCGTCGAGCAGGCGAACGCCGTTGAAGGTGGTGGTGTTGACCAGCGTGTCGATGGCGTCCACGGCGGCGTCGATCTCGGCCTGGTAGGCGCCGCGCTCCTCGGCGGTGACGCTGGCGCCGGCGGCCGACAGGGCGTTTGACTGGATGGTGCCCAGCAGCGAGGAGATCTGCGACAGGGCGCCGTCGGCCGTGTCGATGATGCTGTTGATCCGCTCGCCGTTGCGGCCGGCGGCGTCAATTTCGGCGAGGCGCTGATCCAGGCTGGCGATCGCCACGATCCCCGCCGGATCGTCCATGGCCTGGTTGATCCGTTTGCCCGTGGCCAGCCGGGCGTTCGAGAGGGCCAGCTGGGCGCTGACGGAGCTCAGGGTGTTCAGCGTTCGCAGCATGTCCGAGCCGTTCAGGGTCCACGACATGATATCCACCTCCTACTCATCCGGCGCTGCGGCCGGCGACTGCCTGGGCGCACCGTTCCTTTCCGCGCGCAAAAAAGAGGCACAGCCGGTAAATCCATGCGGCTGTGCCTCCTGAGGCGCTGAGCAAACCACGTCAAACCGAATTGTCGCTACGTCGTATCCGCTGCCACCGGGCCGCCGGAAGGCGCTGGGCCGTTTCGGCGGAGAATCCGGATGGACGCCGGCATACGGATAGCCCTATATGCCCGGCAGGACATATATAAATACACACTGGATCCGTATAATCCGTATACTGGTCCGACCCTCCGGTCGCCCGCCTTCGCCCCCGCGTCGACCGGGGGGCGCGGCCGGCGCCGGCATCATCGAGCAGGCGCGAAGGCGACCGGTTTCTTGTCACTGTAATCTACGATATAATTGTTCCCCAGGCAAATGGACGCGGCCGCCCGGCCGGTGGCCGGCCGGTTTCCGATGCCGACGGACTGCGGACGGCCCCGCCGGTGCGTCGCGCTGGCGCGGGAGGATCGCTGCCGGCGGCGGGCAAATCCGAGCCCTGGGGCTCAACGACGGGAAACGGGGACCGGCGGCACACCCGGTGAATCCGGATAATCCCTACCAAACGCACACGTCATGCAGGGGGCAAAGTCGCCAATACAAAGGAGGGCCGTGGCAGAAATGTGGATTTTCTCTTGGGGCGGGACAGATGCCTGGACACCGGAAGCCGGTATCCAGGCAGTTATCGGCCGGGAGGTAAAGATCGGCGGTGGCGATTGGCGCGTTGGTTCACGGCGGTGCCTATCGATGCCAAGCCTTCTCAGGTAGAGCGAATGGCGCTGGGCCGTCTCAAGCCCATCCCAGGGCGTCAGCCCGTCAGGGGATCGATTTCAGGCCGATCATCGCCCGCTGGGCCTGGAACGCCAGG